>CAIRZE010000062.1 GCA_903882995.1 uncultured Candidatus Competibacteraceae bacterium
CAGCGCTTTTTAGCATGCATCGAGCGTGAGATTGAGAACCATATCGCTGGCCGCCCTTCACGCATTATTGCTAAAATGAATCAGCTCGAAGACTTAGAAATGGCACTGGCACTGTCGGCAGCTTCGCAAGCTGGCGTATCAATAGAACTAATCGTTCGCGGTTTCTGCTGCCTAATTGCTGGTGTACCAGGTTGGACTGAAAATGCTCGAGTACGCTCGATCATTGGTCGCTTCCTCGAACATTCTCGTATCTTCCACTTCGCTAACGGTCATGAAGACCCTATAAATGGTGATTTTATTATTGGATCAGCTGACTGGATGTATCGCAACCTCTCCAGCCGGGTCGAAGCTGCTACTCTGGTGGAAGACCGCACCGCGCGAGAGAAGTTATGGGAAATACTAGATATTTGTCTCCGGGATAACCGACAGGCTTGGATTATGCAACCTGATGGAACATATATTCAAAGCTATCCTGATCCTGAAAAGGATGCAATCGGACCAGCAGCACTGGGTATTCATACATGGTTGATGAATCTGACACGCCGCAGAGCATTGATAAGTTAAATGGATAAAGACCTAGATTAATCAAGAAGTTAGAATTTATATCTTTCGGCTATCAGGAAACACACAACAGCTCTAATTAGCAGAGCACAGTACCATATATGAGCTCTTCGGCAGACAACAATGTGTATATCGTGGTAAAATCGAACAGGATAGAAAGTGTTTATCCAGCTGGTACAATAATTTTCCAGGTTTGGCATTGAATTATAATGTGAGCCAAGTATCTTTTCGGATATGGATGATATGCCCAATACTCTCATTAAATAATCAGGCAGCACATTCCATATGTAGTTCTTCCCGCTGGATATATACAAATCATCATATTGATGGAAAACAAAGCAGGCTAGCTCCTCACACCTTGCAGGACGCTAGGGGGGGGGATAGGGATCTAGAATCCCCGATTTGCTTTGCACAACTGGAAGACTTCCGATTCCCTAGTGCAACCAGCCTTGAAAGAATAACCGCTAGCTTTTGGAGATATTCGATATGGAGACTTGCGAAATCGAACATTATAAACATCGGCTTACTGAGTTACGGACAGAACACCGCGATCTCGACGATGTTATCGCTCGCCTCACTAAAGATCCTCTTGTTGATGAGTTAGAACTTAAACGTTTGAAAAAGCGTAAATTGATGCTGAAGGATATAATTGTACATCTGGAAAGTAAGGTAATGCTTGACACATAACATATCTTCGGCGGGCTACACTGGGCGACCTGCCCGAGGTAGCCCCCAGGTTTATCATCAAAACAGTATTACTATTCATCTCATCCCATTCGCTTAGAGTCAGGTTAGCAGTCACTGAAACTGTATATGAATCTCATATAAATCTCAAATGAAGCAGCCCTAAGATCTCGTCAGTAGAGGCTTCACCTGGTAGCGATAAACTAATCCTGGTAATGCACCAACTGCGAAAAGCGATATCGTTATTACATAAAATTCCCAATCTTGGACTTTTACAGAGCCGGTAGCTTTATGCTCAAAAGCAAAGCCTAAACTTATAATCAATACATATAGCAAAAGCCATCCGAAAAATCGAAGCAAAAATGGTTTTCTAGGTAAACTCTGCAACCTGTAAATAATCCAAAAAGGAGACTGCTCAATCAGCCAAGGTAGATTAGCCGCTAATATGAACAAAAATAACCAAGCAATTATGATCATCTATCATTTCAATCTAATAATGAAGCAGTGCACCATGTCATAAGGGCTGTTGGATATAATCCCAAGAAGATTATTAACAATCCATTGGCACTAATTACAAATTTGACATCTCTGCTAATTTCTAGCGACTGTTTTCTTCTTAAATGCTCTATCTCATCGAAATATATGAATTTAACCACACGTAAATAATAGAAAGCACCTATTACAGAGGATATAACACCGATCAGTGCTAGCCAAATAAGCCCTATATTGATAACTGCCTGTAAAACTGCTAATTTCGCATAAAATCCTACCATACACGGAATACCAGCCATAGACATCATTACTGTCATCATGATAAAAGCTAGCCATGGATCTCTGTGATGCAGCCCACTCAAATCTCTTATATTTTCAATCTCCAATCCAGACTGACTCAAAATGGTAACTACACCAAATGCTCCAACTACCATCAAAACGTAGATTATAGAATAGAACATTGATGCTGAGTAACCTTCTAATGTCCCTGATAGGATACCGAGTAGCAAAAAGCCGGTATGAGAAATAGTAGAATAGGCTAGCATGCGCTTGATGTTAGTTTGAGCAATAGCAGCTAGATTCCCAAGCATCATGGACAAAATAGATAATATAATCAGCATCTGCTGCCAGTCACCCTGTAGACTACCGAGTCCATAAACCAGAACACGTATAATTAAGGCAAAAGCCGCTAGCTTTGGGGCTGAACTTATATAAAGCGCAACAGAGGTGGGAGCACCTTGATAGACATCCGGTATCCACATGTGGAACGGGACAGAACCCAGCTTAAATGCCAGCCCGACTACTAGAAACACTAGCCCAAACACTAACATTAAATCATCATGATCATGCTTACCAGAAACTACCGCTGCTACTACCTGTAGATCTACACTTCCAGTCACGCCGTAAATCATCGAGATCCCATATAGCAATATGCCAGATGCAAGCGAACCAAGCACAAAGTACTTTATAGCAGCTTCAGCGGCAGTAGGTGAGTCACGATTTAACGCTATCATGGCATATAGAGACAGTGATAGTAGCTCCAAGCCCAAATATATACTGAGTAGGCTGTGTGCAGAGACCATAACCATCATTCCTAACACACCAAAGAGACCTAATACAAAATACTCGCCCCTAAATAACTCATTGTTTTTCAAATAGTCTCTTGAATATAGGAATACTGTAGCAGATACTATACAGATAAAGAATTTAAGTGTATCACCCAAAGTATCTTTGATGTAATGGCCAAACATTGCTAATTTTGACTCTTGCACAGCAGGAGTTGACAAGATAAGAATCGCGACACTTAGGAGAGTTAGCTGCGTCAACCAGTAGGTAATATATCGCTGCTGTCGTTCTAGGAACATATCGACGACTAGAACTATACAGGACATAGTCAATACGAACAGCTCCGGTAATACAGGCATTAAGTCAGGAGCAACGAATTTCATCGAGGATTACCTATTTATATCTCTGATTGCTCTACGCGATTTATAGTAGCCCTACAACTTAGTTAAGGTGCTATGACGCAATAGGTTATCAACCGTAGCATGCATTATGGAAGTAAGTAGATCAGGCCATATGCCGATTATCAATACTGTTATAGCTAATAGACTCAGCATAAGGATTTCACGATGATTTACGTCTTCGAGGCTGGCAACATAATCATTTCGGATATCACCAAAAATAACACGTTTAACTAGCCACAATGTATAAGCCGCACCAAGAATCAAAGTGAAAGATGCTATGAAAGCAAGCCAGAATCCAGCCTTAAAGCTGCTCATAATTACCATGAACTCGCCAACAAATCCTGACGTACCAGGCAATCCGGCGTTTGCCATACAGAATAGAACCATAAATGTAGCAAATACCGGCATACTATTAACTACCCCCCCGTAATCTTTTATCTGGCGAGAATGCAAACGATCATACAACACGCCTACGCATAGAAATAGGGCACCAGAAACTAACCCATGCGATACCATCTGGACCATACTACCCTCGATGCCCATCGTAGCACCACTAAAATTGCCGGTATGGCGGTGTAAAGTGAACATGACGAAAAATCCAAGAGTAACTATTCCCATATGAGAAATAGAAG
This sequence comes from uncultured Candidatus Competibacteraceae bacterium, assembly GCA_903882995.1. Taxonomy (GTDB): domain Bacteria; phylum Pseudomonadota; class Gammaproteobacteria; order Competibacterales; family Competibacteraceae; genus Competibacter_A. The sequence continues at coordinate 3,836 of CAIRZE010000062.1, forward strand.
AATAGGCAATTAGTTTCTTCATATCTTGTTGCATTAGTGCGATAAATCCAATATAGACCACTGCTACTAACGACATAGTAAGAATCAACCAATCTAGTACAGCAGATGCATCAGGAACAATTGGCAGGATAAAACGCAGGAAACCGTAACCACCAATCTTTAGTGTAATAGCTGCCAGGATTACTGAACCTCCTGTAGGAGCCTCAACGTGTGCATCTGGTAACCAGGTATGAAAGGGCCACATTGGAACTTTAATTGCAAAACTGAGCAGAAACGCGAAAAAGATGAACATCTGCTCATGCATATTCAATGGTAACTTATGGAAATCTAGGATCTCAAAGCTTTTTGCCTGATCATGCATATAGATCAGCGCAACTAGCATAAAAATAGATCCAAAAAAAGTATATAGGAAAAATTTAAAAGTTGCATAGACACGACGTGACCCACCCCAGATACCGATGATCAAGAACATTGGAATCAACATCGCTTCGAAAAATACATAAAATAAAAGTGCATCTAAAGCAGCGAATACACCAATCATCAAACCTTCCATGATTAGAAAAGCCGCCATATACTGAGAAAATCGGTGTTTAACGACCTCCCAGCTAGAAATAATCACTATAACAGTCATAAATGCTGTTAATAGAATCAACGGCATCGAGAATCCATCTACGCCTAAATGGTAATTGGCGCTAAATGTTGGAATCCACCGTATACATTCCTGAAATTGCATAGCAGCCGTTTGAGTATTGAATTCAGTATATAGTTGCGTGCTGATCAGGAATGTAAGGATTCCTACCGTTAAGGCAAATAGTCTAGTAAACTTAGGGTTGTCACCACCAAAGAGTATGGCAACACCACCGATAACTGGAAACCAGATGGCAAGACTCAGCAATGGCAGTTCTGACAGCATGGTTTTTCTTCTTCAGTCAGTGTGTAGTGATAAACCAGGTCAGGAAGATCAGTAAACCTATAATCATCGCGAAAGCATAGGTATACAGGTACCCTGATTGAAGACGTCGAACCATTGATGCAAACCAAACTACTAACTGTGCACTACCATTAACCAGCAGACCGTCGATCAATCCAGCATCGCCAAACTTCCAGAGTACTGTACCTAATTTCTGCCCACAGTGCACAAAAAATAATTGGTAGATTTCATCAAAAAAGTACTTATGATCCATGACGTTATATATTTTATAAAAGCGCTGTTTAATTAATTCAGGTAATTCCTGCTTGATCAAGTATAAGTAGAATGCCGCTCCAAATCCGGCTAATACTAGAAAAAATGGCAACCCAATTAACCCATGTAGCCCAAAGCTTATTGAGTTATGAAATACTAGCTCTAGATGCCCTAGCACATTGTGATCGGGCGCTACAAACACACTGCTACCGAAACCAGTATCAAACAGTAACGGTTCAATTGTTATTGCACCTATAACGACTGAAGGAATTGATAGTAGTATAAGTGGAATAGTTACTACTAGCGGTGTCTCATGCAAATGTTCTTGGATATGTGTCTCACCATGAAATACAGTAAAGTATAAACGGAAAGAGTAGAATGAAGTCACAAAAACACCCAATATCATAGAAAAATACGCGAAACTGGCACTAGAAATATGCGATGCATATACAGCTTCTAGGATACTATCTTTGGAGTAAAAACCAGAAAACCCGGGCACACCGACTAATGATAAAGTACCTATCAGGAAGGTGAACCAAGTAATCGGCATTTGTTTCCAAATGCCCCCCATCTTGCGGATATCCTGCTCATGGTGCATGGCAATAATCACTGAGCCAGCTCCTAAAAATAATAGCGCTTTGAAGAAAGCATGCGTCATCAAATGGAAAATAGCAGCTGGATAGGCAGACACTCCTAGAGCTGCGGTCATATAGCCAAGCTGTGAAAGTGTAGAATAGGCTATCACCCGCTTGATATCATTCTGAATGATACCTAAAAATCCCATGAATAGAGCTGTAACTGATCCAATTACTAATATAAAGCTCAGTGCCGTCTCCGATAATTCGAAAAGGGGTGACATCCGGGCAACCATAAAGATGCCAGCCGTCACCATGGTAGCAGCATGTATCAAAGCAGAAATCGGAGTAGGACCCTCCATTGAATCTGGTAACCAGACGTGCAGTGGTACTTGCGCTGATTTTCCCATCGCACCTATAAAGAGTAGGATACAGATTAATGTCATCAACGACCAGTCTACCCCAGGTATAATCTGTATAGTACTTCTTGCAATCATTGGTGCAGCTATGAATACTTCAGCGTAATCAATACTGTTACAAGCCATTAAAACTGCAGCAATCCCAAGAAGAAATCCAAAATCACCAACTCGATTAACCAAGAAAGCCTTAAAACTAGCATAGATAGCACTCTCACGCTTATACCAGAAACCAATTAGCAAATAAGAAACCAGGCCTACACCTTCCCAGCCGAAGAAGAGTTGCAGAAAATTGTTAGCCATTACTAACATAAGCATGGCAAAAGTAAACAGCGAGATATAGCTGAAGAATCGTTGGTAACCATCATCATCTTGCATATATCCCACGGTATAAATATGTACCATCAATGATATAAAAGTAACTGTACAGATCATCACAGCTGTCAGATTATCTACTAGAAATCCAATCTTTAAGCAGATACCTTCTATCGTCATCCAAGTATAAACGGTGCTATCGTAAGGTGCAGCACCGTTTAAAATATGCTGGTACACCACAACCAGAGAAAGTAAAAAAGAGATTGCCACACCAGAGATAGCAACCAAATGGGAGCGAGAGCGCCCGATTTTAGGACCGAATAAACCAGTGATAACCGCACCACAGAGAGGCGCGAGCACAATCCAGAGGTAGACGTTTTGCATACGGCTAACCTTTTAGTGTATTAAAATCGGTAACATTAATGGTGCGCCGCTGACGGAATAAAACTACTAGGATAGCCAAGCCAATAGCGGATTCTGCAGCTGCCACGGTCAGAATAAAGAAAACGAATACTTGGCCGACACTATCGTTGAGGAACCGTGAAAAAGCGATGAAATTGAAATTCACAGATAGCAAAATCAACTCAATCGACATCAGCATGGTAATAACATTTTTACGATTCAAAAAGATACCCGCCATGCCGATACAAAAGAGGATCACCCCAAGCATGAGATAATCAGTAAGTGCGATCATCTTTCAACTGCCTTAATATTAAAAAATAAAACATCATGGAATCGCTTCACCGAGCGGTTAGGATGGCTCTCTTTCCGCCGCTAATTTGATTAACTGTACTCTATTACTCTTTGAGAACTGAATTTGCTGATTCAGGTTCTGAGATTTAGTATCTAATCGACGGCGCAGTGTTAGTGAGATTGCAGCAATGATTGCTACCAACAATATGATAGAAGCAATTTCAAACGGATACACATAAAAAGTATATAAAATGCTACCTAATTCCTCAGCATTACTGTAATCCGTGGTATGAGGTATAAATCTATATTTAGCCGAATTAAAATATCCAGACCCTGTTACCACTAACATCATCTCAATGACTATTACAGTCGCAACGGCACTGCCAACTGGTAAATACTTGATTAAACCTCCTCTAGTAATGACGTTGATATCAAGCATCATCACTACGAACAAGAATAGAACCATCACAGCACCTACATAAACTAGTACCATAGTGATAGCCAAAAATTCAGCTTCTATTAATAACCAAAGAGCAGCACTTGTAAAGAATGTTAGAACTAAAAACAAAACAGCGTGCACTGAATTACGCGCTGTTATCACACGCACCGCTGAAAATATAAGGGTGCAGGAAAAAAGGTAGAACATGTACTTTTCAAATCCCATGAGAGGCGGCCTAATTTTCTATATTTTGGGAACAGCCTAGCGATAGGCTGCATCAATAGCTCTATCAGCAGCAATCTGTGATTCATAGTGATCGCCATGTATAAGCAGCTTCTCTTTGGTCATAATGTGATACCACGCTTTTCAAAGTGGTAATCAAAGGTCCTCGTCTCCACAATAGCGTCTACCGGGCAGGCTTCTTCACAGAAGCCACAATAGATACATTTGAATAAATCTATGTCATACCGTACTGTGCGACGACTACCATCCATACGCTGTTCAGATTCAATTGTAATTGCTAGCGCTGGGCAAACGGCTTCACAGAGTTTACATGCAATACAGCGTTCTTCCCCATTTGGGTAACGTCTTTGAGCATGTAAGCCACGGAACCGTGGTGACAGTGGAGTACGCTCTTCAGGATATTGCACTGTAAACTTCTTTGAGAACAAATGCCGTCCTGTCACACACAAACCAAGTAATAACTCCCATAATAGAAAACTCTTAAAGTATTGGCGGAGAACACTTAGAGTCTTACTCATAGATTTCATGCCTCAATTAAACCATGGACCTACTTGGTATAGTATTCCCAAGCTGATCACTGGTAACCAGAATAAAGTAACTGGAATGAATACTTTCCAACCCAGACGCATAATTTGATCATAGCGATATCTTGGGAAAGTAGCACGGAACCAAAGAAAAAATAGGAGCAGGAGAGAGATTTTGCTTATCAGCCAAATAGGTCCTGGTACAACATCTAATAACCTACCTATGATCGGTATTCCCTCAAATGGCGAAAGCCAGCCTCCTAGAAACATAGTGGAGGCTAGAGCTGATACTAAAATCATATTTGCATACTCAGCCAGAAAGAATACAGCGAATGCCATACCAGAATAATCTACGTGAAAACCAGCAACGATCTCCGATTCACCTTCGGCAACATCAAACGGAGCACGATTTGTTTCGGCAACTCCAGATATGAAATACACTATAAATAATGGTAATAGGGGCAGCCAGAACCAGTGTAGTATACCGCCTCTCTGTGCTAAGACGACCTGATGCAGATTTAAACTGCCAGCGGCTAGCAGAACACCGACTAGAGAGAACCCCATAGCAATCTCGTATGATACTATCTGGGCTACAGAACGCATTGCCCCGAGGAAAGCATATTTAGAATTTGATGCCCAGCCAGCGATGACTATTCCATAGACACCCACCGAAGTGAGAGCTATTAGATACAATATGCCGGCGTCTAAATGTGAAAGTATTATTTCATTACCGAAAGGCATTACAGCCCAAGCGGCCAATGCAGGGCCGAAAGCGATAACTGGTGCTAATAGGAACAGGAAACGATCAGCATTGGTAGGAATAATAATTTCCTTAAACATTAGCTTCATAGCATCCGCAATCGGTTGTAACCAGCCTTTAGGGCCGGTGCGGTTTGGCCCGATACGTATCTGCATGTAGCCGATGATTTTACGTTCAGCAAAAGTTAGGTACGCTACCGCTATTAAGAGAGGCACCAGTATAGCAACAATTTTAAGTAAGATGACGACGATAGTCAGTAGTGTTTCCATAACTATGGTATCCTTATTATTGTATAGTGACTGGACCAATTGAGGGACCAAGAGCTACACTAGCCCTTGTCCCGCTTGAAATCCAGACACATCCTTTAGGTACGTTTTCATCTAACATTAATGGCAACTCAACTGTTTCTCCACTTTGGCACACTTTTACCTGTACCCGCTCAGATAACCCCAATTCCTGAGCTACATCTGGATGTATCCGAGCTTCATCTAGTAGTGCTGCTAATGGGCTTAACTGTAGGGAATGTGCACGGCGTACCAAAGGGTCAATCGAGTAGATTGGTACTTCTGCCACTCTTATTAAGCCATGAGGAGCTTCTGCTGCCTTAAAAAAGGTCATGTTTCCGTCTAGATTTTGTCTATTATTTGGTTCTACCGCAGTACATGAACTCTTTACTTCAGCGAGCACCTCCTCAGAATCTATGTATTCAAATCCCTCTAAATCTAGTAGATTACCCAAAACTCGTAGAACCTTCCAAGCCGGTCTTGCTTCGCCAAATGGGGTACCAGCACCTTGAAAACTTTGCCATAGGCCCTCCGCATTAACATACGTACCCGAGGTTTCAGCGAATGTTGCAACCGGTAAAACAACGCTAGCATAGCTCCTAATGAAGTTGTTAGCATAGGCGCTAAGAGAAACTACAAACTCCGCATCTTGCATTGCCTTCACAGAGGTGTAGCTATCCCAACAATCTAACTCAGGTTCAATTCCAACTAAGACAAATGCCTTTCGTGGGATCTCTAGCATTTCCCTTACGTTCAGTCCCACCCTTGAAGCAGGCTTACCACCAGGTAGCCGATGTGGTACTGCACCAGCTAACCACCCGCCGACAGAATTAGCAGCTTCCGGCAGATAACCCAGAGTTGCTTGACAGGCTATTGTAATAAATCCTGCTAGTGCACGCAGTTGAGAAAAAGCTGGATGAGCTACTGCTAAGTTGCCAAGCAGAACGGTCGCTGGTACATTTTCAATAAGATTTTCAGCGATAGCACGTGCAGATTTACTCGGCTTATCAGTAACTATGCGTGCGAGACTATCAGGTAAGTTTTCTCTCCTAATCTCTGCAATGGCTTGAGCTACCCCAGCCAATTCCACTATCATACCGTATGGATCGGTGCTAATACTAACAGTGACTGGGAACAGGAACTCAAAGTTAAGTGGATTGATGAACATCATTCGTCCACCTGCCAGCGCTGCCTTGCGAAGGCGATGGCAGGCAAGTGGCTGTTCCATCCGCACATTTGACCCGATAAGCAGTGCCGACTTAACCTTTTCTAGATCAGTGACGCGTTGCCCAAGCCAAGGAAATACAGGAGCCGTATCTTGATCACTGAAATCAGCCTGTCGTAGTCTATGGTCGATATTTTTAACACCTAATCCCCTTGCTAATTTTTGTGTTAGATATAACTCCTCAATAGTTGCAGTGGGTGAAACTAGAAAACCCACTGACTCAGTACTGTGCTGGTTGATTACATCTTTTAACCCTTTAGTAGCAGTATCAAGCGCATTTTTCCATTCACTATCATTACCATTAATTAAAGGTCTACTCAAACGGTCATTGCTATAAATACCCTCATAGCTAAACCGATCACGATCAGAAATCCAGTTTTCATTAACATATTTATTCTCACGGGGCACTACGCGTATTACCTGACCACGTAAGGTATGAATAAAGATATTGGATCCGATAGAATCGTGCGGGGCTATAGCAGCATGCTGTATAAATTCCCAAGATCGACCTTTATAACGAGATGGCTTAGCAGTTAACGCACCGACAGGACACAAATCAATAACATTACCGGACAACTCGGAAATCAAGCTATGAGTGATATAAGTATTGATCTCTACATTTTCACCGCGACCAGTAATTCCTAGCTCGCGCAGACCAGCTATCTCCTCGCCGAATCTTATACAGCGGGTGCAATAGATACAACGCGTCATATCAGTCGCGATCAGAGATCCAATATACTTTTCTCGAATTACTCGCTTACGCTCAGTGAAACGAGATATGCTGCTACCATATCCCATCGCTAGGTCTTGTAACTCGCATTCACCACCCTGATCACAGATTGGACAGTCTAAAGGGTGGTTGATTAGTAGAAACTCCATAGTGCCCTTCTGTGCAGCGACAGCCTTTGGAGAATCCGTAAAAACTTTCATACCCTCCATAACAGGGGTTGCACAAGCAGGCAGTGGTTTTATTGATTTCTCAACCTCAACTAAACACATCCGACAGTTAGCAGCAACTGATATCATTTTATGATAGCAGAAACGTGGAATTACGATGCCAGCCGAATCGGTAATTTCAATGAGCATCGCACCCTTACGCGCCTGTAGCGGGATGCCATTCACTTCGATATTAATTAATTCCTCACTCATCTTTAATTACCCAATACAACTATGAATTAGTGAAATATTGTACTTCCAATTATGCTATTGCCGTGCTCAATGTAGTAGGCAAACTCCTGGCGATAATGATTAATGAAACTGCGAACCGGCATAGCAGCAGCATCGCCTAAGGCACAGATAGTGTGCCCTTCTATATTGCCAGCCACGTTATCGAGTAAATCTAGATCTTCAGATCGCCCTTTACCTTCGACAATACGTGTCACTATCCTATATAACCAACCAGTACCTTCTCGGCATGGAGTACATTGACCACATGATTCCATATAGTAAAACCTCGATATTCTTTGAAGTACTTTGACCATATCAGTTGCATCATCCATAACTATCACTGCCCCAGACCCTAACATTGAACCAACCTTAACGATGGAATCATAATCCATATTTGCTTTCAGCATTAAGGTACCGGGCACTACAGGTACAGAGGAACCACCTGGAATTACTGCCTTAAGCTGCCGACCTTTCCAGATCCCACCAGCTAAGGAAAGGAGTTCTGAGAATGGGATGCCCATTGATACTTCGAAATTTCCCGGATTCTCAACATGACCAGATACAGAGAAAATCTTAGTGCCACCCGCGTTAACAGTGCCAAGATCGGCAAACCAATCACCACCTTTGCTGATGATAGAAGGAATCGAGGCAAGCGTCTCAGTATTATTTATAGTGGTGGGCCTTCCATAGAGGCCACAACTAGCTGGAAATGGTGGCTTATAACGTGGCTGACCTTTCTTACCTTCTAGAGATTCTAGCAATGCAGTTTCCTCTCCACAAATGTAAGCTCCAGCTCCTAGGGTGGCGTATAGATCGAAATCAACTCCAGAATGGTTGATATTTTTACCTAATAGACCTGCAGAATAAGCTTCTTTAATAGCAACCTCAAAACGTCGGTAAGGTTCACTAATAAACTCACCGCGCATGTAGTTGTAACCAACCGTCGAACCGGTTGCAAATCCGGCGATAGCCATACCTTCAACTAAGGCATGTGGGTTAAATCGCAGAATATCACGATCTTTGCAAGTTCCTGGTTCCGATTCATCCGAATTGCAGATAATATATTTTTGTACTGATAAATCACGTGGCATAAATGTCCATTTTAACCAAACTGGAAAACCGGCACCGCCACGACCACGTAGTCCAGATCTTCTAACCTCACTGAGCACAGTGTCTATATTTATCTGTCCATCTATAATCTTCTGCCAAGCAGCATAACCTCCAACACTTCTATAGGCATCAATCGACCAAGGTTTGTTCAACCCCAGCGTCCGATAGCAAACTTCGTTGGCCATTGCACCTCACTCCAGGCTATCCAACACCTGATCAACTCTTTCCAGTGTCAGATTTTCATAATATATGTGATCAACCTGCATCATCGGTGCTCCGCAGCAGGCTGCTAAACATTCTTCTTCCCGCTTCAAATAGAACTTGCCATCCAATGTACTTGTACCTGATCTAATCCCAAGTTTTTTCTCTATATGTTTCAATATATTATCACTACCACGCAACATACAAGAGATGTTAGTGCAAACAGCTATATTATGGCGACCGACTGGCTGTAGTTCAAACATTGAATAAAAGCTAGCAACTTCATAGATAGCAATAGCTGGCATCTCCAGATAATCAGCTATCGCATCTATTAAATCTGTAGTGAGATAACCACTATTCTCGTGCTGTGCCTCTCGCAGAGCAGTGAGAACAACAGATCGCTTTTGATCTGGAGGATATCGTTCAAGCCACCGGTTGATCTCAGCGCGTACATGGACAGACAGCAGGTCACTCTTACGTGTAATCATTAGCGGTCGACCTCTCCAAAGACAATATCCTGCGTACCGATAATGGCTACAACATCAGCTAACATGTGCCCACGAGTCATTTCATCCATAGCAGACAGATGTGCGAAGCCAGCAGCTCGAACCTTAATTCTATAAGGTTTGTTAGCACCATCAGAAACTAGATAAATTCCGTACTCTCCCTTTGGATGTTCAGTAGCTACATAGACCTCACCTACAGGTACACAATAACCTTCTGTAAATAACTTGAAGTGACAAATTAAAGCCTCCATATCCTCCTTCATCTTCTCGCGTTTTGGAGGTACGATCTTGTGATCGTCGATTACCACCGGACCAGGATTTTCCTTCAGCCACTTCACACACTGTCGGATAATGTGATTGGACTGGCGCATCTCTTCAACGCGCACTAAGTAACGATCGTAACAATCTCCATTAACACCCACTGGAATGTCGAAATCCAGGCGATCATAGACTTCGTAAGTCTGTTTCTTACGCAGGTCCCATGCTAATCCAGAACCACGCAGCATTGGTCCTGAAAACCCCAGCTGTAAGGCACGCTCTAGGGATACGATTCCGATACCGACGGTACGCTGTTTCCAGATCCTGTTATCGGTGAGTAATGTTTCATACTCATCAACGCGTTTAGGAAAGCGTTCAGTAAAATCCTCAATAAAATCAAGCAACGATCCTTGACGCGTAGAGTTCCGTTCATCAGTCTCCTTCTTAGTATGACATGGAGAATTTTCATATTCGTATTTCTGCATGCAGTTTGGCAAATCACGATAGACACCACCTGGCCGGAAATAGCTAGGATGGAGACGAGCACCTGATACAGCTTCATAGCAGTCCATTAGGTCTTCACGCTCACGGAAGGCATAAATAAACATAGTCATGGCTCCAATATCCAGACCATGGGCACCAATCCACAACAAATGGTTAAGAATTCTAGTAATCTCTGCATACATTACACGGATATACTGAGCACGTAGCGGAGGCTGGACACCTAATAATTTCTCAATAGCTAACACGTATGCATGCTCGTTACTCATAGCCGACATATAGTCAAGCCGATCCATATAGCCTATGCTCTGGTTAAACGGCTTGCTTTCTGCTAATTTTTCAGTAGCACGGTGCAGAAGTCCAATATGTGGATCAGCACGCTGGATAACTTCACCGTCCAATTCGAGCACTAGACGTAACACACCATGGGCTGCTGGATGCTGTGGTCCAAAATTTATGGTATAATTGCGGATCTCAGGCATCGGCGTTTTCCTTTATCGGGATACGATGTTATCGCCATCCTTACGGATGACACGAGGAACTAACACACGCGATTCGATTCTCACTGGCTCGTACACCACACGACCGCGCTCTGGATCATAGCGCATCTCGACATTACCGATTAGGGGGAAATCTTTGCGAAATGGGTGGCCGACGAAACCATAATCAGTTAGTATTCGGCGTAAATCAGGATGACCTTCGAATATAATTCCGTAAAGATCAAATGCTTCCCTCTCAAACCAGTCCACTGAAGCCCACAATTCAATGACTGAAGTTACTATTGGCAACTCGTCGTCAGGTGCAAACACTCGTACTCTCAGTCTCTTATTATGACGAACCGATAGTAAATGGTAGACAACAGCAAACCTCCCCTTACCGTTAAAGGGATTTCCAGCAAAACACTTCACTGGTGTCGAGGAATTACCAATCGATCTTTCTATGACTCCGCGACTGAATCCGGTATTGGTAGATTTATCAGTTTCCCATTCTACATCACCATAGGCTGAATAATCGACTCCACACACATCCATCATTTGCTCAAAAGCAAACTCTGACTCGTCACGCAGAGCTGTAAATATTTCAATTGCCTGATTCGGTGGGATCTCAATGGTAACCTGGCCGTATTCTAGCTTACAATCCTGTAGAGAATCACTAAATCTGATTTGAAGGCTTTCTACTAGCGCTTGAAGTACATCAGCCATGGAATATGCCCTCAAAGTGCTATTGTATTGGTACGCCTGATCTTATTTTGAAGCTGCAGAATTGCGTAAATCAATGCTTCAGCTGTTGGTGGACAACCAGGTACATAAATATCTACTGGCACAATGCGATCACAACCACGTACTACAGAGTAAGAGTAGTGATAGTAGCCACCGCCATTTGCACATGAACCCATTGATATCACCCACTTTGGATCAGGCATTTGGTCATATACCTTTCGCAAAGCCGGACCCATTTTGTTGCACAGAGTGCCGGCAACAATCATGACGTCAGATTGGCGGGGGCTAGGGCGAAAGATGATACCAAAACGATCAAGATCATAACGTGCTGCACCAGCGTGCATCATTTCTACTGCGCAGCATGCCAACCCAAAAGTCATCGGCCACATCGAACCGGTACGCGCCCAATTAATTAATCTATCTGCGGTAGTTGTAAATAAGCTTTTTTCTAGCAAATTTTCTATTCCCATTCCAAAGCTCCCTTCTTCCACTCATAGATAAAGCCGATAATAAGAATACCGAGAAACATGGTCATTGACATAAATCCGAACATACCTATCTCTTTTAGTACTATTGCCCATGGGAAAAGGAAAGCAATCTCCAAGTCAAAGATAATAAACAAGATAGATACTAAATAGTAGCGAACATCGAATTTCATTCGCGCATCCTCGAATGATTCGAAACCACACTCGTAAGGTGATAGCTTCTCACTATTAAGATTTCTGGTACCGAGGAAGTAACCTGCTGTGATCATGAGTATGCCTATTGAAAAGGATACTGCAAGAAACACCAAAACGGGAAGGTAGTTTGCAAGCATCAGAATTACACCTTCGATAGATCGGACTAGAAAAAACGAATTTAGAAAAAGTTACATGAAGAGAATGCGTCCACACACTCAGGATTTAGGAAACTAGGAAACATCATCTTCGGATATGGATACAATCGCAAGTTGCCATACTTTTCTGGAAATTCTCTAGCATCAATAACATACATCCAGAAGCCATACACTCTATGGCTTTATTTATCTTGGTGCCGATGGCCGGACTCGAACCGGCACGGCTAATCGCCACTAACCCCTCAAGCTAGCGTGTCTACCAATTCCACCACATCGGCTGTAATTAATATCCATAAGATACTCATGCTCACTCTATAGAACAGCGTACCACTATTGTCCATGGTCTATGCGCTTACTGCTGTTGTCTACTACTACTATGGTTATCACTATCACCATTGGATTTCTTGTCCATTGTTTCAGACTTTAAATGATCAACAACACTTCTCGATTCAAATTCCTGAGTGCCAATGTAAGCAAGAGTCAAGCTAGTCAGGAAAAATACACCAGCCAAAATAGCGGTGGCACGACCCAAAAAAGAGGATGCACCGCGTACCCCAAATAGAGTAGAAGAGGATACTCCACTCCCAAACGCCGCACCAGCATCGGCACCCTTACCTTGCTGCAGTAAAATTAAAACGACCAAGACGATGGCAACTACTATATGCGCTGAAAGAATCAAAACGTAGAACATGACAGAATTCTAACCACACGCCTTAGCAATCGCTAGAAACTCCTTAGCCTCAAGAGAGGCACCGCCAATTAAACCACCATCGACATCCGGCATAGCCAACAATTCTCTAGCATTAGCAGGCTTCATACTACCACCATATAGAATACGAACCTGATCCGCCGGGAACATCATATCATGTACAGCAAGCTTACTGCGAATGAAAGAGTGAACCTCTTGTGCTTGTTCAGAGGTGGCAGTCTTACCGGTACCGATCGCCCATACTGGTTCATAAGCTATCACTGCATCAGAAAAAGAGCCTATGCCACCTAGATCGAGAACTGCTCTAATCTGACGTTCGATAACACGTTCAGTTACCCCCTCTTCACGCTCTTCTAAAGTTTCACCAACACAGAGGATTGGCTTTATTCCCAATTCGAGTGCAGCAGCAAACTTACGGGCCACAATCTGGTCAGATTCACCGTACAATGCACGCCGCTCTGAATGTCCTACAATGGCATATTGACAATTAAAATCTCGTAGCATCTGACCTGCTACTTCACCAGTATACGGTCCAGAAGCATACTCGGAGATATTTTGTGTTCCCCAACTGATGGCTGTACCAGATAATTGCTGTTCAACCAAACCTAGATAGACAAATGGCGGGAAAACTGCTAATTCCACAGAGGGAATAGTAACTGCACCTTTGCGTATTTCCTCCAATAATCCACGAATACACTCCACAGAACCATTCATTTTCCAGTTTCCAGCTATAAGCTTACAGCGCATCTTAAATTATCCTCCCCAAAAAGCTGGTCAAGCTTACTTACGATATCTTCTATTCGAAAATCAATTATACTGAAAGAGTATCTCTTACTATATCAGCAAGTTCACGAGCATAGCGTTCGACAATCACAGTATCCATACCTTCTACCATCACTCGTATAACTGGCTCGGTCCCTGACTGACGTAGCAATACTCTCCCATGATCACCCAACTCACTTTCTGTAGCCTTGACTGCTTCTAAAATTGGTACACGTTGCAAATCAACTATCCCAGACACTGATACGTTAATCAGAGTCTGTGGATATTTAGTCATTCCAGCCTTTAGATCGTGCAAGCTCTTTCCAGATTGCAACATCGCTGCCAATATCTGTAAAGCTGAGATGATTCCATCACCCGTTGAAGTTCGATCTAAACAGATGATATGTCCAGAATTTTCTCCACCAAGAATCAATTTCTCAGAGAGCAACTGCTCTAATATATAGCGATCTCCTACCTTAGCTCGATACAAATCGATACCTAATGCACGCAACGCTATCTCGAGACCAAGGTTGGTCATCAAAGTTCCAACTACAGCATCAAACCTGCTGCCGGTACGTAGACGATCACGGGCGATGATGAACATCAATTCATCACCATCCAAGACCTCACCACAATGATCCACCATAATAACCCGATCACCATCTCCATCGAATGCAACACCAAGATCAGCACTCTGCGATCTGACTGTCTCACACAGGAAGCCTGGGTTGTTAGAGCCGCAATCCTTATTAATATTTAGCCCATCTGGTGTAATACCGATTGGAATCACTGTCGCGCCCATTTCGTTGAATACACTAGGAGCAATGTGATAAGTTGCGCCGTGGGCACAATCAACTACAATCCTAAGACTCGCCAAGCTAGTCGAAGATGGAACTGTACTTTTACAGAACTCTATGTAGCGGCCAGCTGCATCGAATACACGCTCAGCTTTACCTAAAATACACGGCTCGACAGTTTCGAGTGGCTGTTCCAATAAATATTCAATATGTTCCTCAGTCTTATCTGGTAATTTCTGACCGTCCTGGGAAAAAAACTTGACACCGTTATCATGATATGGATTATGGGAAGCGCTGACTGCAATACCAGCACATGCATGCAGAGTACGAGTCAAATAAGCAATACCTGGCGTTGGCATCGGGCCCAACAAGGCGATATTGACCCCAGCTGCAGATAATCCAGCTTCCAAGGCTGATTCAAACATATAACCTGAGATACGAGTATCCTTACCGATGACAACTTTGTTGAAACCTTTAGTTTGGAGGGCACGGCCGACTGACCAACCCAGCTTCAACATAAACTCTGCTGTTATCGGATATTCTCCTACACGCCCGCGGATGCCATCTGTACCAAAATAGCGTCTTCCCATAGCAATATTCTCAAAAATCGGCACAATGATAGACCAATTATAGCTACTAATGAGGAACTGAGCGAATAATTACACATTCCAGATATGCACCTCTCATCTATTCTGCGGCTAGTACTGCAGTACAAACCCGTAGAGCTTTCACTGTTTCTCGGACATCATGGGTACGGATTATGCGTGCACCTTGCCAAACAGCCAAAGCTGCCATTGCTAGACCACCACTCAAACGCTCGCTGACTGAAGAAGCATCCAATAACGTACCAATCATGCTTTTACGGGAGATGCCAACTGCCACTCCTGCTGCAAGATCTGTAAAGCTATTCAAATTTTTGAGTAAGGACAAGTTGTGTGCCAGATTCTTACCGAACCCGAAACCTGGATCAACAAAAATTCGATTGTTTCTAATTCCGACAGTCTCACAGACCTCAACCCTTTCTGCTAGAAATGTATATACTTCCTTTACAACGTTTGCGTACTGAATCTCCATTTGCATATTTTCAGGCTGCCCTTGCATGTGCACAATACACAGGTAAGCATTATTACTAGATGCTACCGCTTCAAGTGCGCCGGGTAGTTGAAAAGCTCTTACATCGTTGATCAACCTCGCGCCAGCTTTTAAAGCCTCGCATATTACATCAGGCTTGCTAGTATCAACAGAAATAGGAACCGATAAATTACAAACGAGACGTTCCACCATAGGGATGACTCTGTCTAACTCTTCTTGAACCGATACCGGCAATGATCCAGGTCTTGTAGATTCTCCACCAATATCAACGATCGATGCACCCTCCGCTACCATAATAGCAGCACGATTCAATGCTTCATTGGCATTAAGATAGAGACTACCATCAGAAAATGAATCAGGGGTAATATTTAGAATACCCATTACAACAGGCTGAGTAAGATCAAGCATAAAACTACACGCTAGTGCTCATTGAGCTATGATGCTCAATGCTGCTGAGCAGGATCACCAATCTCATTACTATTAATACGACTTTTATCGAGATTAACTGATGAACCCCCAGCTGGTGGTTCCTGATCCGTCCCAGGGCCGGCTACCGGTCTACCAGACATAATACTGTTAATTTGTTCTGAATCGATTGTCTCAAATTTGATTAATGCCTCTGCCATCGTATGTAATTTATCAAGATTTTCACGCAATATCTTTTCGGAACGTAAATAATTACAGTTGATTATCGCTCGAATCTCCTCGTCAATAGCATAGGCAGTTTCGTCAGATACATTTTTGTGCCTTGTAACACTACGGCCCAGAAAGACTTCACCATCATCTTCGCTGTAAGTTAAAGGTCCCAGACGCTCAGATAATCCCCATTTAGTCACCATGTTACGAGCGATATCAGTAGCTCGCTCAATGTCATTCTGAGCACCAGTTGTGACGAAGTCAGCTCCAAAGATTAGCATCTCTGCGATACGGCCGCCGAACAGACTTGAAATCTGGCTTTCAAGACGCTGTTTACTAAAACTATAGCGGTCGCCCTCAGGAAGAAACATAGTGACACCAAGCGCGCGACCACGGGGGATAATACTAACCTTGTACACTGGATCGTGTGATGGAACTAAACGACCGACAATAGCATGACCTGCCTCGTGATAAGCAGTAAGCTTTTTTTCTTCTTCTCTCATCACCATAAGTTTTCTTTCGGCACCCATCATAATTTTATCCTTAGACTTCTCAAAATCTTCCATATCTACACTATGTTTGTTAGAGCGTGCAGCGAATAGAGCTGCTTCATTAACTAAATTAGCGA
>CAIRZE010000063.1 GCA_903882995.1 uncultured Candidatus Competibacteraceae bacterium
AACTGGTTGTATTAGAGAACCAATTAACCCTAGAATTAAACATGTCTTTTTATCTCAAACTTCCGTGATTTTGAGTGAGAAGGCAAAACAGGAACAACGTCAATCCATTCTCAAAGTTAGGAGCAAAATTTTGGAACAGCTTTATAAGCTGAAGCCGATGATAAAAATGGAGATCGAGCAATCTGCTGGTTATGGTGTATTTGAGATTAATGGTTTGAATGCAGTCTTGGCTCAAAACCATGGACGTGGAGTTGTAGTAGAAAAAAATGGAGTGATTACCTATATGCAGTTAGCTAGAACCGATATCAGTCCTGGTGTGATACTTAAACCTTATTGGCAGGTTATGGTATTTCTTGAACCACAACAACTAAGCCAGTTCGCTGTATCAGGTTTGCCTATAGACGTTTCTAGCGATCCTAATATTATTATTTACCAATTAAACGAGAAGGGCATATTTACCCAAAGTAATTGGGGTGTACAATATTTCCGTGATCTTGATCTCAATTGATGATATATGTTGCTATGGTGTTTAAGATCGAGCACAAATTCTTTATAACTGTTATATATCTCAAAATAGAATAATTCATTCATATTCATTCTCCTTAATTGGGGAAATTTGTCTAATGAAATTAGATTATCTGATTTTCTATCATCAAAAATGATATATACTAGTTTTGTATATAAAATATACACTTGTCTTTCAATCTAGCTCTATTAATTTTTTCTCCCCTACCCTACCACTAGGGTAGGTGGTCTTATGCTCAAAAGATTGAGTATGTCTAGAAGTATCTCCATTCTAAATAATATGTACAGATAAATATGGATGTTAACATGATAGGGAAAGCAACTATCGTATATCTAATAAAATGGATTGGTTTCCCAGCTCTCTCAGCAAAACCAGCAACTACTAGATTAGCACTTGCTCCGATCAGTGTTCCGTTACCTCCTAGACAAGCACCAAGAGCTAAAGCCCACCATATTGGCAGTAGGCCATCTTGACCTCCGAAGTTTGGTGCCATGGTTTTAATGATTGGAATCATGGTTGCTACAAATGGAATATTGTCAATGATGGCCGATAGTATAGCGGAAGACCATAGTACAGCTACCGTAGTTGCATTCAGGTCTCCATTGGTCATAGCTATCATTTCATCGGCAATGAGTTTAAGTAAGCCAGTACTATCTATTCCATGGACTACTATGAATAGTCCAATAAAGAAGAAAATGGTTATCCACTCGACTTCATTAAAAGCTGCTAGTATGTGTTTACTTTGGGATTCAGAAGTATGCCCAAAATTTGTTAATATTAGCAGAACTGCTGCTCCGAAAATAGCGATTGTAGCAGCCTCTAATTGGAGTGCTTTTGAGAAAGCAAAGCCGAGTACAACCATGCTTATTACAAATAGACATTGTATAAGCAATCGTGAATCCTTAATTGCCTCGAACTCATTAAATTTCATTACTTTTTGACGTGCATCGGAAGTAGCCTTAAGGTGTTTGCCCCATATAAGATATATGGGTAGTAGAGTAGTAATCATAACTATTAGAATTACTGGTGTCAGGTGGTATGCAAAATCATTAAATGTTAATCCGGTTGCAGAGCCAATCATAATGTTGGGTGGGTCCCCTATCATGGTAGCTGTTCCTCCTATATTAGATGAAAAGATCATAGCAAACAGGTATGGGTAAGGTTGAACGTTGAGTTCCTCGGTGATTAATAGTGTTACAGGTACAACTAATAATACTGTTGTTACATTGTCTAAAAAAGCGGAAGTAGCAGCTGTAACTAGAGAAATCATTACAAGAATGCCCCATGGATTTGCGTTTACTTTCTTTGCAGACCAGATTGCTAGATATTGGAATATACCTGATTGACGTGTAATTGCGACTATTACCATCATACCTATTAGTAGGCCGATAGTATTAAAATCTATACCTTTAATAGCGGTTTCTTGACTGATAATGCCAAGAATAATCATCAGACTAGCTGTTAATAAAGCAACTATAGCACGATTAATTTTCTCGCTCATGACGACTCCATAAGTGAGTGTAAATAGTATAGCTGCAATCCACATCGAACTAGC
This sequence comes from uncultured Candidatus Competibacteraceae bacterium, assembly GCA_903882995.1. Lineage (GTDB taxonomy): Bacteria > Pseudomonadota > Gammaproteobacteria > Competibacterales > Competibacteraceae > Competibacter_A. Next base: position 2,082 of record CAIRZE010000063.1, read on the forward strand.
AGATGTAACTTTTTCTAAACCGTGCATTTGAATTTTTCTCCTTGATTTGTGATTGCTTCCCGTAAGGGAATTATAGATATTAGTACAGCTTCTTAAAGCTTAATTAAGATAAGTAAACTTTTTGTATAA
>CAIRZE010000064.1 GCA_903882995.1 uncultured Candidatus Competibacteraceae bacterium
CATATCTTGTTATGAGCCCTAAATGGTACGTGCCTCGTTCTATTGCTGTGAAGGATAAACTACCACAGCTTAAAAGAAATCCATATGCTCTAACTGGTCAGAACATTCGTGTCTATAATAGTGCCGGTCAGCAAATAGATCCAGGTCAGGTAAATTGGAAGGGAATTAGCGAGGGTAATTTCAACTACCAGTTACGGCAAGATGCAGGTCCTCACAACGCGTTGGGCGGGATCAAGTTTATGTTTCCAAATCCTTATAATGTTTATCTGCATGATACCCCATCTCGTGGTTTGTTTAGTCAAAGCCAGCGGACTTTTAGTTCTGGATGTATCCGTATTTCTAACCCGGTGGAATTAGCCGAATACTTGCTTAAACACGATCCAAAATGGAATCGGCAGACTATTAAGGCGGCAGCCGTAAGCGGCAAACAAAGGATAGTAAATTTACCTCAGCAAGTACCAGTGTTTCTACTGTACTGGACTGCCTGGATAGACGAGAACGGCTGGTTAAATTTTAGGGATGATATCTATAACCGCGATAAACCTATGGTACGGGCACTGTACCAGGAAATAGGAATTTCTGATGGTAATGGAGCTTAGATAGGCTATTCCATTTTGGAGATTTGGAGATATTGGTGCGCGTGGCGTTAGGTGTTCAATATGATGGGGCAGCATTCCGTGGCTGGCAGGCACAAAAGTCAGGAGTTAGAACGGTGCAAATATGTTTGGAGCATGCGGTGAGCAAAGTTGCCAATCAGCCGGTTAGTTTGATCTGTGCTGGCCGAACTGATACAGGTGTTCACAGTATTGGCCAAGTTGTACATTTTGATACAACAGCAGTTCGCTCAAAGCGGTCCTGGGTACTAGGTAGCAATGCTCACCTACCGTCTGATATAAATCTTATTTGGGCTTGTGAGGTTGCTGGAGATTTTCATGCTCGGTTTTCAGCGCTGTCCCGTCGTTATCGTTATCTAATTCTGGATCGATCACATCGCTCAGCGCTATGGAGAAAACGAGCAACATGGCATCGTCGGCAGCTTGATGCGGAGCGAATGCATGTTGCTGGCCAAGCCCTAGTGGGAGAGCACGATTTTAGCTCTTTCCGTGCCATTGAATGTCAGGCGCGTCACCCAATTCGGGAGATCTATCACTTGACAGTTAAACGGCAAGGCGGTGGCATAGTACTAGAAATAGAAGCAAATGCCTTTTTATATCATATGGTCCGTAACATTGCTGGTGTACTTATGACTATTGGTGCCGGTGATAGACCAGTAGAGTGGGGACGAGAGGTATTAGAACGGCGTGATCGAACCAAAGGCGGGGTTACTGCACCGGCCGATGGCTTATATCTAATAAAGGTGTTCTATCCAGCACGGTTTAGTTTACCAGGGAGTTTTATATCGGTACCAGGATTCGTGAGGGATAGCGTTTTAGCCTGATATACTACCAACCGACGAGGGAATCTGGTCGGGGTGACAGGATTCGAACCTGCGACTCCTGCCTCCCGAAGGCAGTGCTCTACCAAGCTGAGCTACACCCCGATATAATTATTAATAGCGACGGTTCACCGCAAAATGGGCTAGGTTGACCAGTGCGTCCTTTGCTGGCAATTCCGGCAGCACTGACAGGCTAGCGATTGCCTGATTTGCTTCTTTTGTGGCAAGGTGCATAGTATATTCCAGCGCTCCAGTCGACTCAATAGTACGAGTAACGACATCAATATATTCTAATCCACCGTTTTCTATAGCTTCTCGTATAATCCGTGCTTCTTCAGGTGTACCATGACGTATAGCGTGAATCAACGGTAGAGTTGGCTTACCTTCTGCTAGATCGTCACCAATGTTTTTACCCAATTCTGTACTGGAAGCACTGTAATCTAGAACATCATCGATCAACTGAAATGCCGTACCCAGATGTAGGCCGTAATGAGCAAGTGCAAGTTCTCCCTCTGTTGACTGATCTGCTAGTACTGCACCTATCTGTGCTGCAGCCTCAAATAGCTTAGCGGTTTTTGAGTGAATGACTGCCATATAGCGATCCTCAGTAGTGTCAGGGTCATGGCAATTAAGCAGTTGCATGACTTCCCCCTCAGCGATCGTATTAGTAGTATCTGCCATTATTTTCATAACCCGCATGCTGCCTATACCAACCATCATCTGGAATGAGCGAGAGTAAAGAAAATCTCCTACTAGTACGCTTGTTTGATTACCCCAGATAGAGTTGGCGGTCTCCCGACCGCGACGCAATCTAGATTCATCAACTACATCGTCATGTAGAATGGTTGCAGTGTGGATGAATTCAATCATCGCAGCCGCATTAATATGCTTTTCGCCAGTATAACAACAAGCTTGCGCTGCTAGAATTAAAATGGCAGGTCGTAACTGTTTGCCGCCGCCATTGGTAATGTAACATGCTAACTGATTAATCAGCACAACATCTGACTGAAGTTGCTGTTTAATCAAATTATTCACAGCTTGTAAGTCATTTGCAATTAAGGCACGGATCTGTTTAATATCCATGATTCAAGCAGTAACTATTAAGTAAGAAAACGTTTAGCAATGCTACGGATTGGTTGCAGCATGGTCAAGGTAAGATGCTAACAGCTGCTATTAACTGAAATTTATTTGACCTCTATTCAACACAAGACTAGAATTTTCACCCCAGCGTTGTGGGGATGAATCTCTATTTGGGGAGTGAATGATGTACGCTGTCATTAAAACAGGGGGTAAACAGTACCGTGTGTCCGAAGGTCAGACCCTCAGAGTCGAAAAGCTCGAGATTGAAGAAGGCACTTCCGTAGAGTTTGACAAGGTTCTGATGGTTACTGACGGAGTGCATATAAACATAGGTACGCCGTATTTGGAAGGAGCCAAGGTTAGCGCAACTGTCAAATCACAAGGTCGTGGACAGAAGTTGCGCATTATAAAGTTTCGTCGACGTAAACATTACCGCAAGACTCAGGGTCATCGACAACTTTATACAGAGTTGCTTATAAGCGGCATCAGTGGTTAATAAGTCTCCAAAGAATCTGTCTAGTAGTGCAATAAGGGTGGGTGGGATATGGCACATAAAAAAGCAGGTGGTAGCAGTCGTAATGGGCGCGATTCACATGCCCAGAGGCTTGGGGTAAAGTTGTTTGGGGGGCAGTTAGCGCTGCCTGGTAATATAATAGTGCGGCAACGTGGTACAAGATTCCATCCTGGGGTTAACGTCGGATGTGGGAAAGATCACACCCTGTTTTCCAAAACTATAGGCCATATCTCTTTCGAGATAAAGGGGCCATTTAACCGCAAATACGTAAATGTCTACCCTATGCAATGAAATAAGGCATTCCGGGCAAAATGGAAGCCCCGTTTGGGGCTTTTCTTTTTCCATGTGATCTAGTAATCGTAGTAATCATAACTAGGTTAGGGGTAGTAGGTAGGTTAGGTATGGTGGGAGGGCAACTCAATGAAATTTGTCGATGAAGTTACCATACGAGTTGCAGCAGGGCATGGTGGTGACGGCTGTGTTAGTTTCCGACGTGAAAAATATATCCCTTTTGGGGGACCTGACGGCGGTGATGGTGGTAATGGTGGTAGTGTCTACTTACAAGCCGATAATGAACTAAACACTTTAGCTGATTATCGATACCATAGACTGTTCAGAGCGGGTAATGGGCAAAAAGGGATGGGTTCCAATTGTACAGGTTGCAGTGGCGCCGATATTAACGTTATTGTTCCAGTCGGCACTGTTATACATGATGCTGACACTAATGAACTGATAGGTGATCTTGTAGACACCAGTCAGCGTTTATTGGTAGCGCGTGGTGGATTTCATGGCCTCGGTAATACCCGCTATAAGAGTAGTACCAATCGTTCTCCCCGCTATTTCAAGTCAGGTATATTGGGTGAGGTACGAGACCTGAGACTGGAATTGAGGGTTATCGCCGATATCGGTTTGCTGGGAATGCCAAATGCCGGTAAATCTACACTTATTCGTGCTGTATCTGCTGCTCGGCCCAAGGTAGCTGATTATCCTTTTACAACTATATATCCCAATCTCGGGGTGGTAAGTGTCGGTTTTTCAAGAAATTTTATCATGGCTGATGTTCCAGGGCTGATTGAGGATGCCGCAGAAGGTGCTGGATTAGGCATCAGGTTTCTACGTCATCTATCACGTACAAGAATACTGCTACATCTGGTTGATATTTCCCCATATAGTAGCGATCCAGTAAAAGATGCTCTTATGATTTTCAAAGAACTTAAGAGGTATAGTCCTGAATTAGCTAATAAAGAACGCTGGTTAGTGATGAATAAGATAGATTTAGTGCCAGAAAGTGAGCGAAAAAAGCTGATTTCAAGCATTCTCCACTCTTTAGGTTGGCATAGCATGTGGTTTGCACTTTCAGCAATATCCTGTGAAGGCACTGAACTGTTGATAAATAAACTTATGGATCGGCTAGAAGCATTACAGAGTGAGAAGGTTAGATAAGCTGTGGTAGATAAAATAAAATGTAATCAGGAAGTAAGATGCTCGATAAGACACGTAAGCAATTAGGCACCACCCAACGCTGGGTGGTGAAAATTGGGAGTTCAATGATTACAAACGACGGAAAAGGATTAGATGTTCGTTCCATTGACGCCTGGGTTAGACAGATGACAGTACTCCATCGGTCAGGTAGGGAGTTACTTATAGTTACATCTGGTGCGATCGCAGAAGGGATGCAGCGACTTGGATGGTCACAGCGACCTACAGTGTTATCTGAATTGCAGGCAGCTGCTGCAGTAGGACAGATGGGTTTGGTTCAAGCCTGGGAATCAGCTTTCAGTCAGCAATGTATTAGAACTGCACAGATCTTGCTGACCCATGAAGATACTGTAGACCGCCAACGCTACCTAAATATCCGTAATACACTGCGGAGTTTGCTGAGTCTACGTGTAGTACCAGTTATCAACGAAAACGATACAGTAGCTTTTAAAGAAATCCGTTTCGGTGACAACGATACGCTTGGTGCATTAGTAGCGAATCTTGTCGAAGCGGAGCTTTACATAATCCTCACTGACCAGCAGGGTTTATATGAAAAAAATCCGTTTTATTATCCAGAAGCTCGTTTAATTAATGAAGGAAATGTAGGTGATACTGCTCTGAAAGAGATGGCTAGCGGCAGCGTAGGTAGCATAGGTAGTGGTGGAATGTCCACAAAACTGCATGCTGCGACTAAGGCTGCTCGTTCTGGTACATTTACACTGCTGGCTTGCGGCCGAGAGCCAGAGGTGTTACTGAGAGTAGCGGCTGGTGATGAGCTTGGAACTCTATTGCGACCGAGTAAAAATCCACTTGGGGCTAGGAAACAGTGGCTAGCAGCACAACATGTAAAGGGCAGATTACACATAGATAGTGGCGCGACACGCGCGCTGAGAGATTCCGGGAAGAGCTTGTTACCGGTTGGTGTAACCGCGGTCGAAGGTCAGTTTAGACGTGGAGACTTAGTGTCATGTATCGATCCACTAGGAAATGAAATCGCACGTGGATTGGTTAACTATGGTACTAGACAAGCTATTAATCTCGTAGGAAAGACTACACCAAGAATAAAAGAATCGATAGAAAGCATTGACGACACAGAGTTAATACATCGTGATAATCTTATCTTGTATTCTCTACTGGAGAATAACGATTAGGGAAATTTTAAGGAGTATTTATATTTATCACTGCCTTCATTTAACCTAATGCCGGAAAGAGGAATCGAACCTCCGACCTACTAATTACGAATCAGTTGCTCTACCGACTGAGCTATTCCGGCAGGATGTATATGCTTATGGATCTAACCAGTTTTGCAGTTGAAATTCAAGTAAAGATTTTCCCAAACAGGAAATTACAGTTTTTATCTAAAAATCAGCTCACATATAATCTAGGTGGTTCCCATCCTAGAAGTTAGTTTATAATATGATCCAATTCTTTTCAGGAAATTAAAAGACAAAGTTTATTGCCTAGTCTAGCTAAAATATAGAAGATTCATGTTAGGTTCAGGTATTCTACCATCTTCATGGTCACTGCGTATTTGCCTCTATATGAATATAAATGATTTTGCATAGATGTGCTTGCTTACTCCTTGCAGGTCATCTTTACATCTCTAAATTTGAAGATTTCCAATCTGGTTAAAGTTAATCAGTACTGGGTATATCAATCTGCATGTACTGACGGTTATCATAAAAATTATCATTTAGCGAAGATTATCACAGCTACCATGGAACAATTAAGGTGCAATATAATCACCATCTTGCAGCAAGTATCCAAGCAAGAGCTATCTGTTTTGCTGTATATAACAGGGACCGTATACTGCGAGTTCTAGACACCATAGTTTGGCAATGAGTGTAGGACGCGCTTCTAGATATCGCTGCTGGATTTGCAAAAACCGGTGGATTTTATAATTCAAGGGAGAGGGGGTAACATAAGCCGTTTTCTCAGGAGGTGCTCTGCTTGGATTCTTTCAAGATAGTGTTTAAAAAAGACAGCTAAGAATGCAGTGCTGAATGGTTTCGAAGTTCTAGAAAATTTCTTAGAACTCATGAATTTCGATTTGCATAAAGCATCGCAAGGATTCCGGTGAGGAAATCCCAGCTTATTGGGGTAATTAGTAGCAATAAAGGTATTTGAAAATGATAGGTTACTGGTATCTTATTCACAACAACTGCTATCTCGTTATTCACTAGCTGCTATAGGCATTACAGTATCTCAATCGCAATATGTTTATGGGTTTAAAACGCCAGTAGAGACTATATTCTATATTATCCGGAATATACCCCGGCTATTTCCAGACACCGAATACTTTAAAATGATCAAGACTCGTACATCACCTATCTATTGTTGCGTCTACATAGAGCTGAGCAACAGCAGATTACCATTACCGAGTCTCATTATTGTGGTGGAGAGCATTCTTCTTTTCTTATATTCGCGCATGATTATGGGGAAATATATGTTGTCATTGAAAGAAATTCTGAAAGCTAAGGTTGGTAATCCGGTGATTGTACCAGAGTCTAGCAATGTGGCTTTTGCAATCCGCACTATGAATGAATATCAAGTTGGTTCGGTGATGGTACAAAGCCAGACCGGCCAACCTATTGGTATCCTAACAGAGCGAGATGTTATTAAGTTGTATGCAGAAGGTGTTGATAATTTTGAAAAGATTTTGATCAGAGATTGTATGAATACTGAAATGACTGTTGGCCATCCAAGTGATTCTGTTAGCGAAGTTCTGGCTATAATGACTGTCAAGCGGTTTCGTCATATGCCGGTGGTCGAGGGATCTAAGATGGTTGGAGTTGTATCTATCGGTGATCTAGTCAAGGCTAAGTTGGAAGAAGCTGTACAGGAGGCCCAGATTTTACGCGACTATATCTCTGCAAACTGATTCTAGTCTATTTTAGAAATTAAGCTAGATTCTGCTATAATACCCTGTAATGCCTAAACTGCACCAAATTAGGATGGCAGCTTGCATTTTTGAGAAAATGACTAAGTGAATATACGTTGTATTACATTGGGAAATTTTCTGGTCAATTCCTACCTTCTGCAAGACTCTACTACTGGTTATTCCATTGTAGTAGATACAGGGGATGGTCCAGAATTGGCAGATGCTCTTACTAGTATGAGCCCGATGCCTGATGTGCGAGCTATCTTTCTAACCCATGCTCATTTCGATCATGCTGGTGGTTTAGTAGATTTACAATGCAAGTTCCCAGAAGCGATAGCCTACTTACCGGATCTAGAGCGTCAGCTATTTGACATATTGCCAAAACAGGGTTCAGTTTTCTTTGGTATGTCTGAGCTCAACCGGCCGTGTGGACGGATCGATTGTTATGTGAAGGACGGTGATATCGTAAAGGTGGGTGAACTGTGTTTTCATTTCCTATCGACACCAGGGCATACCCCAGGTCAAGGTTGCTTTTACAATGATAAATATGTTTTCTCAGGGGATACGCTGTTTGCAGGTAGCATCGGCCGTACCGATTTTCCTCTCAGCGATCCAAAATTGATGTCAAAGAGTCTACGAAGGTTGTTTAAGGAATTGCCTGGACATCTGCTAGTGTATAGCGGCCACGGCCCTTCAACTACTCTAGAAAAGGAACTATATAGCAACCCTTTTCTAGAGTTTATCCGGTGCGAGCGTGGCATCGTCAAAGATTCCGATTCCTAACTTTTGATAGAAGAGTAGGTATCTGAAATTGAATCTATAGCATCAGAAATTGCCTTAATTTTCGATAACGATAAAGTTTACTAGATGTATGTGATTACGTGTTGTGTTGTCTTCCTCAGGCAGAGGAATTATCTAGAGATACTTAACACTTTCTGTCGCTATGTGTAATGGTTCCATTACTTAATTTTTCTGGGATGGTAGCGTATTATTCATCATTAGATGTTGAAAGAATCGATAGATTTATCTTTTAGCTGGAAGTTCCCGCTGTCGTAGCAGGCCAGCCTGTGTCAATAGGTTGTGCCGATACTGTACCTAAATAGGTAGTGCCACCGACCATGTGACACTGCCAGTAACGCTGTTTCAGGTTCACCCTACTGACTTTGCCACTGCTAGAGGAAGTGTGAATCATTTGGTTCTGTCCGGCATAAATTCCTACATGTGATATAAAATCAGCGTTACTTGTACGAAAAAATAGCAAATCACCTGGTAAAATTCTGCTTTGCGACCTCCCAAATTTGAATTGTGCACTTGCAGTTCGCGGTAATCGAATACCTGCTTGCGCATAGGCATATTGTACTAGGCCACTGCAATCTACTCCTTTTGGAGATTCTCCACCTAATATATATGGCGTACCTATCAATTGTTGTGCCGCATTGAGAATGCGTTGGCGCTTGTACTGGTCTTCGCTTTGTACTGCTGAAATCGTAGCACAGCCGCCCAACCAAGTTAAACTAACTAGTAATATCGATAGACTAAATACCAACTGGTGGATATTTGATGAGAGTTGCATAAGCAGCGATTCTCCAGCATGTTGTATGCGGGCGCCTTCGGTGGTTATTAATACTAATTATGACTAAAACGCTTGGAATAGACTATATTCAACTTGTGGGAAAGGTATATATTGCCACTATGTAATGGTACGTTACTTGCCTTCTTTGCTTTTAGTAACTGATGTAATACTTTGTCAAGAGTAGGCAGCAAGTTGGAATAAATGTTAGTGTGATATTTTCCTATTAGATCAGATTTCCACAAATGTGAAATAGAAGTATCAATGATTAACAGGCACTAGTTAGATAGTGTCCATAAAGCTATATGAACCTCATCGTTTAGATCTAATACCTAGAATTTAGGAAGTATCCTAAATCTAGTAAGTTGTTGTGTATGCATAGTACTAATGACAATCATTGTTTACTACTGACGCTATCTTTGATAGCGTCTGTATATAATACTCTATAATCGCAAAGAGGTTGCCATATAAATAATGGCATCTCCTATTAATAATGTTGTTTATCGAGGTATTTCAAGACCTTATGCTGCTGCCACGATCCCTTCACGCTTCGAACGCAGAGACACTGCCTTTCGAGCTCAAGGGCAGTTTATTTACATTGACCGTCATGCACCTTTTTCATTTGGACCATGCTGTGATTGAAAGGCACTTGTTAGATAAAGTAAAGCAGGCACCAGGCTTTTTTAACAATACCCCAGTGGTGATCGACTTGGAAGGAATGACTGAACCAAAACAAGCAATTGATTTCGAGAGACTGTATGCTTTATTACGTAAAAATGGTCTTATACCTGTAGGAATTCGTAATGGCAGCCCAGAATATCAAGAAGCCGCCCTTCTAGCTGGTTTGCCGATGCTACCGGAGAGGCGCTCTAATACTAACGCTAACGGTCTTATTAGGAAGACTGACTTAAACGAACTAACAGCATCATTGCGCAACCGCATCATTAGACAACCAGTTCGTTCTGGTCAGGAAGTGTATGCTCCTGACGGCGATTTAATCGTATTGGGTGCTGTAAGCGCCGGTGCTGATGTGATCGCCGACGGTAACATCCATATATATGGTGCCTTAAGGGGTCGAGCTCTAGCTGGTGTCAAGGGTAATATAGAGTCCTGGATCTTCTGTCAGAGTCTAGAGGCAGAGTTAATTTCGATAGCTGGTCACTATCAAGTCTGCGAGCAATTCAATCCTACAGATCTGGCTAAAGCAGCCCAGATTTGTTTGAGGGAGGAACGTTTAATCATAGAGCACTTGACTCGCTGAGCCGTTCGTCACAGATCTAATGTGAAGTAAGAATGGTCTAATGTAATCTATGTCTGCGTAACTCCTAAGTTCTTTTAACGTTAATGCGTGGAATAATAGCTCTTGGCAACCATTATCGTCGTGACCTCCGGTAAGGGAGGCGTGGGTAAAACCACGACTAGCGCTAGTTTCGCTACCGGTTTAGCTCAGCGTGGCTACCGTACTGTAGTAATTGATTTTGATGTAGGACTGCGTAACTTAGATTTAATCATGGGTTGTGAACGGCGTGTTGTGTATGATTTTATAAATGTTATTAATAATGAAGCTACTTTGAACCAGGCGCTGATTCGAGACAAGCGCGTAGAGAATCTCTATATTCTGCCGGCCTCACAAACACGTGATAAAGATGCGCTTACCAAGGAGGGTGTAGAAAGGATCTTGAGCGAACTTAAGCAGAATTTCGAATTCGAGTATGTAGTATGCGACTCACCTGCTGGCATCGAACGGGGCGCTTTGATGGCATTGTATTACGCTGATGAGGCCTTAGTTGTGACAAATCCAGAGGTCTCATCTGTGAGAGATTCAGACCGGATTCTTGGCATTCTCTCTAGCCGGTCACGGCGAGCTGAACAAAGTGAAAATCCGGTTAAGGAACATCTAGTTCTAGCTCGCTATGCACCAGATCGCGCTAACCGCGGTGACATGTTAACTGTGCAAGATGTGCTGGAAATCTTAGCTATCCCTTTATTAGGCGTGGTTCCAGAGTCGTCAGCTGTCTTACAGTCTTCAAATGCTGGTATTCCGGTAATTCTAGATGAGAACAGCGATGCTGGGCTCGCATACAGCGATCTTGTTGACCGGTTTCTTGGGAAAGATCTCCCACACCGGTTTATAGAGATTCCAAAAAAGGGTTTCCTGAAGCGCCTCTTTGGCGGAGGCTAAGCCAATGGGCCTGTTCGACTATTTTCGCTCGTCTCCAAGCAGGTCAGCTGCATTAGCAAAGGAACGACTTCAGATAATCGTAGCTCACGAACGGGGAAGTCGGCGTAGCAGCCCAGATTATCTTCCAGCTCTAAAAAAAGAGCTACTGGAAGTAGTACGCAGATATGTACCGATAGATCAAAGCCATGTCAAGGTACATTTAGATCGCGAAGGCGGCTATGAAATTTTAGAATTGAACATTACTTTACCAGATGAAGAACAACGTCAGTTTCAACCGCGATGAAATTCTATGCTGGCTGAGCGTAACATATAACGGCCATTTGAAAGCGATGGTGCATAGATAAACACTATCGCAGGAATTTCATACTTCTTTTAAAAAGTCTGCTGTTTCTCTTTGCTTTATGTAAGGCTGATTTTGTGCAAATCAAACATCTAGAGTTCACACTAAAGGGAGCCATTCAGACTACTGTATGTATAAAATAATATTGGCGTAAGGTTTTTATGGCTGAAGAAATTATTAAGCAGTATCAATCTCATATTGAGAGAGAACTTGACAGACGTTTGCCAGCAGCTGATCTCTATCCGGTAGATTTACACCGGGCTATGCGCTATGCAGTATTGGATGGAGGTAAACGCATCCGGCCGATATTAGTCTACTCTGCTGGCAGAGTAGTCGGCGCTCCATTTAAATCTTTAGATGGTCTAGCCTGTGCCGTGGAGTTTATCCACGCCTACTCCCTGATCCATGATGATTTACCAGCGATGGACAATGATGATCTTCGTCATGGTAGGCCTTCATGCCACAGAGCTTTCGGTGAAGCACTAGCGATCCTGGCGGGTGACGCCCTACAGGCACTGGCTTTTCAGTTACTCGGACAGGATGTAACAATTATCTCAAATCCAACAGTCCGATTACAGATGTTATGTATTCTAGCAAGGGCTGTTGGCTCCCTAGGCATGGTGGGTGGACAGGCCGTCGATTTGGCAGCGGTCGATCATGAACTAACTTTAGCTGAATTGGATAGCATGCATATCCATAAGACTGGAGCACTAATCCGCGCCAGCGTGTTGCTGGGTGCACTGAGTCAACCTCAGTTAGAACAAAGTTTTCTGGAGAGATTAGATCATTACGCTAAATGTATAGGTCTAGCTTTTCAAATTCGTGATGATATTCTCAATGTGATTGGTGATTCCATTGCATTAGGAAAAAGTACTGGATCTGATAGGGCACTTTGTAAACCGACTTACCCTACTTTATTAGGATTAGATGGATCCCGTGAACATACTAAGTTGCTCTGCCAAGACGCATTAGCTAGTCTTGATATATTCGGATCTGAAGCTGAGCAACTACGTTGGATTGCTAGATTTATCATTGAGCGAACCTACTGAATCCGGCCATAATCAAATGGCCCTATAACTAACAGGTGTGGACTTTGCTGCGATGAAGACTGGAAATGTCTTTCCGCTGCTGGAACAGATAGAAACGCCACTGGACCTACGCAAGTTGCCGGAATCTCGTTTGTTGACTCTCGCACACGAGTTACGCCAATTTATTATCCAGACTGTAGCGAAGACCGGTGGGCACTTCTCTGCTAATTTGGGCACAGTGGAACTGACAATTGCTCTACACTATGCTTTCAATACACCAGAAGACCGATTAGTTTGGGATGTAGGTCATCAAACATATGCGCATAAGATCCTGACTGGACGACGTAATCATATGGATTCTCTGCGTCGTAAAAATGGCATCTCTGGTTTCCCCAAACGTTGTGAGAGTAGATATGATACCTTTGGAGTTGGGCATTCTAGTACCTCATTGAGTGCAGCGTTAGGTATGAGTATCGCTGCTGAACATTTCGGTTCAGATCGAAAGATTGTTGCTGTGATTGGTGATGGTGCTATGACAGCTGGCATGGCTTTTGAAGCTATTAATCACGCTGGCCATCTAAAACGTGATTTACTAGTTGTATTGAATGACAATGATATGTCTATTTCACCGAATGTTGGCGCGCTTTCTACACATCTCACGACACTTTTGTCGAGCAGATTTTTTTCTAGTGTAAGGGAGGGTAGTAAGAAAGTATTAAGCCATGTATCACCGATGTTAAAAGTTGACAAAAAAATTTAAAAAAGATAGGTGTTGAAAGAGAAAAAACAAATTTTACCCTTTTGAATCTTCCCTTACCTCATATCAGAAATGACTCTAATAAAATGTTTTA
>CAIRZE010000065.1 GCA_903882995.1 uncultured Candidatus Competibacteraceae bacterium
AGCGGATATGGGAAACCTTTGCTTAGAATGTGTTCTAGAGTTGCTATTCCTGCCGGTTTATCACCTAATTTCCCTGAGGATCCAGGATATACTGCAGGTGTACACCTGGATTTTGAAGGGAAAACAGTTCCTGATGATATAGTAATTGGTTATGACGGCTTACCGGTTACACTTTCTCCTCCTAAGCTATGCTTATATAAAGATCCGGCTTTCTTAAGCTTTAATGACGGTTTTGACCTTATGGATCTAGATCCAAATAAACAATCCTCTCATAAAACAGCTACGTTACATCCGGTAATAAAAGTACTTCTGTTTTTCTTGGATATGGCTGTTCAGGTTGCCCAAACTCCTGGCCAATTACTGGGTGCTTTAGTTGATATGCTTTTTGGTAAAGGTGATGATGGGCAAACGACTTTTTCTTCTGTGATGAAAGATCTACTAGGGTATGTGGGTTGGCTAATCGAGACAATAGGTAATGCAATAGGCTCTATTTTAAAGGCAATTGGTCAAATTAATAGGGCAGTTGATGATGATGTATACGGTTGTGTAAATATCCCGATGGGGCCATATCCGCCGCCGTTTTGTCCGACAGTACAGTCCCCTTTTCAAACAGCCTATATCCAAAAAATATGTTCTAGGGATTCAGGGGGTAATTTGTTGCCGTCTCTTCGAAATGAGCCGTGTGTAGTGTCAGCTTTAGAGAATAATTTTGTTAGAAACTCTCTAAGGATTACTTATGAAAATTTTGTTCCGTTATGTCCAAACAATGTAACTACTGATATTAATAATGATAAATGTGCGGTTATAGAACATTCAGGCACTTTTCCTACCGCAAGCGATTTACATGCGGCTACTGCTAAAACTGATATTCTACCAAAATGTAGTGGTGGGAATACTCCTTGTGTGCGAACTGCGTTACCTGTGCCAAACACTTGTGTTGGGACTAATTGTAATAAAATTGGCTTCCGCATAGTATATGGTTTAAGAATGGGGTCTACTTCTTCTCCGCAATCTTATTTTATGAATGATCTTGCTGACTGTCCTAGTAGTGCGTCTTCTTGCCAAGAGATTTGGGGAATCAATACCTCAGAATTAGCTGATGTTTCTGTTACTTTTCCCCGTATCCAAACTAGTTCTGATATGTCTTCTGTTGTATCTGATACTGTTATTCTTAAGGATAAAAATGGCAGATCAGCGAGCTATACTGCTTCTATTTCTCGAGTGTCGGCATTTGATCCAGTATTTAAGTTTGCTCAGAACCCTAAACAAATCTGTGTAAGGGGTGGAAATTTATTAATTGGTTGTGAAAATAGAGCGCCATTTATAAAACCGCAGGTTTATGATTGTACGAGTCCGGCAAATGTCGATATCCCATGTACAAGTACCTATTATACACCTACTTTCGTGGCGAAGGCTGTTTCTGGTACTGATTCAACAAGTGCCATAGTTCAACCAAAGACGGTTTATAACCCTACCAACCTACAAAGTTCGGTAAATTTAGCAGGATATAACTTTGATTCTTTTGTTACTGACACTACCTTAGCTACAACTCCGTTTTCTGGATCTCATTCTCCAAATCCAGGAAGCTTATACGGTACTTATTTGAATAATATTTTTCCTGTTAATAGTAATGGGTCAGTAAATACGAACGCTATTTATTTATATGGGCTAGAATATATTAATAATCAATATTATGTAGGTGGTAAACGTGCATGTCTTAAAAATCGTGATCTTGATAAATGCCCAAAAAATGAAACACTTTGCGTTTTAACAAATCTTGTCAATAGTGATACTGTCAATTGCGAGAATTTTCTCGCTAAATTATCGGTATATCCGGGTATGATACGCTGTGGAACTACTCCTAAGGTTTGTACAACTAATGTTGATAATAGTTTAGGTAATGGGGTTTCTATATATTCATGTCTGGATGGTGGTCATTGCTATACAAGTCCAATAAATGCCGATTTATGCACAATCTCTAATATAAGCAGTGACCGCTACATACCAAGTGCTAGTTTAGGGGAAACGCTGGCGGATAGCCAGTATTATCATTTTGATTCCGATGTAACTGATTCTGGGGCATATTCTGTTAATTGTACTCCTGTAAATGATGTGGTAAATTGCCAGAATTTTCTCACCAAATTAGCTTCTTATCCTGGTACGGTAAGGTGTACTACCGAGCAAACTAGTAGGTGTACTACTATCGTAGATAGCGTGCCCGCTATTTCTGGAGGTACTGGAGTTACTATCCGCTTATGTAATTCGGGTATTCATTGCTATACGAGTCCAACTGGTGCGGATTTATGCCAGACAACAAATTGTTCAAGTACGACTGATACAGCTTTTTCTGGTTACAACTATGATAAGAGTAAGTACGCAATAAGGGATAAGACTTCATATGAAATGAGTTTATG
>CAIRZE010000066.1 GCA_903882995.1 uncultured Candidatus Competibacteraceae bacterium
ATAATCTTGATGATCTTGACCCTAGTCATCTTGCACGGGTGGAGCAGCGTTTAACTGCTGTCTACCAACTTGCTCGTAAGCATCGGGTAACCGTCGATGAATTACCAGCTTTGAGAGCACGCTTTGAAATGGAACTAAATACACTTGAAAATAGTGAAGCTCGTTTAGAAAGCTTACAAAAATCACTCAAAGAAGCATTAGATGCTTATCAAATCAGGGCCAGTAAATTAAGAGAACGCCGCGCTGTAGCAGCTAGAGAACTAGACGATAGGATATCTATAGCTCTAGCAGGACTAGGCATGCCCGGTGGACGTTTTGCAATATTTCTGCAAAGTCTAGATAAAATTACACCTTATGGGTCGGAAACAGTGGAATTTAATGTTAGTGCTAACCTGGGTCAGCAACTACAACCACTGTCCAAAATTGCATCAGGCGGTGAAATTTCGCGCATCAGCCTAGCAATTCAGGTCACTGCTGCTCATGCAACTAGAATTCCAACCCTGATTTTCGATGAAGTTGATACTGGTATTGGTGGAAATGTTGCAGAGATGATCGGTCTGCAATTGAGAAAGTTAGGGGAAAACCGGCAGGTACTCTGCGTTACCCACCTGCCACAAGTTGCCACGCAGGCACATCATCAATTTAAGGTGGAAAAGCAGACTGATGGTAATGATATATACATACAGATCAAAAAGCTAACGTCTGAGGAAAGGGTAACTGAAATCGCAAGAATGCTAGGTGGTTTAGAAATGACAGCTAGTAGTCTAGCCCATGCCAGAGAGATGCTGGATAAAGCATCAGACCTAACGCACCATACTAACACGCTTCAAAAGCTAAGCCTAACTGATACATGATAATTAATAACAGGCCATGTTAGACTAATCACGGACATATTAAAGGTCAATTGGTCGATTACACTACTAAAATTAAATACACATTTTATGCACAGTCCGTGATATACGTGATAAAATAGAAAAATCCTGAGGGTTGGGCGATGTTTAGCTGGATCGAATTCACGGATTGCCTGTGTGCCTTCCACTCCAGGTACAGATGGTGCTCACCTTGAATAATTTCGAACACAGGGTGGATACTATCGAAATGCCGGCGCATTAAGTTTAGATTATTCGAAATGTGCCAACATCCGATCTACGGTAACTGTTCAGAATTCTTCACTAGGGTTTGCCAGCAGCATATTATAATAAGTCGTTTGTACTATCCTAGATGAGGGTGAGGGTACATAAAGAATTTTATGTGCTGTAAAATCACAGCACCTTTAGCTTTCTTCAGTTCATTAGTTCATTTTTGGCACGCGCGTTGACTCTTCTCTACTTTCCAAGTGATTGTGCTTCTTCTTACCGACAGGTTGTCTCTTTACAATATGGTAGTCATCAATATCTAGCAAGCAATACGGACCTTGCCATCTATGCCTAAACTACTTCTTACTACTACCATCTCGTTGCTGTTCCTGATAGCTATCGGCTGCAGTAAATCATCGATGCCAAGCTTATATATACCAACTATCCGCCAAGGTAACTACATTGATCAATTTACTATCTCCCAGTTGCACAATGGCATGACTAAACATCAAGTTCAGCATGTTTTGGGTACTCCATTAATAGTTGACCCATTCCATCAAGAACGTTGGGACTACTACTATCAGGACGGTAGAGGTACAAAAGTTGCCGAGAACCGCAGCGTCACCCTATCCTTCAACGGAGATATACTAGATCACATCGACAGCAGCATAGACAACAGATGATAATCAGCGATTACGCATATTTTTAGACATTTCAGCACGTTTTTTTCGGATATCCCTAGGTTCTTCCAAAAGAGGTCGGTATATTTCTACACGGTCACCGGAGCTTATAATGGTATCCAGCTCGCTTAGCTTACCAAAGATACCAACTTTAACAGTTTGCATCTCAATCTCCGGAAATCTTTCATTAATACGTGACTGAAGAATAGCATGCCCTATATTAGCTCCTTCTGGCACTTCTACATTTAGAATAACCTGGTCTTGCTCACTCGAGAGAGCATAAGCCACTTCAACCTGGATCATGTGTTTGTTAGAATTGTCTATTACCATACATTACCACCGCGCGGTTGCAGAATGCATCAACTAAGGAATTAGAAATTTGCCTGAATACTGGTTCGAATGCCATCCGTAGCAGATTACTAGCAAACTCGAACTCCATATTGAGAGAAATCTTAGACGCATTGGAACGTAGAGATTCGAATCGCCAGTTACCTTCTAGGTATTTGAATGGGCCTTCCAACAACTGTATGTCAATCCTTTCGTATTTCTGCATCTGGTTGTAGGTAGTGAAAGATTTATGCAGTCCTCCCTTAGATATTTCTATAGTGGCATGTACCTTGTTATCGTTGCAGTGTAGGATCTTCGCAGACTTGCACCAAGGTAAAAATTCTGGATAGGCTTCAATACCGCTAACTAGCGAGTACATTTCGGCTGCAGAATAGAAGACCAGAGCACTTTTTTTGACAGTCGCCACCACTTTTCTCCGTTGCGGCGTTTTATTATTAGGGTGTTATAGGGTGGGTTGAGTTTGCTTGTATCCGCTTATAACCTCAAGTATGGGTTTATCCTTGATAGAGTTGAATTTGACTCACCCGAAAGGTTTGATCATGATCAAGAAACCAACAACCAATAAAAACATTTCTAGAAATAAGAAAGCATATTATGAATACTTCATTGAGGATCACTATGAAGCAGGCTTAGCCTTGCATGGATGGGAAGTCAAAAGCTTACGGGCTGGCCGTTCTAATCTAAAGGAAAGCTATGTACTATTGCGTGGTGGAGAGGCGTTTTTATTCGGTTGTCATATTTCTCCGTTGATTTCTGCTTCTACACACGTGCAGGCTGATCCCATTAGAACACGCAAAATATTGTTACATAAGGGAGAGATTGAAAAACTTATTGGTTCAGTAGAGCGTAAAGGATATACTTTGATACCTTTAGAGATGTATTGGAAGCACAATAGAGCCAAGCTAGATATCGGTCTAGCCAGAGGAAAAAAGGAATACGACAAGCGTGCTAATGAAAGAGATCGTGATTGGGAGCGTGATAAACAGCGACTGATGCGTAAACTCTAACTCTAGTCTGCTAGCAACTATGTTGTTTATACGTTATCATAATAGTCGATAGTGTGTCAGTTAAGGGGGCGATTTGGTTTCGACGTGGATTGCAAAACCTAAAGCGCATACCGAGGATGCAGCTTGCCTCGTTAATAATGCTGCAAACTTATAGTTGCCAACGACGACAGCTACGCTCTGGCGGCCTAAAGCCCGCCAGCCTCTGACCAGAACTTGCTTATGGGGTCTGGAGCCTTTTCTAGGCACTTCAGGGGTCGATTAAACATGAGCTCGCGCCGATCTTGTCCGGGGGTGAGGCATTAAAAAACTAACCGGAACCGCCGTTCGTAACCCTGCCGGTCGGGTTACGCACAGTTAAATTAAAGACCAGGCTAAGTATGTAGGGCTGATGGCAATGTGTCTACGGACGGGGGTTCAATTCCCCCCGCCTCCACTTCTTGTTCTTGGTATAGATACAAATCGCACTGTTTATGCATAGTTGTTCAATTTGATGGCAGCTGTGTGCTATTTTATAAGCAAGAAATTCAGTGACTAGTATCTATATTCCCCAATATATCGCATATTCGTATTAAGTCTTAATATTTAAGGCATAGCTGTAACGCTAACACGTGTAATTCCACTCATTGTAATTTGTCTCGCAGCAGCACGAGATAGATCAATAATTCTTCCCTTCACAAACGGACCTCGGTCATTAATCGTTACCTCTACCGCTTTACCATTTTGGAGGTTGGTCACTCTAGCTTTAGTGCCAAGCGGTAAACTCCTATGTGCAGCAGTCAACTGGTTTTGGTTAAAACATTGGCCGCTAGCAGTCCTTTTCCCGTGAAAACCTGGTCCGTACCAAGATGCTCTACCCACCTGTCCATGATATGCAGAATTGCTACGTGCATGGGCGTCGGTTAAGGTCCCAACAGAAAGTGCCAGAGTACTAGCTAAAAGAGCAGGCAAAAAATAGGCTCGACCCTCTCCAGGAAACATGCCGTTGTAGTGTGTGTTCAAGATATTAACTCCATGAGAGGAAGATGGATGAAATAATCATGATCCTTTCATTCAAGCAGATAGTTATCTCAACCACTTTTAAATTTAAAAACGTAACATATTGAGAATAACACTTTTTTATTAAGAAGTCGTTCTAATGAAATATAGTTTCAACTTAAGTAAATAGGTAACTTATATAACTCAT
>CAIRZE010000067.1 GCA_903882995.1 uncultured Candidatus Competibacteraceae bacterium
AATTGGAACGTTTGCTTCAGTATGGTCCAAGAGCTGCGCCGCTGAGTAAACCCCCGCTATTCTTAGTTATCCCCCGCGTTGGTATGATTTCTCCATGGTCATCCAAAGCAACAGACATCATTCACAATTGTGGTTTACATAAGATTAGGCGCATCGAGCGTGGTGTAGCTTATTATCTAGATTTTGAATGCCAGTTAACTGGATCAGAGTTAACACGTATCAAGCCTCTATTACATGATAGCATGATAGAGACAATATTAGATATAGATAGAGACCCCTCTATATTGTTGTTTGCTCAAACTGAACCTGCACTTCTGGAGACAGTAGATATCCTTAAA
Source organism: uncultured Candidatus Competibacteraceae bacterium (assembly GCA_903882995.1). GTDB lineage: Bacteria > Pseudomonadota > Gammaproteobacteria > Competibacterales > Competibacteraceae > Competibacter_A. Next base: position 339 of record CAIRZE010000067.1, read on the forward strand.
CATGGATGGGATGCATTAAATGTTGCTAATCATAAATTAGGGTTAGCGTTGTCTAAAGACGAGATGGCTTATCTAATAGAAAGCTTTAAGAGGTTAGGACGCAATCCAACAGATGTAGAGTTGATGATGTTCGCACAGGTTAATTCTGAACACTGCCGTCACAAGATTTTTAATACAGATTGGATCATCAACAACACGCCTCGAAAGCTCTCACTGTTTAAAATGATTCGCAACACTTATGAGTGTCATCCTGATAAGGTTCTATCAGCTTATCAAGATAACGCAGCAGTAATTACTGGATTTCCGGCCAGTAGATTTTCCCCAGAGTATTCTAATAGTCAATACTGCTACTATCATGGGGCAATACATATCTTAATGAAGGTTGAAACTCATAATCACCCAACTGCTATTTCGCCGTTCCCTGGTGCAGCAACAGGTTCTGGTGGTGAGATACGCGATGAGAGTGCAACTGGTCGTGGGGCAAAACCTAAGGCCGGATTATGCGGATTTTCCGTTTCCCATTTACGTATTCCCGGTTTCATTCAGCCATGGGAAAAAGATTATGGCAAACCGGACCGTATTGTTTCAGCATTGAATATAATTCTAGATGGTCCAATCGGTGCTGCATCATTCAATAATGAGTTCGGTCGACCTAGCATTGCTGGATATTTCCGCACTTTTGAAGAAAATGGACCTGATGGCCAGAGACGTGGATATCATAAGCCGATTATGATCGCTGGTGGGTTGGGAAATATTCTAGGATCACATGTCCATAAGACTAAATTTCCTCCAGGAACAGCTATTATCGTGTTAGGGGGGCCAGCAATGTTAATCGGCTTAGGAGGTGGCGCGGCTTCCAGCAGGTCTGTTGGTAGTTCAAAAGAGGATTTAGACTTGGCCTCTGTACAGCGTGGTAATCCAGAAATACAGCGGCGTGCTCAAGAAGTGATTGATAGTTGTATATCTTTGTTTAATCAAAATCCTATCCTTTCAATTCATGATGTTGGAGCTGGCGGGTTGTCAAATGCCGTACCAGAGATTGTTCGTGATGCAAAAAGCGGTGGCCATTTTGAATTGCGTGAAGTGCCAAATGATGATCTAGGCATGTCGCCGATGCAGATTTGGTGTAATGAGGCACAGGAGCGTTACCTACTAGCTATTTCCCCTGAGGGATTAGAAAAATTTAAAAAGATATGTGAGCGTGAACGTTGTCCTTACGCAATTATTGGATTTTCTACTGCACAGCTAGATTTAGTAGTAACTGATCAGAGATTCACCAATCGACCCGTAGATCTACCTATGGAACTGCTCTTTGGTAGTATATCAAAAAATCTGCGTAATGCACGTAGTCAACCTGTTTTTAACATGCAACCATTTAAGTTTAAGTTAAAAGATATAGACATTAGGGATGCAGTGCAACGTGTTTTACGTTTCCCAGCCGTTGCCGATAAAAGCTTTCTTATCACCATATGTGATCGTACCGTGACTGGCTTAGTCTGCCGTGACCAAATGGTCGGACCGTGGCAGGTACCGGTTAGCGATGTTGCTGTTACTGCTACCAGCTTCGATAGATATACTGGTGAGGCGCTCGCGATCGGTGAGCGAACTCCACTAGCAGTATTAGATGCTCCAGCTTCTGGACGAATGGCGGTTGCTGAGGCTCTGACTAATATTGCTGCTGCATGTATCCAGAAAATTAGCGATGTGAAACTATCAGCAAATTGGATGGCAGCCATCGACCATCCTGGTGAAGATACTCGCTTATTTGATACTGTATACGCCGTTGGTATGGAACTGTGCCCTGCATTGGGTATTGCTATCCCAGTGGGAAAAGATTCGTTATCGATGAAAACAATCTGGGAAGAAAACAGTGAAATTAAGAGTGTAGTCGCCCCATTGTCATTAGTAGTGTCAGCATTTGCTCCTGTTTCTGATGTACACAGGACACTGACTCCACAACTGCGTACTGACCTCGGAGATACTGAATTAATCTTTGTCGATCTCGGGCGCGGTAAGGATCGGCTAGGTTGCTCAACCTTAGCACAAGTTTACAATCTTTTGGGAGATACAGTTCCTGATTTAGATACACCTAAAGACTTAGCAGCTTTCTTTACAGTAATTCAAGAATTAAACTCAAAGTCTCAGCTTTTAGCCTATCATGATCGCTCAGATGGAGGCTTACTGGTAGTGCTAGTGGAGATGATGTTTGCAGGTGGCTGCGGTTTAACTATTGTCTTAGACAAGTTAGATAATAATCAGTTGATGGCTGCGTTGTTCGCTGAGGAACTAGGTGCAGTTCTACAGGTACGTGCAGCAGATCAGAATAATATACTAGCAGATCTGGCTAGCGCTGGGTTAGGCGAATGCAGTTACACCATAGGTAAACCCAATACAGAGGATAATCTCATACTAAGCTTTAAAGGTGAAACTGTATTTTCTTCTAGTCGTATTCAATTGCGGCGCTTATGGTCGGAAACCGGTTATCAGATACAGAAATTACGTGATAATCCTGAGTGCGTACGGGAGGCGTTCAATGCAGCTTGTGATCCAAATGATCCTGGTTTAAATGTCCATTTGACCTTCGATCCTTCTGAAGATGAAGATACAACTGTATTCTCTATCTCTAGCGTACGGCCAAGGGTTGCAATTCTACGTGAGCAGGGTGTAAACGGCCAAGTTGAAATGGCAGCAGCTTTTGATCGAGCTGGCTTTACCGCGGTAGATGTCCACATGAGTGATATTATCTCCGGTAGGACCGTGTTGAACAATTTCCACTGTGTAGCTGCATGTGGAGGGTTTTCATACGGTGATGTATTAGGCGCGGGTCAAGGTTGGGCTAAATCTATTCTATTCAATTCACGTGCTAGAGATGAGTTTTCAGCATTTTTTGCACGATCTGACAGCTTTGGTTTAGGTATCTGTAATGGTTGTCAGATGTTTTCTAATCTGCGTGAATTGATTATAGGAACTGAGTTATGGCCGAATTTTATTCGCAATCGTGTGGAGCAATTTGAGTCACGATTGAGTTTAGTTGAAGTTCTGCCCTCTCCATCCTTATTTTTAAATGGAATGGATGGTTCGATCTTACCAATTGTAGTTGCGCACGGTGAGGGGCAAGCGGAATTTTGCGATGAAAATGGGGCAAATATGGCTCTAACTGCAGGTATAGCAACCTTACGCTTTGTGGATAATGCTGGACAACCAGCTAATAAATATCCAACTAATCCAAATGGTTCACCAGGAGGGCTTACCGGTTTTACAAGCCGCGATGGCCGCTTTACTATTATGATGCCTCATCCAGAACGTGTATTCCGTACAGTGCAGTACTCATGGCATCCTGATGATTGGAACGATCAAGGACCTTGGTTACGATTGTTCTGCAACGCGCGGCGGTGGCTGTATTGAGTTATATCATGTTACAGTGTCATGCCACAGTCGGAACAATACCGCATGGCCTTCTTCCTAGAAGGCTCAGCTATTGATTATTAATAGTTATCATATGGTAATGATTGTTCCACAGATAACATCTTAATTGCATATGCCTAGATCTGTCTGTAATTTTCCTACCCACTTTAATAAATTTTCTAGTATTTCTATTCCTGCACCTGGTCCATATGAGTTCTCTCTGAGTAGGCACCGCCAGGCTTTAGCTCCTGGCACACCTTTGAATAAACCGAGCAAATGACGTGTTATACGGTGTATCGGGATCCCTTGCTGTAACTGTAAAGAAATATATGGTAGAAACTCCCGAATGACCTCATAGCGAGTTGCGATTACACCTGTTCCAAAAAAATGTTTATCAATTTTAGCTAAAAAATAGGGATGCTCGTATGCAGTGCGGCCAATCATTACTCCATCCAATAAGTGGAGTTGTCTAGTTATTTCTTCAAAACTATTTACTCCACCATTTACAATAAGAGTTAGATTAGGAAAGTCCTGTTTGATCCGGTATACAGTATCATAACTCAAGGGCGGGATTCTACGATTCTCTTTGGGGCTAATACCTGTTAACCAGGCCTTACGGGCGTGTAAGATGAAGACTTTACATCCTCTATCAGCAACGCAACTTATAAACTCTACTAATTCGTCATAAGAATCATGTTTATCAACTCCAATGCGGGTTTTTACCGTAATTGGTAAGTTAACAGCATCACGCATAGCAGCTACACA
>CAIRZE010000068.1 GCA_903882995.1 uncultured Candidatus Competibacteraceae bacterium
GCCTTGTAATTCAAAATCACTTGCTGAAGGGTGCTGTTAGCCTCTTTAAGCAGCACAGGTGCATTCTTTAAAATGACCTCCTCCTTGCTTATTCCATAGGCCAACTGACCAGTCCATATTAAGCATACAGCCAGCAAAATACCGGTAAAACGATTTTTCATAGGATAGTGTATTAGTTGAAACAGTTACCAAATGTAATCAGATGGATGAACTAATCAAAATTTCTGCACCTGACGGGGTGACTCAGAGTGACGGGGTGAGAATATCCATCCAGCGAATCCTGCATTGAAAAAAACAATTATTCAGATACTTTTGCAGGCATAATTTTAGAATTTTCTAACATGAAAAGTATTGCCTCCGTCGGACTTTTGATATTGTCGAACTCATTTATGACCATTGCCTGGTATGGTCATCTTAAATTCAAGGAAATCAAGTGGTTTGAGGCGCTGGGGCTGTTTGCAATAATAATGATCATAAAGAAGAAAGAAAAAAATATAATAATGCTTACTGGGCTTTACATGCTGATAAGTATAAAGAAAAGAAAAAAGAAGATTATTTAAAAAAGAGAGAAAAAATAAAGAAAGATTACAAATGTAAAAGTCAGAACATAAGTTACACAAAGTTTTAAATATCCTGAACTTGAACTAGATCCTACTAAAAAGCTATCGATAAGCTTAATATTATCTATTCATATCACTTTCTTTCCTTAAAGATACTATCTATTATTCTCTATATAAATAATTAAAATAACTATTTATCAAATATAGCTAATCACTTCAAAAACAGACATTTAATCATTATTATTAACTTCAACTCCAACTACACGAGAAGTAACTCTACAAAATAACTCATAAGTAATTGTGCCCACCTTACTAGCGATTTCCTCAGCTGGAAGGCCACGACCCCAAAGAGTAACTGAATCACCCAAATTTATACTCGGCAAATCACTAAGATCTACGGTAATCATATCCATAGAAACTCGACCAACTAATGGTGCACGCTGGCCATTAATAAGAACTGGTGTACCAGAAGGTGCATTACGTGGATAACCGTCACCATAGCCAATTGCAACAACTCCGATACGACTATCACGAGGACATCTCCAAGTACTACCATATCCAACTGGCTCGCCAATTGAATAGTACTGAATAGCAATTAATCTACTTTCTAAAGTCATTACTGGACGTAAATATTGATCAGCCCCAATACCTCCTTTAAAAGGAGAACAACCGTATAGCATAATGCCAGGCCGCACCCAATCAAAATGGGTCTCGGGCCATCCTAAAATTCCACCAGAATTAGCCATAGAACGTTCCGCCACTCTTCCTTGTGTAGCATTATTGAAAGTATCTATTTGGTAACAGTTATACGGATCCCCTGGATCATCTGAATTAGCTAGATGACTAATAAAACGTAGGCCCACGGCCGCATTTCTACATGCAGCAAGTCGTTCTAACACAATAGAAACCCTATTTGGCGCAAAACCTAACCTATGCATACCACTGTCAATTTTAAGCCAAAGGTACACAGGCTTATTTAATCTAGTTATCTCCAACATCCGTAACTGTGATTCATGATGCAATACAGCTTGTAATTCATACTGGACACACAATTTTAATTCTTCCGGTCTTAGAAAACCTTCTAATAATAAAATAGGTTTAGCAACCCCAGCTTCTCTTAAAGTTAATGCCTCATCACAACGCGCTACAGCAAAAATATCTGCATTATCTAAAGCACGAGCAGCACGTAATAAACCATGACCATAAGCATCAGCCTTCATAACAGCAGCTACATAACAACCTGGAGCCGCGGCACGTACACACGACAAATTATGCCGCCAAGCATTAAAATCTATAGTAGCGATATTTACTGACTGCATTCTCTAGGCTTGGCTTATATGAACAGAAAAGTCCTTTATAGATATCTCGCGATATACCACACACGAATATGATGTCATGTAGAATACATAAAATAGACAGTATATATAGCAAACTCTGCAAGAAGCATAAATACTACAAGATGATATATTTATAACAGGAAAATATAAATTAACATTGAATTAAGATTATACAAAACACCGACATCCACTTACACGGGAATGTCATCAATAAAAAATTGAAAATTTTACTTAGAAAGTAAATTGTATGAGTTATAGAACTAAGAGAAAACTAGCACATAACCTGTAATAGTCAATACACATTCAAGCTAAAGAATACTAAGTGGATAAAGCATTCTTAGACTCTGATTAAATTTTGGCTTCTGGCTCAAGCCGTGCGATGGTAACACCAGCAAAACTAAGAACGATGACAACTAACGGCATTGAATAATTAAAAATTCCATAGGGTGCGTAGTCTAAAGCAGGGACACCAAGAACACTGAGCATAAATACTCCACAAGTATTCCAAGGTACCAGTGGAGAAAGAACTGTTCCCGATGATTCTAGAGCATTAGAGAGTGTTTTTGGATGTAAACCCATATCTTTATAAGTCTTTGCATACATTCTAGCTGGTACTACAATAGAAATACACTGCTCTGGCATAGTTATATTACAGATAAAACATGTACCTAATGTAGTCGCAACAAGACCTTGAGCTGATCTAACCCTTTTAAGAATATGCTGCAATATCACTTCAAGCTGACCAGTTCTCTCCATAATACCACCAAACATCATAGAAATGATTGTCAGGGATATAGAATACATCATCTTAATAAGTCCTCCCGCAGAAAATAGCTTATCGACAGATTCAACACCTGTTTTAGAAGCATAACCATCATAACCAACTTTTAAAATATCACCGAAGCTAGAACCTTGAAAAACCATAGCTAATATCGCACCGAGTATAACACCTATGACAATACCTGGGATAGGAGGTATCTTTCTAGATATCAATATTATTACGAATAATGGTGGGAAGATAAGAACCGGTGAAATGTTAAAAACTGAGGCGAGTGTGATCTGCATCTCTATAACTGCGCTCAGATCAGCAGATACATTTGACACATTAAAACGCATCCCCATATAAGAGAAGAAAGCAACTGTAATAGCATATGAAACTGCAGTTGGCTTCACCATAAACTTAACATGGGTAAAAACATCAGTTCCTGCTACTGCAGGTGCAAGATTAGTAGTATCTGATAGTGGTGACATTTTATCACCGAAGTATGCACCACAAACAACCGCACCTGCTGCAATAGGTGGAGGAATGCCAAGACCATTAGCAATGCCCATCAGTGCGATACCAATCGTTCCAGCTGTACCCCAACTTGTACCAGTCGCTAATGATGTTAATGAAGTAATCAGTACTGTGGCAACTAGAAATATTCCAGGAGATAGGAAGTCTAAACCATAGTAAATCATACTAGGCACGACACCAGCTAATATCCAGATACCAATCAAAACGCCTATTATAGTGAGAATAACTATGGCCTGTAAGGCTTGTCGAATTCCATCATACATATATTGTTCGATATCGGCCCACTTATGGCCAAGTCTAAGAGCCATTAAAGACGCAAATGCAACACCGATCAGCATTGGTATATGTGGATTAGCCTCAAATATCGCAATACCCATTCCCATTATGACAATCAGAAAAACAAAAGTGATAATAGCTTCATACAAATA
>CAIRZE010000069.1 GCA_903882995.1 uncultured Candidatus Competibacteraceae bacterium
GTGCTGCTTCTTCCTCAGCCTGTCGCTTCTTAGCCTGTGCTATTGCTTGTTGTTTTGCTTCTTCAGCCTTCTGCCTAGCTTGTAGTAGTGCTGCTTCTTCCTCAGCCTGTCGCTTCTTAGCCTGTGCTATTGCTTGTTGTTTTGCTTCTTCAGCCTTCTGCCTAGCTTGTAGTAGTGCTGCTTCTTTTTCAGCCTGTCGCTTCTTAGCCTGTGCTATTGCTTGTTGTTTTGCTTCTTCAGCCTTCTGCTTAGCTTGTAGTAGTGCTGCTTCTTCCTCAGTTTGCAAGTCTATCTCTTCCAAAATAGCAATCTGTACTGGCTCTATCTCAGCCTGATTAGGTCTCTGTAGACGAACGGCAACATTCAAGTTGGTAATAAAAAATATCAGAAATCCGGAATGTATGGCAAAAGTTGCTAAGGTCGCTACAACATTTTGATGTATAGACTGACGCTCCTTTCGCATCAGATACAACTAGTGCTGCGCTGATTTTTCGTCTGGCGTTGCAGTCGACAAACCAATTTTTTTTGCTCCTGCTTCCTGCAAAATTGACATTGCTTTGATGACTCTTTCATATTTCAATTCACGATCCGCACGCACTAACACAGGCGGTTGTGGCCTCTTACTCAAATATTCTTTAATATCGGTGAAGTGTGGTTCCAGACTTTGGCAATTTACTGTCTGCGTTTTCTCTAATCCACTATTCAAATAACAAGTACCGTCCTTTTTCAACGATAGGCTTAGTACTTCAGTTTCCCTATTCTTGGTATTAATCTGATCCGTTTGAGCTCTAGGTAGATCTATTTCAATACCCTGATTAAGGAACGGCGCAGTAACCATAAAAATAACCAGCAATACCAACATCACGTCGATGTATGGGACTATGTTAATCTCTGCCTTTAGGCGAGCATGAGAGCACCGTCGCGCCATGATTATTTGATTCTGCTAAACTGATTTTATAGTTGAACTTATACTAGAAGCGCTGGAAGCATCAGCGTATGTCTTACGCAGTCTATGGGATTGACGCTGGATTATATTGGAAAATTCTTCCATAAATGTCTCGTAACGATTAGCAAGACGATCTACTTCGTATGCATAGCGATTGTAAAAAATAACTGCTGGAATAGCAGCGAACAAACCCATTGCAGTTGCGATCAACGCCTCAGCAATTCCTGGTGCTACTTGAGCTAGAGTCTCCTGCTGCTGAGCTATACCCAACGCCATGAACGCATTCATTATTCCCCAGACAGTACCGAACAAGCCGATATATGGGCTGATAGAACCAGTAGTAGCCAGAAAAGATAGATATATCTCTAACTCATCCAGCTCCCGAGAACCAGCTGCGCGCATCGCACGTTGCGCCCCGCTGACTACAGACTCAGCATCTATCGTTGTCTGAGAACGCAGGCGTAGAAATTCTTGAAACCCGGCAAGAAAGATTGCTTCTATACCAGAAATCATTTCACCCTGGTTCTTTATGCGTGAATAGAGCATAGACAAATCAACCCCTGACCAAAAATCGTCCTCAAATTGATCAGCTGCTTGCCTTGCGGAAGCTAGCACTAAGCCTTTCTTAACGATGACCCACCAAGAACCAAATGAAACAGCTGCCAAAGCTAGCATAACAAACTGCACAACCAGGCTGGCATCATTTATCAAAATCCAAAATGACACTTCATGACTCACCTACAGTCTCCTCCATCCCATCAACTGCTAGGGAATCATACGGATACGGCACGCAGCACGACCCTAAAACTTTTACAATATAATTCTGAACCACAACTCTTACTTAAAGATGCTTGATTAAATCTATAGGTGTTTAGGGAAATAACGATCAAATATCAAACATCATTGCTAATGAAACTTATAACCATATGATATTGCATCGTCCTACAACTTAATCTCATCAATCCACCATTACTTAAATATTCCTCTTTAAACTTTACAAGGGCATCTAAAAAATCAATGCATTGTGCTTAGAAAGAAATGAACAAACTTGGATGGACCGGACAGTTACCGGACAGTTCTAGTATATATTCTACTATAATTCTCAAAGCTCTTTAATCGCAACTAGTACTAAATTACTGCTATTTTCACTCCTGTGGAGAACTTCGATGCGCACGCTCACTCTATCAGCTATGCTGCTAATCGCCCTTCCCACCTTCGCTACACCATATCTAAATTTTGAAGAAGTCGATACCGATGGCGATGGACTTATTAGTACTGATGAAGCAGACAGTGTTAACAGAATAAATTTCAGTGCAGCTGACACTGACCATGACGGCACAATTACGGTAGATGAATACGAAGTTGCAACAGATGACTCAACTCCGCTACCAGTTTGGGAAGAGCAGATCAACGATGAAGCAGATAAAGAAGATAATTCCCCGACCCAGACTAGTAGCGAAAATAGTACAACCCAGAGCACGACTCCAATTACGAATACTCGGCAATGATTTGATCTATTTAGGTATCATGACAGGCGAATAGCCGCTAGTGGCAGATTGCTCCACGTATGCTAAACCGAAATGGCGGTAGGCGTGTACAGTTGCTACCCGCCCACGTGGGGTACGCATCAAGAAACCCTGCTGAATTAAAAACGGCTCCAGTATATCTTCAATAGTGCCACGCTCCTCACCTAACGCTGCTGCAAGAGTATCTAAACCCACTGGACCGCCACCAAATTTTTCAATAGTTAGCCACAATAACCGCCGATCTTGGTCGTCAAAACCACGCTCATCTACTCTAAGTAAATCCAAAGCTAGATTGGCTACTTCGACTGTGATCCTTCCACTAGCTCTTACCTGAGCAAAATCACGCACACGCCGCAGTAACCGGTTAGCTATTCGTGGTGTACCACGCGAGCGGCGGCCAATTTCCATCGCCCCACTAGGATAATCTATCTCTATGGCTAGAATATGTGCTGATCGATCGACAACTTCGGTAAGTTCCTCAGGTGTATAAAACTCTAAGCGGTGCACGATACCAAACCGATCCCGCAATGGTGAGCCTAACAGGCCAGCACGAGTAGTAGCACCAACCAAAGTAAACGGTGGCAAATCCAGCTTAATCGACCGTGCTGCTGACCCCTCGCCAATCATAATGTCAATTTGGTAATCCTCCATTGCTGGATATAGAACTTCCTCCACTATAGGACTCAAGCGATGAATCTCGTCAATGAATAATACGTCACGTGGCTCTAGATTAGTAAGAAGTGCTGCTAAATCCCCTGGTCTCTCTATCACTGGACCAGATGTTTGGCGCAGGTTAACTCCCATTTCAGCAGCGACAATATGTGCTAAAGTGGTCTTACCTAATCCAGGTGGTCCAAACAGCAAGACATGATCTAGCGCATCTCCGCGTGCGCGAGCAGCATGAATATAAATATCCATCTGTTCACGCATCACTTTTTGTCCTATATATTCAGAAAGGCGCTTAGGGCGAACAGCCCTATCGATGGTAGAATCCTCTACGCTGCATGCTGGAGAAATCAAACGATTAACTAGATTCATAAAAGTATGACCTTGCAGAATCAACCTCATGCATCATTTTCATAAAAGTAATACCTATCTATGACGTACGCTTGCTTGTAGCGCGTGACGGATAATCTCTTCACTACTCATTCCTGTAGAATCAATATCATGTACCATTCGAGAAGCTTCAGGTAATTTGTACCCTAGGGCTAATAAAGCACTAATAGCATCTTCTTCCAATGCCAATGTAGTTACCTCAGTCCGAATAATCCTATCACCACTGGGTGATATTGATGCTATTTTCAAACCAGAGCTGCCTATACGGTCGCGCATTTCGATAATTAAGCGTTCAGCAGTCTTTTTACCAATTCCTGGCAGGCGAACTAACGGTGTCGTATCACCATCTCGAACACAACGACAGAACATCTCTATGCTCATTCCAGATAAGATCAGCAAAGCTAACCGTGGGCCGATACCGGTAGCCCTAATCAGATTGCGAAATAAGCTGCGTTCTTCAGTACTAGAAAACCCATACAAGGTATGTGAATCCTCCCGCACTACAAGATGTGTGAAAAGCATTACTTCTGATTCCACCTCAGGCAAATTCTGAAAAGTTCCTAAAGAAGACTCTAATTCATAACTAACCCCGTGGATATCAATCATCAAATAAGGTGGTTGTTTCCAAATGAGAAGTCCATGCAGGCGCCCGATCATCACTATCTCCCAACTAAAGTAATAGCCTCCATCAGACGCTGACGTGTCTGCCGAGTGTGCCCATGGCAAATCGCGACAGCTAACGCGTCAGCTGCATCAGTAGGTGGTGCTTCCGACAAGTGTAGCAGTAGCTGGATCATATGGTTTACTTGGGTTTTATCGGCAGCACCATCACCGACAACCGCTTGTTTGACAGCACGAGGCGCGTACTCACTGATAGGTAATCCTGCCATAACAACAGCACACAATGCTGCTCCACGGGCTTGTCCAAGTTTGAGTGCAGAATCTGGATTACGATGGTGCACGAACACCCGTTCTACTGCTACTTCCGTAGGTTTATGGATACGGATAATTACAGTCAACTTTTCAAATATGGTTTTTAATCGCTCTGGAAACAGACTACTATTAGTAGTTCTGATGCAACCACTAGCAACATGTATTTTATACAATCCCTCGATATTTATGATACCGTATCCAGTGATGCGGGAACCAGGATCTATACCCATCAACCGGATAGTTGCCATACTCAAAGCTTTCCTAAAATTTCATCTAGTATATCAGCATTGGAATAAACACTCTGGGTATCTTCTAAATCTTCTAATAAATCTAACATCTTAACCATTTGCCTAGCTTCTTCTAAATTTAGTGTGATCTCGGAAATAGCTCTTTGTGTCACTTCTGCAGTTTCTGGCGCCAGGCCGACTGCTTGTAATGCGTTCTGCACTCGTGAGAAATCAGCTGATGAAGTTAGTATGTCCACTGATCCATCTGGATAACTCAACATGTCATTTGCACCGACATTAATCGCGACCTCCATAATATGCTCTTCATTGCAGCCTGCTGGATAGCTCAATACACCTTGCTCAGTAAAATTGAACGCCACTGAACCAGTGGTACCAAGATTACCACCATGCTTACTGAAGACATGACGGACTTCCGCGACCGTGCGGTTGCGGTTATCAGTCATAGTATCCACCATTACTGCTACTCCACCTGGTCCATAACCTTCATAGCAAATTTCTTCGTATTCCATACAATCCACCAAGCCGATACCGCGCTTAATAGCGCGTTCAATTGTGTCTCTAGGCATATTAGAGGTTAGTGCTTTATCCATCACTAGCCGTAAGCGAGGATTAGAACTAGGATCTCCACCATTAATACGCGACGCTACAGTAATCTCGCGTATCAGTCGTGTAAAAAGTTTTCCCCTTTTAGCATCTTGGGCGTTCTTCCTATGTTGTATGTTCGCCCATTTGCTATGTCCTGCCATAAGTAGCCTCTTAAATTAAGAAAGTTGAACAGGTATCGCTATGTATATAATATTGAGTGCCACCACAAGGCTAATGGCAAAACTGTCCAGCAGTGAAGAATTCACTGGCTTGATAAACAACATCATAGTCAACCAGCATCTGCATGTGAGAAACTGGTAGGCAGATATGATCACACATTCCAGACATTTCAGTTTCAACCACTGCAATCAACCCATCTGAGGGTATTGGCATCCCAGGGAGTAGCATTCCAAACCCGACATTCAACGTTCCAGCTATGGAACCGAGATTATTAGTAGCAGTCCAGGCTGGTGCATCTCCTAATAATCCTCCTTCCAGACCCTTACCTACGTAGCATCCTAGCCCGAGGTTATAAATGATTCGAGCGGCATAGCTACCCTGGTGTGGTGTACCCATTGTTACTACTCGACCTGAATGTTGCTTTGGATGGTTGTGAAATAGGTGTCGTACCACAAGTCCACCCATACTATGGGCTAGAAAATGGACGGTTGGTGTATCGATATTTTTGATTATTATTTGTAGATCCTCAGCATTTTCTGATAGTGACTTAGTCATAGTTGAGTATGAAAAATTTACTACCTTATAACCTAACTGCTCTAGCCAGTATTCTAGCAAACTCATCCATAAACCGTGTACATACAAGCCATGCACTAGCACAACCGTTTCTCGTAATGCTGCTGTCATCATCAGTCTGTTCTCCAAAGCGATCGGCTAACAAATATCATGGAACTGTCTACCTTAGTAATAAATGTAATATATACTTGACAGTAAATGAGAATTTGCATACTGCTGTCTAAAATCCTTAGCAGCACTACCTGGGCTGTGGAATCCAGAAAATTTTCGTATGCTTATCAAAACTAACTCTAATCTATAGATAACAATCCATCTAACGGCCAGCGTGGTAGAACATCGATTCTCTCATTAAACTGGCCAGCTGCTAGCCGCAGACAGCCAGTGTATGCGATCATCGCTCCATTGTCCGTACAAAACTCTAGTCGCGGATAAAAAACTTGAACACCCGATTCAGTAGTTAATTCTCGCAGCTGTGTACGCAAACGCAAGTTGGCACTAACCCCGCCTGCAACTACTAACTGATTTAGGTTAGTTGCCTTTAATGCACGTCTAGATTTGATAGCCAAAGTTTCCACTACTGCCTCCTCAAAAGCACGCGCGATGTCAGCCCGATTATCCGGTGTTGGTTCTAGCACCCGCCAAGCGTTGATAGTTGCTGTTTTTAGGCCACTAAAACTGAAGTCAAATCCTGGTCTGTTAGTCATGGGTCGGGGTAGACTGAACCTATGAGGATTACCATGTTCAGCTAACCTGGATAGAGATGGACCACCTGGATAAGGCAACCCTAACAGTTTTGCAGTTTTGTCGAATGCTTCCCCTGCAGCATCATCCACAGACTCACCAAGAATTTGGTACTTACCAACGCCCTTTACTTCTACCAACAGAGAATGTCCACCAGACACTAGCAACGCTACAAATGGAAATTTAGGAGGTTCCGACTCAAGCATTGGCGCTAGCAGATGAGCTTCCATATGATGAATCCCAATCGCCGGGATTTTCCAACTCCAAGCTAGACTATGTCCAATAGTTGCGCCGACTAATAGTGCACCTATTAGTCCTGGCCCACGCGTGTATGCGACGCCTTGCACTTCGCTAGGAACAGTATCAGATTTTTTAAAAATCTGACGAAGCAATGGCAAAATCTTGCGAATGTGATCACGCGAAGCCAGTTCAGGAACTACTCCTCCGTATTTGGTGTGTAATGCGCACTGGCTGTGTAACGCATGGGCTAATAGGCCACGTTCACTATCATAGAGTGCTACACCTGTTTCATCACATGATGTTTCTATACCCAGAATCAACATGTCACTTCCTCATTTTTGCATTAGGTAAAAAGTTCTATTAGAATCTGCCAGAAGTTGATATTTGTTTGCTAACCACCTAGGAGTGATTTTCAATGCCTTCCGTAAAAGTAAAAGAAAATGAGCCTTTTGATGTAGCACTACGTCGATTCAAGCGTTCCTGTGAGAAAGCTGGTGTCCTTTCTGAGGTCCGTCGTCGCGAGTTTTACGAAAAACCGACACAGGAACGCAAACGTAAGCGTGCAGCTGCCGTTAAGAGGCATCTAAAAAAACTCTCTAGAGAAGTTGCTCGCCGCACCCGGATGTATTAAAGGCCATTTACTATTTTATTTTTTCTTCTTATAGAATTGTTTAAAATCGGCAGCTAGGCAAATTAGTCGTGTCTAGCACTCGTTACCGAAAGAATATTTTATTCTCTTATTTACGCTTGGCCACTGACAGCTCAGTGTTTATCCACTAGGCTTGTGTGCTATGGCTGGCCGCATACCACAAGAATTCCTTGATCAGTTACTCGGCCGGGCGGATCTCTTTGAGATCATTAACGCCCGAGTTCCGCTGCGACGCGCTGGCCGTGAATTCACGGCCTGTTGTCCATTTCATAATGAAAAGACACCTTCCTTTTCAGTCAGCCCACATAAGCAGTTTTACTATTGTTTCGGCTGCGGTGCCCATGGCAACGCTATCGATTTCATGATGACCTATGAACATCTAGAATTTCTAGAAGCGGTAGAAGAACTAGCTGTTTTGACCGGGCTTGATGTGCCTTTGGTCAATTTTGTCGATAATAGGTTACATATGCAATCTCTACTAAAGTGGACAATTAAAGCAGAGATTTTCTATCGACAGCAGTTACGAGAACATCCATTCCGACAGAGGGCAATATCCTACTTACGCCAACGCGGTCTGAGTGGCCAAATAGCCAAAACTTTCTCCATTGGCTATGCCCCACCGGGTGAGTCAAATCTCAGCGAGATGCTCTATGAGTCTGGAGCTAGTATAGAAGAACTTAGTACTGCTGGCCTCATCAGCCAAGATAGCCAAGGCCGTACGCGAGATCGGTTTCGCAACCGCATCATATTTCCAATACGGGATCGCCGAGGACAGACTATTGGCTTTGGAGGGCGTGCGCTGGATAGCGATACAACTCCAAAGTATCTAAATTCTCCAGAAACTCTGATATTTCATAAAGGTTCCACATTATATGGTTTTTATGAGGCCCGTATTTACAGCCGACCCCAATTAAAGCAGCTTTTAATAGTTGAAGGATATATGGATGTAGTTGCACTTGCTCAATGTGGCATCCATTATGCCGTAGCTACCTTAGGTACAGCTACAACTCATGCGCAAGTTGAGCAGCTTTTTCGGACAGTTAACGAGATAACATTCTGCTTCGATGGAGATCAGGCTGGACGTAACGCAGCCTGGCGAGCCTTAGAGATAGTTTTACCATTTATACGTGAAGGGCGGCAAGTTAGCTTTCTCTTAATGCCGGAAGGTGAAGATCCAGACACCATAGTACGCAGCGAAGGCAGAATAGAATTTGAAAAACGTTTAGTGCAAGCAGTGCCATTAGCGGAGTACATCTTTGACAGATTACGTACTAGAACCGATTCCAACACTCTGGCCGGTCGTGCGAGATTTGCGGAGTTAGTGCAACCTCTACTAGAAAAGCTACCAGACGGTCATTTTCGTGACCTGATGGTAGATCGCTTAAGAAAGGAAACCTATTTATTCAACACCAGGCTAAGACTACCACCACAAGTCAACTTGAGTACTCCGCCGCACGACCAAGTCATAAATTTGACAAGTACCCCCCTGCGCAAGGCTATTGCTTTACTATTATATCGACCAGATCTAGCTCAACATATAACCAGTACCGATCTCGGTATACTCCAAAATAAAGATGTTAGTGAGCAGGGATTGAAATTGTTGGTGAACCTAATTGTAACATTGCACTCCAACCCCCAACTGAATATGACTTCTCTTATAGAACGCTATCGAAATACTAATGAGGGTACAATTTTGGAAAAGCTAGCTACTTGGAGTCCAGAGATACAAGAAGAGCAAGATTACCTTTTTGAACAAGAATTCAAGGATATCATTTCTTCAATAAAGCGTCGTGGTTCGCTGCGTGAACGGTTGCCAGAAATGCTGATCCGTAGGGGAACACCACGCGCCCTAAGTCCTGAAGAACGGGAAGCGCTACGGAACCTAGGGAAAATAAAGTAGATCTGATTAATTTTATTAATCAATATATTCGGTGGTATCATCAAAAGTTTATGTTTTATTTACTTCACTATGTGAACAGGTAATGAGCGAGCAGCAACAATCGCAGTTAAAGAAGTTAATTGCACGTGGTAAGGAAAAGGGATTTCTGACCTATGCCGAGGTAAATGACCATTTGCCGGATGATATTGTCGATCCAGAACAGATTGAAGATATCATTTCCATGATTAACGATATGGGCATCGAAGTCCATGAATTCGTGCCAGATACTGAAACATTGCTGCTTAACGAAAATCCGGCTAGTGCTGATGACGATGTAGTAGCTGAGGAAGCAGCAGCGGCGTTAGCCGCTGTAGATAGTGAGTTCGGTCGTACAACAGACCCAGTTAGAATGTATATGCGAGAGATGGGGACAGTTGAACTCCTCACGCGTGAGGGTGAAATTCAGATCGCCAAACGAATTGAAGAAGGGATGACTCAAGTACTATCAGCGCTAGCTAGTTATCCACTGACAATTGGGACTCTGTTACGGATTTATGATTCTATCAGTGAAAATGGCACAAGGCTTGCAGATGTTATCAGCAGTTTTAAGGATAAGGATATAGAAGAAAATGCACCGCCACTGCCAGACGTAGAACTATTATTAGTAGTGGAAGACCAGGACAGTATAGGAGAAGATGAAGTAGAAGTAATAGTGGCAACAGATGATGAAGATGAGGACACTACGCAAGCAGTGGTAGAAAACGGACCAGACCCTGAAGAAACTGCCCAGCGTTTCGCCGATTTGCGTATCTTATACGATCAAACCCTTATGAGCTTGGATAAAGTTGGTATACAGAACCCCAAGACTCAGTTACTCAGGCAACAGCTCGGTGAACGATTTCTTCAATTCCGTCTTGTTCCTAAAACACTAGATATGTTAATTGCCAGTTTACATGAGATTGCCGAGCGTATCCGCAATCAGGAAAGGAGAATTATGTCTTTTTGCATTGGCAAGGCTCAAATGCCGCGCAAGACATTCATTACTTCTTTCCCAAAAAACGAAACTCGCCTGGAATGGGTAGATGAGCAAATTCAGGCTGCTAAGAAATATTCAACAGTACTAGCTGATTACCGAGATGAAATCCTAGAAGTACAGCAGCAACTTCAAATTATTGAAGGGGAAGCACGGTTATCGATTCATGAGATAAAAGACATCAACCGCTACATGTCTATCGGAGAGGCTAAAGCTCGCCGTGCTAAGAAAGAGATGGTGGAGGCTAATCTACGTCTGGTAATTTCCATCGCTAAGAAATACACTAACCGAGGGTTACAGTTCTTAGACTTGATCCAGGAAGGTAACATTGGATTGATGAAAGCAGTAGATAAATTTGAATACCGGAGAGGATACAAATTTTCTACCTACGCTACTTGGTGGATCCGTCAGGCTATCACTAGATCTATAGCTGATCAGGCTCGCACAATCCGTATCCCAGTACACATGATAGAGACTATTAATAAGCTGAATCGGATTTCTAGACAGATGCTACAGGAGATGGGCCGAGAGCCAACTCCCGATGAACTGGCTGAGAGGATGGAAATGCCAGAGGATAAGGTCCGCAAGGTATTAAAAATTGCTAAAGAACCGATCTCAATGGAAACACCTATCGGAGATGACGAGGATTCTCATTTAGGTGACTTCATTGAAGATCTAAGTGTGTTATCACCAGTTGAGGCTGCAACGGTTCAAGGTTTACGTGAAGCAACCAGGGAAGTGTTAGCTACTCTAACACCACGGGAAGCTAGAGTGCTGCGAATGAGGTTTGGCATTGATATGTCCACCGACCACACTCTAGAGGAAGTTGGCAAGCAGTTTGACGTAACACGTGAGCGCATTCGCCAAATTGAAGCTAAAGCACTAAGGAAACTACGGCATCCCAATCGCTCTGAACAACTACGCAGTTTCCTAGATCTTGAATAATTTTCTTGTTAATAGAACTAAATTACAGATAGAATATAATGCGATGGGCCCTTAGCTCAACGGTTAGAGCAGGGGACTCATAATCCCTTGGTTGTAGGTTCGAATCCTATGGGGCCCATTACGAAATTGTCCAATGCATTAACCATGTTGCTCCCCACCCAAACCCCGTACTGTGCAGTCTGGGCGTGGTGCTATGATTAATGAAGTATACAGGCCACACTCCAAACTGAGCCCTGTATACTCACTCACCTACAATATCGCTGCCAATACAAGCAACATCAGGCAGCTATTTTACGAATGTGATTTGTCAAACGGCTTTTATGGCGTGCAGCTTTGTTAGCATGAATAAATCCTTTACATGCCA
>CAIRZE010000070.1 GCA_903882995.1 uncultured Candidatus Competibacteraceae bacterium
AGATAAACCAAAGTAAGTTAAATTTTTTGTGGTTTCACAATGAGCATTAAAAATAGTTATACCTGCCAGCCACTCCCTGCCTGTCTTCGTAATAGGATTCATTTGCCCTATGGGGTGAAATTTCCAAGGCGATCCCTTAGAATTGAAAATGGAAGGGATGAATAACATGATATATGGCTACCCTGCATCAACCGCTACAGGTACAGTTCAGGATTACCGTTATTCGTTTGATCCCGTTACAGGTAACCTGAATTCACGTCAGAATTTTAAGCGAAGTTTATCGGAAACTTTTCTCTATGATAACCTTGATAGGCTGACTACGGTTACCGGACCACAGAACCTCTCAATGACTTATAATGCCAATGGGAATATAACCACTAAATCGGATATTGGAACTACAGCCTTTGGATATGGTACCGGAGCAGGACCCTATGCGCTGACTTCTGTGACCTCTTCTGCCACTGCGATTCCTGCTGTTGCACAAACCATCACTTACACCTCATTCGAAAGTGTGGCTACAATCGCCGAAGGAAACTACATAGCCACTATTATTTATAACATTGATAATCAAAGGGCTAAGATGGATGTAACCCAAAGTGGTACAAACATCCTTACGCGCTATTATGCTGGCAGTAGTTATATGAAGGAGACTGCCGCAGGTATTACCAAAGAATACACTTATTTGGGTGGTGATGCTTATCACGCTCCCGTGGTGGCTGTTACACAAAGTGGAGCAACAACTTATTATTACTTGTTACGAGACTATCTGGGCAACATAACTCACGTTTATAATGCTTCAACCAGTACTGTCGCAGAGTACGGTTTTGATGCCTGGGGAAGAAGGAGAAATCCGATAAGTTGGAGCTATGACCTGACAAGTCAACCCGAGTTGTTTGCAGGAAGGGGTTTTACGAGTCATGAGCATTTACCATGGTTTAATTTGGTAAATATGAATGGCAGGTTATATGATCCTGCAGTAGGTCGATTTATCTCACCCGATCCATATGTTCAAATGCCTGATCAAACTCAGAATATGAACAGGTATACCTACTGCATGAACAACCCGCTTTTGTATGTCGATTATAATGGTTATACTTGGCTTAGTAATTTTGGGGATTGGATTGGAGGAACAGCCAGGAAGACTTTAAATATCGTCGGAAATGTTGTTGTGGATGTAGCGGCTATATCAATTGGAATTCCATTAGCTATAGGTGTCACTGCTATAACGACAGCAGTAGGAATTGGCCAAGGCGTATTTAATGGTGATTGGACGATTCTTAATAGTGATGTAAAAATAATAGGAGGATTATTTACCGGATCTGCAGGACAAATATTTTCAAGATTTACTTGGGAGCTGCCGCAAACAATAGTAGGTTATACTGCTTCACAGGGTTCAAATATGATCGGGGATGTAAAAAGTGTAAGCTATTATGATGGGGCTACTGTTGTTCAGCATTATAGTAGCGATTGGGGAGGTTTTACATTGAGTTCCTATATTAATGGGGATAAAGATATTGAGGCTAATCCCAATAATGAACTTTTTCAACACGAATATGGTCATTATCTGCAAAGTCAGGAAACCGGGTGGACTTATCTTTCAAATTATGCTATTCCTAGTTTGATTAACGCAAAGAATCTTCCTAATAATCGTGATGGCTATAAAAAACATGATGCTTTTAGTGTAGAGCAAGATGCCAATATACGAGCAAGAACATACTTTGGAGAAAAGGTTTGGGATTATGATAAGAATCCTATTTTTGATAGTGGTAAGAACCCAGATTTTGATCGGGATTATAGCAAATACAGGACAAATCAAGGTCAGATACGTACATCCAGATGGGAATCATTTCTTAGTATGGCTCTTTGTATCTGGTTTTAGAGTAAGTTAAATCTTAAATATAAATAAAGAACATGAAAAATATGATAAACAATTTAATTTTACTAACAATGGTTATGAACTTAAGTTCATCTTGTTTCAATAACAAAGAGGGACTTCACAGGTACATATATTTAAAAAGTAATTCTGCAAATACAATTTATTTTGGGCTTTCATATGCATATCCCGATACTAGTATTAATAAAATAAGTATGGTACCAGGAGAAAATGGGAGCATAGCACATAAAATTCCTTCCAGAGGACAATCTATATTACCAGCAGATAACTTTGTTTATAACCCGACTATGCAATTGTTTATTTTTGATGCTACTACAATAGAAACTACTCCATGGGACAGTATTGTAGCACATAATATGGTATTAAAACGATATCAGTTTACAGAAAGTGATATGCAACAAGCCAATTGGACGATAACATATCCCAAATAAAGAGCTAGATCCTTAATCCATTTTTTTCCTTCAAATCACGTTCTTTGAAAGTTTAAATTCATTTACTGCTTCTGGTACCGGAGCAGGACCCTATGCGCTTACTTCTGTAACCTCATCGACAACTGTCATTCCAGCTGTTGCACAAACCATCACTTACACCTTATTCGAAAGTGTGGCTACAATCGCCGAAAGAAACACCACTGCCACTATTGTTTATAACAGCGATAATCAAAGGGCAAAGATGGATGTAATCCAAAGTGGCACAAATATATTGACACGCTGGCATGCAGGCAGTAGTTATATGAAAGAAACCGCTGCAGGTGTTACCAAAGAATACACTTATTTAGGTGGTGATGCTTATCACGCTCCTGTGGTGGCGGTAACACAAAGTGGAGCAACAACTTATTATTACTTGTTACGAGACTATCTGGGCAACATAAC
>CAIRZE010000071.1 GCA_903882995.1 uncultured Candidatus Competibacteraceae bacterium
AGACTGGGGGTGATAATTAAAAGTACTCGAGGACATTCGTGACTGCTATATCATCGCGATGATGACCACTTTTGAGTTTGAGTATGCAAACAAAAAAATTATTAATGGCAATTAGCTAGTTTTGTGAAGAAAAAGAGATAAGAAAATTGGCCAGAATAGTAGTAGTAGGTTCGGTCGCGCACGATGAGGTGATTCGGCTGACTGAACCAATAAAGATAGGTGGACACTTAAATGGCACTGCAACAGGAGGTAGATTAGGCGGAGGTGGTGCGAATACGGCTGTGGCTTTAGCAGCTGCTGGTCATGAAGTCACCTTGCTAGCTACTGTTGGCTGGGATGCTATCGGTGATAGCTTACTTGCTGATCTCGACGCTGCTGGAATAGATACTTCCTCGATCTTACGGATTAACCAACCAAGTACCCGCTCTTTATTGTTAATTGATCAATTTGGTGAAAGAACAGTAATTAACACAACTGTATGTGAAGAAGAATCACCACCTAAGCAGTTGTTAAGTTTGTCAGCTGATGTGGTTTATATATGCAGCAGACGTCGTGATTTGGGCCCGCTACTCGCAGCTAAAGCAAATACAAGCCAAACATTAATCGTCGCACACTTACCACCACTAGGTCCTGGTTTACGGCCAGCACATGTACTGATTGCATCTTTCTTTGATATAAGTCCCTATGATTTTCAATCACCTAAGAATTTGGGAGAATCAGTTTCTGATGGCTTAGCAAAATGGATCGCCATTACTGTTGGTGCAGCTGGTGCCTATATATATGGTTTTGGAGAAATGCTAGTGGTACCTGCTAAAAGAGTTAATACAATAGATACAACAGGCGCAGGAGATGCCTTTGCGGCAGGATTAATTCATGCCTTATCTAAAGGCTGGCAAATAGAGGATGCGCTTGAAGTTGCCGTACGCTTCGGTACAGAAGCCACATTGTGGTCAACATCTAGCTTGCCTGCTGCTGCTGTCAAGCGTCTACTTAAAGAGATTTTATTCTAGGATCTATTAACCTAACCTCCTAGCAGATTTTTGGCAATTTTGTACTGATCCGATCATGAAGGCGATTAGATTACAGGATCTGATTTCCTGATCCATATTCTTAACACCAGTATGGCATCTACCTGTGCTATCAGAAAAATAAGTAGATATTTTAAGAGCGCATTTGTGAAGACACTGCACTCTAAACGCTCTATTCAATAAAACTAAGAAAAATGTTAAGTTGCTAATGTTTATTTATAGTAATTTCTTTTCCTGATTGGGGAAATTTACCAGATTTAGGCATTAAGAATCATATTTCCGATCCATTCTGTATCTTTTAATTGACCATGAGTCACTATTTAATATAGACGTCTAATAAATTTATTAAAAACTGGAAAATCTACCAGACCAAATAGATACAGTATGAGAACTACTAACCTAAATTAATTAGCAAGGTGAATGCTATGAGAAAATTTATGGGATAGTTCTTTCAGTTTACATCTACCAGTGTGAACTAAAGATAGAAAAGAGTCTGTAATTTAATGCGTTACAAATATTATTAGTTACACTCGAGAATCAGCCACTACTGGTAGATACACAAGCTTTAACATGTAAAGCCTGTTTGGTTCTCTACAAAATTAGCCTGAAAAGATGACCATCTTAGTAGCAGATTTATCAAACGCCGGCTAGCAGCAACAATCACCACTATCTAAGTTTTGACAATTAATTTCCAATCGGATGATTATCACACAAATCGTACCTAAGAAACGAGGTTATGCTATTGATTTCTCTTATCAAAAAGCAGCTTTATCAATAAAAATTGTGGTTGATAAATACAACAAGATTTATAACAATAATTAATAAAATTAGTTACAGAATTGCAGTAGCAACACATTGACATTTTAGATAATCTAGAAGATATAGATACAACTAATGACTAAACATCTCGGTGGATAGATATAGCACATGAGGTGTGCTATATAATTATGGTAAGAAATCTTATATTTGGTTAAATACAAAATATTTTTAGGAAAACTATTCTCTCAGTCGAGCTTGATAAGTGTAAATACCTACAGCTGTGGGTGAGGCGTAATTTCTACCTATTCACACTGACAAACAAGTCAGAAGGAGCTAACCAAGATTAGTAAGTTTCGTGGCTTCTATATCAAATGGTTCTAGAATCAGAATTAGCATATCTAGGTATAAGAAAAGTACTAAGATCTAACAATAAATGTTTTATTGAGACGCACAGGTAACTCTAAACATATGCTCTAAAACCAAAAGTTAGAGTAGAATATTCACTCTATTAGTACTACTAGTACTAGCTTCAGCGCATTTTGCTCAAATTAAATTTTGTCTATTTTCTGGGGTGTAACATGCCAATTTATGAATACAACTGTGAGTCATGTAATCATGAACTCGAAATTATACAAAAAGTTAATGATCCAGAACTTAGCGTTTGCCCTTCTTGTGGTAAGCCTACCCTTAAGAAATTAATATCAGTAGTCGGCTTTCGGCTAAAGGGTAGCGGCTGGTACGAAACAGATTTTAAAGGAGTTGGAGCCCGAAGAAATCTAGTTAAGGAAGAATCATCAACTGTTAAGGAGGATACATCTAATGGTACCTGTAGTGAAGTTGGCAACTGTAGCGCTTGTCCAGAACAGGCAACTATCGCATAGCACATTCACGTAAATTGCATTTGCATTGAATAGTGGTTTAGATTCGGAAAGGATACACTAATATCTAAATCTATTATTATCTGGGCGGATATGTATGTTCTCGAAAATGTTCTCTAACAAGCATTTTTTCAGATTTGAGCTAGCTTTTTATATATTACAAATTAAAAAGCACTTGTCCCTACAGCACAATTTAGGGATCAGCCTTTATATATAGAATATTAAGATAAGAGGGTTTTATAGTATATCTATAATTTACGGCTTATCCCATTTCTGAGATTTATGTCTTATGAGGCGAGCTTATGCGTTTTAGCGTTTGGGAATTGCTCCTTGTCTTAATCATAATTTTGGTGATATTTGGAGGTAGTCGGCTACGTAATCTAGGCTCTGATTTAGGATCAGCAATTCGGAGTTTTGGTAATGCCATGAAGGAAGGTAATGAAAGTGAATCAGAAGTGGCTGATGGTGATTTAAAGAAAATAGAACAACAGTATAATGTCAATAAACACGATAGGACTGCTGAAATAAATGATCCAATTAAGGATAAAGAAAAATTTTGAAATTCATTAATGGTGATTCAGGTATGTTTGAAATAGGCTTTTGGGAAATGGTGTTAGTTGCTGTCGTTACTTTAATAGTGGTTGGACCAGAACGATTACCTAGCCTGGCCCGTAATGTTGGGCTGTGGCTCAGTAGAGCCAGGCGTGTAGTTACTGATATCAAAGCGGAAGTAGATTTAGAGCTACAAATCGCAGAAATTAAAAAGTCGTTACTACAGAGTGGTGCTAATGTAGATTACCTGAAAGATTTGTCTAAGGGTATAGTCCCCTCAGATATAGAGGTAAAGGATACAGTAGAACTGAACAGTATTCAGACTGCGGACTGTGGTAAATGTATGCCTGCTGATCCAGAACTACATGATATTAATTCAAATCCTTTTAAAAAACCTTTATCAGTGCATTTAGCTATAGCAGCAGGACAACCAATGGGCAAGCAGCAGCTCAATACTAAGCCTACTACTATTACCCTACCACAGCTACCCAATTACCCTACCCCTACTTCCGCTGATTAAAAACTGTGACTGATAACAAACCTGAACTCCCACTATTTGTTCATCTTCTTGAATTACGCACTAGATTAATGCGGATTATAGGGGGAATATTACTAATATTTTTAGGGTTATCCCCTTTTTCTAGTCCGATTTATAGCATGTTAGCTGTTCCATTAACCAAAAATATGGCAAATCATAGCAATATGATTGCTATTGATGTGCTCTCGCCGTTTCTTACACCACTTAGATTTACCTTGATTCTGTCTATTTTTATTACTGTGCCTTGGACACTTTATCAAATTTGGGCATTTATAGCTCCGGGATTGTATCAGAAAGAAAAGAATTTAGCACTACCACTATTATTATCTAGTACCATGTTATTTTATTGTGGGATGGCATTCGCTTATTTTATCATCATGCCATTATTCTTTGCATTTCTCACTGGTACTGCGCCAGAAGGCATAGCAGTGATGACCGATATTGATTGTTATCTCAATTTCGTAATGACGATTTTCTTAGCTTTTGGAGTCGCTTTCGAAGTTCCAATAGCCACAGTAGTTTTAGCATTACTCAATATCTTCACGCCAGATTCGATGCTATCTAAAAGGCCATATGTCATTGTCGGTGCATTTATCATAGGCATGTTGCTAACACCACCAGATGTAATCTCTCAGACTTTATTAGCGCTTCCAATATGGTTCTTATTCGAGATTGGAGTATTTGTTTCACGTCTTCTATTAAAGAGGCGCCGACATGTAGAAAGCGCCGAGTTTTAATGGCAACATCATTCCTTATAATTGGTATAGACGTCTAGATTCTCTAAACTTAATTATGGATATTAAATCCTAAGGCATGTATAACCATCTGAGCTGATTGAATTTAGTTACGTTAATTTCGATTAGGGGCAAGGGGCTTAAGCAACTAGTTACCAACCCAAAGAGAAGTTTCATATTTGTCAAAAACCTATAAAACTGGTATTAGTGAATTTCCTACATTTTATTTATGGGTAGCAGAGAAGGGTAACAAACAGTAATAGTATTCATAATCCGACAATTAAGTATCAATAGTAGACAGAGAAATGGCTTAATTAGTAAAGATTTAATAAAGAGATAGGGATGATAACAGAACGAAAGTGCCATAAAGGAAGTAACCGGGATTACTCAGAGAGTAGCTGAAGCACGATCCTAAATAACAGGAGAAATGAGAAATATTTCTTGACATGCAGGACTAGATAGACATTCTCCTCCTGAAGATGTGAATCCTTATGAGATTCTTGATTGTCTTGACTTATAGTCAAAGATTATATCAGCTAACTTTAAAGAGAAAATCTAAAATATAGAAAACATCTTAACAGTATGAAACTGATGGCTAAATCTACTCAAATGCCTCCCCAGAGAAGAACGATAAATGTACTCTTAAACAGACGACTGATACACTAGATGATATGCAGATAAATAGGATAACAGAGCCATCATATACTCAACCTGTCCCAATGAATAAAAAATTAGCGATGCTCACACCCAACAGTGCCATAAATTATTTGCAAAGCACCATCATTTTCCCTACTTTTAGCTGCCTGTTTGATGGCCGTCTGATCTAAAATAAATTTATAATTCCGAGCTCGAGCTAATAAAAACCGCCGGCATAACTAAAAGAAGGTAAGTACGATGCTGGAAGAAGATATTCAGAAAATTATTGAACTGCGTCATGACACCCCTTACGAAATACTAGGGCCTCACTATGCCGAGCGGGAACGGGCGCTCACTATCCGCGCCTTTCTGCCACAGGCAGAACAAGCCTATTTACTGTTAGGAAACAGTACTAGCAAACGTGAAATGCAAAGAATACATCCAGATGGTTTGTTCTCTATCTGTTTTCCTAGTACTACTACCACCAGGCATAACTACCAGATAATGGTAGTCGAAAAGGACGGTCAGATGGCCACTTTCCATGACCCTTATGCGATCTGTAATCTTTCATTTACACCTGAAGATGGACAAGCTTTAAAACAAGGGAAGCTTAACCCCTTATTTGAAAAATTAGGTGCACACCCAAAAACCAAACAAGGTATGATCGGAGTCAACTTTACAATCTGGGCACCTAATGCTAGTCGGATAAGTG
This sequence comes from uncultured Candidatus Competibacteraceae bacterium, assembly GCA_903882995.1. Taxonomy (GTDB): domain Bacteria; phylum Pseudomonadota; class Gammaproteobacteria; order Competibacterales; family Competibacteraceae; genus Competibacter_A. The sequence goes on from CAIRZE010000071.1 coordinate 5,838, forward strand.
TAGTCGGTCAATTTAACCACTGGGATGGTCGTCGTCATCCTCTAGAACGCCATAAATCTGGGGTATGGGAGATATTTATCCCAGGTATCGGGCCAGGCGAAATATATAAATATGAAGTACGTAATCAGGGAGGAGATGTATTCATCAAATCTGACCCATTAGCCTTTGAGGCTGAAGTTTATCCTAAGAGCGCTGCGTTTATCTGTGATATTAGGCATCAATATAATTGGAACGACGACTCGTGGATGGTAAGATCCAAAGAAATATCTGATTGGAACTTGCCAATCTCCATTCACCGTGTCAGCTTTAGTACGAAAGATATAAACAGCTGTGAACTTGTTACCAATTATAAACAGCTGCGGGATATTGTTTTGCCATATCTTATAGAAGGAAGATTTACGCATGTAGAGTTGACCCTCTGGGAGGCTGAAGATACAGTTGCTAGCTACTATGCTCCAAATCCGAGATATGGTAGATTGAAGGATTTAATGGCTTTTATTGATGAGAGTCATCAAAATGGTATCGGGATAATACTAAATTGGATCCCACCGCTTCTACCAAAAGTCGGCCAAGAGCTTAGTTGGTTCGATGGATCAAGACTTTATGATACTGATGTGCTAGATCAACGAGATGTACTTGGTTTCAGATTAGAACGGCATGAGGTACAGAATTTCCTGGTCGCGAATGCTATATTCTGGAATCAAATTTATCATATAGATGCATTATGCACTGATGCTCGCACCTATACTGATCGTTTATCCAAATCAGATCTTGTAGCAGATTTACGATTTCTGATCAGAGAAAATATCGTTAAGCCTACATTATCTGTAGAAGAAAGCATTTTACTCACACAAGTACGCCATACAGATCCACATACCTTGTTAGGCCCACATCCTCTCCCAGAACCTGATTTGACTGTAGTGCGTGCTTTGCTACCAGCAGCAACAGGAACGCCCTTCCTACTTCTTCAGAATAAACCTGGGTTATTGTACCAACTACAAGCAGCATATGAAGGTGGGTTATTCGAAGCGATAATTTCAGATAAACCAACTGCACTAAACTATCAGATTAATGCTACAGAATATGGTTGGAATAACACTTTCTATGATCCCTATGCTACCGCTTTCTCAATTTTAGGTGACCAAGACTGTCACCTATTTGCACAAGGCAACCATTATAGAATATACGAGAAACTAGGTGCGCATCTTTATAAAACAGGTGACCTAACCGGTATCAACTTTGCTGTCTGGGCTCCAAACGCGAAACGCATAAGTGTTGTTGGTCCTTTTAACCATTGGGATGGACGTCGCCATCCAATGCGGTTACGGCCTGGATCTGGGATATGGGAGCTGTTCATACCTGAATTGAGCGAAGATGAATTGTATAAATTCGAAATTTTGCCTAATTCTGGCCCTGTTTTTCTTAAAACAGACCCTTTTGGATTTCATACAGAAATTCCACCAGGTACCGCATGTGTAGTATACGACGTATCCTGTAAACATGTATGGAAAGATGATTTATGGATACAACAACGGTCACATAGTAGTGTCTGGCAACAGCCGATCTCAATTTACGAGGTCCATGCTGGCTCGTGGCGGCGTAAAGCTAATGGTGAGTTCCTATCATATCTAGAATTAGCTGATCAGTTAATTCCTTATATACTTGAGATGGGTTTCACTCATATCGAATTTCTTCCACTAGCTGAGCATCCCTATGGACCATCTTGGGGCTATCAGATTTCTAACTTCTATGCTCCAACTGCTCGTTACGGACGACCAGAAGAATTAATGGAGTTGATAGATAGGTGCCATCAAAATGGCATTGGTGTTATTTTAGACTGGGTGCCAGCACATTTTCCTAAAGATGCACACGCTATGGCTTGGTTTGATGGCACTTGTCTATTTGAGCATGCAGACCCGAGACAGGGAGAACACCCTGATTGGGGTACTTTGATCTTCAATTATGGTCGTAATGAAGTCAGGAACTTTTTAATCGCTAATGCTTTATATTGGTTGAAAGTTTTCCACTTTGATGGATTAAGGGTGGATGCAGTAGCTTCGATGCTATATCTGGATTACTCTAAGAAAGATTGGATACCAAATAAGTATGGCGGCAACCAAAATTTAGAGGCAATTGAGTTTCTCAGTCATATCAACGCGGTCGTCCATGCTGATTTCCCTGGTGTAATGATGATTGCTGAGGAGTCTACCGCATGGCCAAATGTGTCACGTCCTACGGACATAGGCGGGCTGGGATTTGGATTTAAGTGGAATATGGGATGGATGCATGATGTTTTATCCTATATGCAAGAACAGCCAGAGCATCGTTGTCACCACCACCACAAACTTAACTTTGGCATTACATATGCCTTTAACGAGAATTTTATTCTATCTTTGTCCCACGATGAGGTGGTACACCTGAAGAAGTCAATGCTTGGTAAAATGCCTGGCAACAAGCAGCAGCAATTTGCAAATCTACGTTTGCTTTACGCTTTCATGTATGGCCATCCTGGTAAGAAACTATTATTTATGGGTGGAGAATTTGGACAGTTGGGTGAATGGAACAGTGACAGTGAATTAGAATGGGTATTATCCCAAGATCATCAACACCAGGGTTTACAGCGCTTTATAGGTGCCCTTAACAAACTATATGCACGGGAAGCTGCTTGTCACCAGGTAGATTTTCAGGGTACAGGATTTGAATGGGTAGATGCGAATGGTGCTAAGACTAGCGTCCTTAGCTTTCTACGTAAGGCACGTGACCCACGTGATTCTATACTATTTGTTCTGAATTTCTCTGACTGTTTATATCGAAATTACCGTATAGGAGTACCTTATCCGTCAATATATAGAGAACTACTACATAGTGACGCTAAAGAATACGCTGGTAGCGGTAAAACCCTATCTAGTTACCAAATACCCTATGAGGATATCTCCAGTCACGGTTTCATCTTCTCAATTGTATTGGACTTGCCACCTTTAAGCGCAGTTATTCTGAAACCAGAACCATTTAGCCCATTGGATAATAACTGAGCTTTTTTATTTATTCCTCCCCTAATACCTAAGGGCTAAAGGGGGGTGATAAATTGATTGATAACATGATAATTAGCAAATAGCCTTAGGGTGAGGATGGAATGGGAGTAGAGACTCAATCAATCCTAGACTAAGACTAATAGGATAGGAGATTTAAATTTTAGTAACTATCTAAATAAGAGGCCTTGCTGGGAACCAGGATCAGTTACTCTTGGAGAGCTAGAAAACGAGTATTTTGGCCATCTTTGCTTGCGACTGGATGCGATTATAATAGTGTTTCAGCATCTATAATCGCTGAAACACTATTTGTCTATAGAAATTTCTGCTAATAATTCTTTAACTGCTGATGCTCGCTTTTCAGCATCAGATAATTCTCTAATAAATCTCAATTCGTTTTTACCATCTAACTTATAAATCTGGTTCTGCTGTTGTACTAATTTCACCAAGCTAACATAGTTTACCTTTGCCTCAAATCCAAAGATAATTTTACCACCTTTAGGACCAGCCTCAATTCTCTTTACACCAATCGGTTTAGCTAACAGTTTCAATTCTGTTACTCGGAAAAGATTCCTAACAGGCTCAGGTAATAAACCGAAACGGTCAATCATTTCGACCTGTAATTTGCGTAATTCGTTACTATCATTAGCGCCAGCGATTCTTTTATATAGAATCAACCGACTATGAACATCAGGTAGATAGCTATCCGGGATTAATATTGGACTCTGTAAATCTATTTCAGGACCATGATCAAGTGGTCTATCTAGTTCTGGTATATGTCCTGCTTTGAGCGCCTGTACCGCTCGCTCTAGTAGATCCATATAGAGAGTAAAACCAACCTCATGAATCTGACCACTTTGTTTCTCACCTAGCAATGCACCAGCACCACGGATTTCTAAGTCATGATTAGCGAGCATGAAACCGGCACCCAAATTTTCAAGTGATTCAATTGCCGTTATACGTTTAATTGCATCTACAGTCATCAATGTACGTGGTGGTACCAATAGGTAAGCATAAGCTCTGTGATTCGAACGACCGACCCTTCCACGTAACTGGTGTAGTTGTGCTAATCCTAATTTATCAGCACGGTTGATAATGATAGTATTGGCATTGGGGATATCAATGCCAGATTCAATAATAGTGGTACAGACTAATAAATTACAGCGACGATGATAGAAATCGAGCATCACCTGTTCCAAATCACGTTCACGCATTTTCCCATGTGCTATTCCAATCAGAGCTCCAGGTACCATATCTGCTACCTGTACTGCCATACGCTGTATAGTTTCTACCTCATTGTGCAGGAAGTAAATCTGTCCACTGCGTTTCAATTCACGTTGACATGCTTCCTGAATTAAAATCTTGTTCCACTGACTAACGAAAGTTTTTACAGCAAGACGCCCTGTAGGTGGTGTAGCAATTATTGATAATTCGCGTAGTCCAGCTATCGCCATGTTTAGAGTACGTGGAATTGGGGTAGCAGTTAATGTCAGTACATCCACCTCAGATCGCAATGATTTCAGACGTTCTTTGTGTTTCACCCCAAAGCGGTGTTCCTCATCTATAATAGCCAGCCCGAGCTGTTTAAATTTGATACCATCCTGTAACAGCTTATGAGTACCAATCAAAATATCTACAGTTCCATTAATCAATGCTTTGATAGTCTCAATCTGCTGATTAGCAGAGCGAAATCGAGACAGTAATTCTATACGTACAGGCCAATCTGCGAAACGGTCTAAAAAGTTTTGATAATGTTGCTGAGCTAGCAATGTAGTGGGTGTTAATACTGCAACTTGTCTACCATCCTGTACTGCTAAGAATGCAGCTCGCATCGCTACTTCAGTCTTACCAAAACCGACGTCACCACATACAACCCGATCCATTGGTTTACCTGCACGCATGTCTGCAATGACTGTAGAGATAGTATTTTGCTGGTCTAGAGTTTCATCAAAAGGAAATTCTTCCGAAAATTTAATGTACTCTACCTCGCTAAAACTGAAAGCATGACCTGGTCTGGCCTCACGGCGAGCGTAGAGATCTGATAATTCGGCTGCTGCATCACTGATCTGTTCGGCAGCTTTACGCCGAACTCTTTCCCACTGTCCACTACCAAGCTTATGTAATGGTGCACTCTCAGCTGATCCACTTGTGTAGCGACTAAGTAAGTGTAAAGAGGCAACTGGCACATATAATCGATCTTCCTCAGCATAATCGACTACTACAAACTCGCAATCTATTCCATCTACATCTAGCAGCTTTAACCCAGAATAGCGGCCAATACCATGCTCTTCATGTACAACTGGTGCACCTAAATCTAGATCTGTGAGATTACGTATGATTGTGTCGAAATCTCGGTTAGAGATCTTTAGCTGAGTTTGTTGCGCTCGCTCACCGTACAACTGTACTTCAGAAATTAATGCCAGTGGCGGTTCAAGCAGAAGTAACCCCTGATCTAAAGGAGCAACTGTTAGGGCTAAACGTATATCCTCTTGTGCCAAGAAATCAGCCCAACTTTCACAGATTTTTGGAGTTATACCATACTCCCATAAAGTTTTTAGCAAAAGTTCACGGCGTCCTGCAGATCTAGTAGTAAATAGAACACGGCCTGGAAATTCAGCTAGAAAATTTTCTAAAGCTCTAGTAGGACGTTCACTATGTAGTTGAAAATGCAACAGTGGAGGAGGCGCTGTTGGGAAATTAACGTCACCTTTAACCTCTTGCTGCAATAACTCAACTCTAAGGTAGTTTTCTAGCATCAGACCGATTTGGGTTGCCGATAGAAACAGCGACAGGGGTGATAGAAGCGGCCTTTCAACATCATGACGATGCTGTTCGTAGCGACTTGTTAACTGTTCCTCGAACGTGTCTATTGCTATCGCTACTCCTTCTAGAAGAATAACTAGAGTAGCAACTGGCAGATAATCGAACAATGTCGCCGATTCTTCAAAAAATAGGGGTAGATAATATTCAATACCGCAGGGAACATTTCCAGAACTCACATCGCGATAAATTACACTGAGTTGCGGATCTCCTTCAAACTGGCGACGCCAAGTTTTGCGAAATCTAGCAATAGCCTCCTTATCAAAAGGGAACTCTCGTGCTGGTAATAACTCTATGCTCTCTACCCTCGATACTGTCCTCTGTGTTTCTGGGTCGAAACTGCGTATACTCTTGACATTATCATCAAATATCTCAATACGGTACGGCTGTTCAGCACCCATAGGAAATAGATCAAATATAGAACCACGTACAGCAAATTCACCATGTTCAACAACTTTTGATACACATGCATAACCGGATCTCTCAATTTTCTGTCGAAAACTTTCATGAGTTATCTGATTACCAACTGTGAGAATTAAGACGAAGTTGTCCAAATAGTTACGCGGAGCTAAACGTTGCATCAGAGTAGTAGCAGGTACTATCAATACCCCATGTGTCCGACTTGGTAACTGATATAGAGCTGATAAACGTTGTGATATGATCTCCTGTGATGGAGAGAGCAGGTCGTATGGCAATGTTTCCCAGTCAGGAAAAGATAAAATATCTAATTCCGAGCCGCCGAATACTCGAAGTTCTGTCTCTAATCGCAATGCCATCTGGCTATTAGGCGCTATTGCTAGTATTAATCCACAGTGGCTCGTCGCAGCAGCGGTAATCATAAGGGCAGGACTAGCGCCATACAGCTGACCCCAGGACAAGGGACGTCTAATGTCAATTGGAAAGGTATGATGCATACGACTGAAAGGAACAAATTTTTCTACACATACAGACATGAATAGCGATCAACCTCAATCTTATTAAAAGAGCCTCTTTATGATAGCATCCCTCCTCCTTAGGGCATGCCTTGAGGCAATGATGGTTTTACATTCCTGTTCCTACTGCTGGTGATAGACTACCCCCTCCCTCCTTCCGGTTGCTATATCATCTAAAGATATATCTATAATTCCCATTATATATCTTAGATTCTACCAAATTTGCCTACATTGATCTTCTGTCTCATGAGCAAGATATCGGATACTGAGCTAAAGTAAATTTCTTAGTATTGATGCTCTGACAGACACATTACTTACATTACTTTATTTATAGTAGATTATTTAAGATACAAAATTAAA
>CAIRZE010000072.1 GCA_903882995.1 uncultured Candidatus Competibacteraceae bacterium
AACACGGTCAGAACGACTTAGCGAACCGGTTTTAATCTGACTGGCAGTTCTAGCTACAGCTAGGTCGGCAATAGTAGTGTCTTCAGTTTCGCCTAAGCGATGTGATGAAATCGAGGTATAACCAGCCTCGGCCGCCATCTTGATAGCGGCTAAGGTCTCACTTAGAGTACCAATCTGGTTAACCTTAGGAGTATGCGATTTGGCAGTGCTAAACCTCGCCGTAGCGTGCATCGGCATTGATCCAGCGCTGAATTACTTTTTCAACTAGATCTGGATAGTCACGCAGCATCCAGTCAGCAGAGCAGCGTGCCGAATGTAATAAGTCACTATCTCGTGTAAGATCGGCAAACCGGAAAGGTTGTATCCCGGCTTGGCGGACGCCGAGTATTTCTCCTGGACCACGTAATTCTAGATCGCGGTTGGCAATATCAAATCCATTGCTACACTCTCGCAGCACTGAGAGTCGAGTATAGGCAGCCTGTGATAAGGGTGGGTGATATAATAGTACACAACTGCTATTATCATTACTGCGTCCGACCCGGCCACGCAATTGGTGCAACTGCGCCAATCCTAGCCTTTCAGAATTCTCCACTATCATCATAGTGGCATTAGGCACATCAATACCTACCTCAATTACAGTGGTAGCTACAAGTAAATTTATTTTGCCAGCTTTGAAAGATTTGAATATTGTTTCTCTATCAGCAGCTGGCATACGGCCATGTACCAATCTGACACAGAATTCTGGTAATAGTGTAGCAAGCAATTCAGCAGTTAAACATGCAGCGCGGCATTGCAGTATTGCTGATTCATTGATAAATGGACAAACCCAATAGGCTTGTCGGCCGCTCCAGCAGGCTTGGCGGATACGATTGATAACCTCTGTTCTACGGTTTTCTGGCACCGCAACAGTTCTTACTTTCTGACGTCCAGGAGGTAATTCATCGATTAAAGAAGTATCGAGATCAGCATATATACTCATTGCTAGGGTGCGGGGAATTGGTGTAGCAGTCATGATCAGTTGATGTGGCTGTAGTTGATCCTGACGGCCTTTTTCTGACAGAGCTAACCGTTGATGCACACCGAAACGGTGCTGCTCGTCCACAATAGCTAGTGCTAGGTTAGTAAACTCTACTTCCTCTTGAAATAAGGCATGAGTTCCAATTACAATATTAATATCACCGGTGGTGAGCCCTCTCAAAACAGCTCGACGGTACTTTCTGGTTAACCTTCCAGATAGCCAGGCCACTTCAATGCCTAATTTGCCTAACCATGTCCGAAAGTTGTAATAATGCTGTTCAGCTAGCAGTTCTGTTGGTACCATGAGGGCAGTTTGAGCACCGTTTTCGGCGGTACGCAATGCAGCGAGCGCCGCAACTACCGTTTTTCCAGAGCCAACATCTCCTTGTAGCAGACGCAACATCGGTCGTGGTCTAATAAGATCAGCATTGATCTCTTTTACCACACGCTTCTGTGCAGCAGTGAGGCTGAATGGTAGGCTACAACAAAACCTATGAGTTAGCACACCCTCTATAAATAAGGGTAGGGCATCTTTCTGCCGTATCCTTTCTCGCAAGCGCCTCAAGCTAAGTTGGTGAGCTAGAATCTCTTCGAATGCTAACCTTCTGCGAGCAGGATGATAGCAACTACTCAATTCTGTTGGGGAAGCATTACTCGGTGGTTGATGCAATAAGCGTACTGCATCAGGGATTGCCATCAAGTTCAACTTCACCAGCAATATTGATGGTAGTAATTCTGATAATATCTTCCCTTCGTCCATTTGCAATAACGCTTTCTTAGCTAGATTACGCATTGTGCTTTGCTGTAACCCAGCCGTACTAGGATATACTGGCGTTAGCCCGTCAGATATAGGGGGTGTATTTATATCTAACTGGCAGTATTGAGGGTGAATCATCTCTAGTCCGTTATAGCCTTGACGTACTTCTCCAAAACAGCGGAGCCAAATACCAGGGTTACGAAGAAATAGCTGTTGGGACCGCTTAAAATGGAAGAAACGCAAAGTCAACCTGCCAGTACTATCACGCAAATGACATATTAGAAGTCGACGATCTTGTTCAATTACTTCAACTTTTATTACTTCAGCTTCTATCTGCGCTTCTGCTCCATGAAACAGTTGTATTATCGGTGTAACTTGTGAGCGATCCTGGTAGCGTATAGGTAAATGGAGTAGTATGTCATCAGCGCTGTAGATACTAAGACGACGCAATTTTTCAGCGACACGAGATTCAATACCTAGAAAGGTCG
>CAIRZE010000073.1 GCA_903882995.1 uncultured Candidatus Competibacteraceae bacterium
ATTATCATAAAACATCAAGACAAATAATGAAAAATAAAGATTCCAGTGATGTATAAAAAAGATACAAACACAGGGTAGCTAATCAGGACTCAAATTTTATAACGTTCGCGGATGCTAACCAGTAATTTTTTTGCTGCTACTTCTATCAAGTCCATCACGTGTTCGAAACCGTGCTGGCCACCATGGTATGGATCTGGAACTTCTCTCTCGCTAAGATCTGGAGCGTAATCCATGAGTAACTGAATGCGGTCTCTAAATTCAAGTTCTTGGCATAAAGCTAACAAATTTTGAAAATTGTTCAGATCCATTGCTAGGACATAGTCAAATTTGCAGAAATCTTCTGGGTGTATCTCACGTGAGCGAATACAGCTAATATCTACGCCTCTACGTAGAGCTGTTATTTGACTGCGCGCGTCTGGTAGATTTCCAATATGATTGGCATGTGTACCAGCTGAATCTATATAGATAATGCTGCCTAAATTTGATCCTTCAACCATCTGTCGGAATACTCCTTCTGCAATTGGTGAGCGACAAATGTTGCCCATACACACAAACAACACTCTAACTATCACCCTAAGCTTAATTCCACGCTTAAAAGGTTTAACCATTCCATAATCTAGCTTACTCAATTGTGAAGTTCCAAAATTGGACTTTTATCCTCTATCTCAGCTATCGCTCTTGTCAAATCAGACTCAGTATCAATACCAGGTGGCGGTGCTTCTGTTACCTCAGAGACATATATACGGATTCCATGCCATATGGCGCGTAACTGTTCTAAAAATTCGGCACGCTCGATAGGAGCAGGCTCTAGACGCGTAAAATCCTGCAGTATCTTGGTTCGATAGGCATAAAGACCAATGTGGCGAAACCACACAGTATCTTTTAGCAGTTCTTCTGCGACAGCTCCGCTATAAACTGATTCTAACTCTGAGAAAGCAGATTTACTGAATGCTGTACGATGCCAAGGAATCGGCGCGCGGCTGAAATACAATGCGAAACCTTCGTAATCCATCGTTACTTTAACCACATTCGGATCAAACAACTCTGCTAGCCGACGGACTCGGGTACAGAATGTAACAATACCAGCTGAAGTATGCTCCTCTAGAACAACTGCTGCTCGTCTTATTAAAACTGGCGACATTTGTAGCTCATCGACCTGTAAGTTGACTACGATAGCTTCATCAGGCCAACCGTAAAGCATAGTTAACTCTGATATACGATCAGTACCAGATAAGTGATCAGAAGAAGTCATACATACAGCAGCACCGAAACTCTCTGCTACCTCCACAACGCGTGCATCATCAGTAGCAATCACAACTTCTAGAGCACCGCTGGCTAGCGCACACATATAGACACGTTCCAGTAAAGTTCGGCCTGCAATCAACCTCAAAGGCTTTCCTGGTAACCGGGTCGATGCATAGCGTGCAGGAATAGCCACGCGAAAAGGCAATTCATAATTCATAGCAGCCATAACTCATTTAGGAAACCTCTTAATCATCTTCTATCAGCCGTGCTTCAGACTCTAACATCACTGGGATACCGTCACGAATCGGATAGGCAAGATGGCTTTCCTTACAGATCAGTTCCTGTCGAGCTTTATCATATATCAGAGGTGCTTTGCTAACCGGGCAAACTAGAATATCAAGCAATTTCTTGTCCATATCTAGATATGATTTCTCCTATTATATTGTGGTGAAATATGATGCTTCATAACTACTCTCACCACTAATGCTCTATTTTCTGAGACATTGCTATCATCGCTGACTTTTTTAATATTTGTTCTTCAAATTCTGGATCTAATTGCGCATTGACGGGCACATACCAACAGTTGATTGGAGAAATTCCACGACATTTTATAGCATCCTTCTCAGTCATCAATATCGGAAAGTCTCCACGAAACTGTAAATCTATTTTGCTGAAAGCATAATGGTCTGGAAATGGATGCTCTATTAGACGCAGTCCAAAGCGCCGCAGGTGTTCAAAAAACCTCCAAGGATCACTGATCCCTGCGACTGCGTGTACTGTACACTGTCGGAAATTAGCAAGAGTTGAACTTATGCAAGGATCTTCGAGATTCAATGCGGTGTCACCTTGTAGAGACATAAGGTATTCATAACCACGCGCTGCACCATTACCAATCACAAAGTCTACCTCACGCAGACGTGATGGAGGTTCTCGCAGTGGACCAGCTGGCAGGCAAGCGGCATTACCCAATCGACGAAATCCATCTACTACCGCGATTTCGATATCACGCCTCAAGCGGTAGTGTTGCAAACCATCATCGCTAACAATCATATTACAACCATAAGTTTCAAATAGCATCATCGCAGCTGCTACACGATCGGGCCCTACCACTACAGGACACCGACAACGCTGTGCCAATAGCACTGGTTCATCACCGACCAGATAAGGATTACTGCTAGCAGTGACACTGCATGGCCATTCCCTCGCTTGACCACCATAACCACGGCTAACCACACCTGGTTTGTAACCAGCCTCTCCCAGTAGTTCTACCAACCTAGCTACTAATGGTGTTTTACCAGTACCACCGATGCTGATGTTCCCAACGATGATAACAGGAGCCCCAACTCCTTGGTTCTTCAACACACCTTTCTGATATAGAAACCGCTGTACTCGCACCAGTGCGCCATATAACAGACTGACTGGCCACAACAACACGGCTACAAAATTCAGAGAATATCCGTAGCGATCTAACCAATACATGATTAAGGATTTTAAGATGGCTTTATGAGTTAGTTTGTATAGAATAATCTAGGATCATCACTGTTAACATTTAACATTATAGCGAGATTTAACCACGCTGAATTGTACGATAGGGTACCGTTTAGTTTTCCCGGACTAAAACTCCATCTACCAGCCGCCACATGGCTTCTGTACTGGATGCTAATTCCAAGTCGTGTGTAACAATCACGAAGCTAGTTTCTAAATCACGATTCAACTCTAATATTAATTCTAACACATGCTTAGCACTATACCGATCGAGGTTACCGGTCGGCTCATCTGCAAGCACACAAGCAGGTCCAGTAATCAGTGCACGAGCCACAGCAGCGCGCTGCCGCTCGCCACCAGATAACTCTCCTGGCTTATGTTGTAAACGCTGGCACAGACCTACCTTGTCCAGCATAGTGATTGCTAACTCTCTAGCATGGTCAGGTTCATTACCACGAATCAAAATTGGCATCGATACATTTTCTAGTACTGTGAATTCCGGTAGTAAGTGGTGAAATTGGTATATAAACCCCAAACTTCTATTTCGAAGCTTGCCACGATCTGTATCATTCATACAATTTAATTTCTGGTTGATCACCCAAACGGAACCAGAAGTAGGTGTATCTAACCCTCCCAACAGGTGTAATAGAGTACTCTTTCCTGAGCCGGAACTGCCGATGACAGACAACCGCTCACCACGCTTAACTTGAAGATTAACATTACGCAGAACATCTAAACGCTCTTTCCCTTGTCTGAAAGACTTGGACAACTCACAACATTCTAGAACTGTTGTCGGCTGCATTGCTATTGCCCCTAATCTATTCTATTCATAACGCAGTGCTTCTGCAGGTTGCGTGTGTGCCGCCTGCCACGCTGGATATAGGGTTGCTAAGGCCGATAACCCAAACGCTACTAGTCCAATAGTTAATACATCATTCAATTGTACTTTAGATGGAATATCACTAATTAGATAGACATCTGGGGATAACATCTTGATATTGAATAAGCGCTCGATAAATGGCACAACTACGTCAACATTAGTCGCGAGTGCAACCCCGCCTATTAACCCTAATAAAGTACCTACAAGTCCGATCGTAACGCCCTGCACGATAAAGATACCCATTATCGAAAGTTTCGATATACCTAAAGTACGCAAAATAGCAATATCTGCCTGCTTATCAGTTACAACCATCACGAGCATTGATACGATATTAAAGGCTGCAACCGCCACGATCAGAGTAAGAATCACAAACATTGCAGTCTTTTCAATCTGTACAGCCCGAAAATAACTAGCGTGATCCTGAGTCCAGTTACTTGCTGTGAATATCTCTGCTGGCAGCTTACTTGATAACTCAAGAGAAAATCTTGGTGCCATAAACAAGTCGTGCAACTTCAAACGTACTCCATTAACAGCACCTTCCGGATACTGAAACAATTTGGCAGCATCATCAATATGAACCAGTGCTAGTCCCCTGTCATACTCGTACATACCAGCCTTGAAGAGGCCTACCACGTCAAAGCGCTTTAAACGTGGCAAATTACCAACTGGAGTAGCAATAGACTGTGGAGTGATGACTGTTACTTTTTCACCAACCATAACTCCTAGAGATTTAGCCAAGACCTGGCCGAGGATTATACCAAATTTACCAGGCTGGAGACCCTCTAATGCTCCATCGAACATCTTACTACCGATATCAGATACCTTTTTTTCCTCTTCTGGCAAGATACCTTGAATCATAGCACCACTGACAAATGATCCATTATTCAGCATGGCTTCGCCACTAATGTATGGTGCACCACCCATCACCCTTGGGTCTTTCAGAGCCCAATCTCGTACGGCTTGCCAATCATCCTCCACACCGTTCCAGCGATTGATAGTAGCATGAGGTGTCATGGCTAGAATGCGGCCACGAACTTCTTCCTGAAAGCCATTCATTACTGATAAAACAGTTATCAATGCGGTAATTCCCAATGCAATACCAAGGGTAGAACTTAAAGATATGAAAGACACAAAGTGATTATGGCGCTTGGCACGCATGTAGCGCAAACCGATAAACAATTCTAGAGGACGGAACATTAATGCAATCCGACTTAGCAGTGATGCTAGTTATTAGGTGGCATACTGTACGTATGTGCTCATTTATATAGAGAAATTGGCAACACTCATCTGTTAGATAACTAGGCCTTGGACGTTGCCTTCTAGAATTACAAAATGTCTATTAGAATAGCATCCCACTATTAGCGCTAGCGCCTGTAAAAATATCAGAGACAGAGGATCCATAACTTGTACGGTGGTGGCACAGCTATATTATTAAGAGATGATGTGGCCTAGCTTTGATTACGACTTTCATTTTGATCAGAATACCTAGGCTCAGTCTAGTAAAACAACCTATGAATCTGAACACCAACATCATATAAAAAGTGCAGGTTATTTACCTTTGCTAGGTAGTAGCTAAATGTCATGTTTTAGTGGTGGTAACAAATCGTTACATCAAAACCTCTCTCCATGACTCAATTTCTTAGTAAGAATCTTGATTTCCTGATCCTTATTGTGTAGTGTTTTCCTGAGTCTAGATATTTGCCAACCAAATGGCAAAACTACGAACATGCCTACAACTATTGTCAATAATACACCGCTTGTAAAGGCACTTATAACTACCAGGGACAGTGGTGTGGTTACTGAACCTTGTAGATGCCTGATAGTAACCAGATCCGAATTCAAATTGGAGAATTCCAAGCCAAGCATGAAAATTATTAGAAGAATTGCAGCAATAAAAACGGATTTGATCCAGAACATCTAAGCTACCTGTCATAATAATTTGGAAAGTAGAGTAATAGTATAGAGGAGCTAGAGCATTTCTATTCTATCTCAAACAATCATCCACTTCATAAAGTGGTTATTTAAAATAGAAGCCCCAGTTATTCTGAATATACCAAGAGTAGTCCTCTTGAAAGAAATGGATATATTTATTCTAATTATTCCCTATAGATCTCCTCAATACACCGTTAATAACCTATTCATATTAGCAGTTACCGAACAATGTTACTTAATAACTCAAGTTTTAATAAACATGCCTAATCATAGTTATTTTCATAATAAGTGTTAACTCTCTCACGGAGTTCTTTCCCAGGCTTAAAATGAGGTACATATTTACTGATTAAGGACACTGCTTCTCCAGTTTTAGGGTTTCGACCAACCCGCGGTGTTCTGAAATGTAGGGAAAAGCTTCCAAACCCCCGGATCTCAATCCGCTTGCCGCTAGAGATCGATTCGCTCATTTGTTCTAACATGGTTTTGACTGCTTGCTCGATATCCCTGTATGGAATATCGCTACGCTTATGTGCGAGAAGATCAATCAGTTCTGATTTCGTCATAAAACACCCTGTCATATTTATCAATAGCTAGCAGCCCAACCTTGCATTAAAACCCCAAATTTAAGAAACTTTAGGCATACACACAACGCAACCCTACATGCCGCAATCCACTTGGGGATTGCGGCAGAGATGTTTGATTATGGCGAGGACCTATGGCTACTTGCTAACTTTATTCATCCTGTGAACCCATCTGTTCCTTAAAAATATCTCCTAAGGTCGCACCAGTAACTGACTTACGGCTATAATCCTGTAGCACTTCAGCTTCCTCAGCTATATCTTTAGCCTTGATAGACAGAGCGATAGTACGGTTCTTAC
>CAIRZE010000074.1 GCA_903882995.1 uncultured Candidatus Competibacteraceae bacterium
CCTATACGGCCTCCTAAAATAACTCCTAATGCAACGTGGAACACTAAATCGTCCACTTGTTCAACAATCCAACCAGAGTTGGATTCTTTAGCACGGTAGCGGCCTAAAACCCAACCACTGATAAATCCCAATAGGTACATAATACCGTACCAACGCACATTAAATGAACCGAAACTAATAGCCACTGGATTAAAACCTGGATGTATCAACATAAAAAACCTTGTGTGGCATATTAGAAAGGGAACGGTGAACCTGTAGCACCTCTACCTGACCTTCCATCTTGGTAGAGTGCTTCTAGAAAGAGTAAGAGCTACACTTCAGATACTTTGTAAGTATGTCTGCGAAATATGTATCTATTAACAGCAAAACAGTGTTATTTAGACTTAAACGACATCATATAGCATCTTAAACCTAATAAAGGTAAGGCTGTTCTAATATCAAAAAATAGAAAACTTTATCAGAATATTAAGCGAGTAATAGCTAGGATAGGCAAAGCGATCTTTATATGAGTGTAGACGACTCCTACAATAGAAACAGAAAAGGACATCGGGTGTTTGCTTCATATTCCTTAAATAATAAATAATATTTAGATCTGAGTCTTAATCTAAAACCTAAGATCATTGTTGATTATAACTCTTCTAAGAAAATGAAATCTAGATCTGAAATAATTTGCATCGTTGATTCTGATGCTATCAGTGTGGGATAAACAGCGGTGGATTATTGGTAATTGTTTAAAGGTATAATATATAATATGCTGCTGATAATCGATAATTATGATTCCTTCACTTATAATTTAGTGCAATACTTCGAAGAACTAGGCAAGGAAGTTAGAGTGTGCTTTAATGATCGTACTAAGATATATGAAATTGCAAAATTACACCCAGAATGTATCGTCCTCTCACCTGGACCTTGTACACCTACTTCAGCCAGTGTCTCTTTGGAGGTAGTCTCCACATTCTCAAATAAGATTCCAATCTTTGGTGTTTGTCCTTGGGCACCAGAGTATCGGTCAAGCCTTTGGCGGTCGCATTGTCCAAGCCAGAGAGGTCATGCACGGTAAAACTTCTTTGGTATAATATTATAACAACGGTCAAGGTGTATTTTCTGGCCTACCAATCCACATTTAATGTAGTGTGCTATCATTCGCTTGTAATTGAAAAAAACTACAGTTCCAGAATGTCTAGATATTACAGCATGGACACAGAAATTAGATGGGAGTCTAGATGAAGTAATAGGGGTAAGACATAAAAGATTGATTGTAGAAGGTGTACAGTTCCATTCAGAGTCTATCTTGACTGAGTGTGGTTATGATAATATAACTCGTAACTTCCTCAGCCAGTGCTTGAGATCAAGAACTTCATGTAAGTAGTAGCGATTCAGCTAAAGAAATACCTCTAAAGTCTATAATTCTCAGCCTACTAATCTTAGTACTATTTCATTAATACTTTTAGCAACACTATGAGATATCTCTGGGTTGTCACCTGCACCTGATAAACATCACAATAACGAATGATAGATACTAAGCAGTTCCTAATTGGTGTAATCTTCATGTCAGCGACTTAATAGCGACCGAATTTTAGGTAATAAAATCAAGATTTATCTGATAAGCTGCTAATCGCTATACTATCAATATGTGCCACACGTGTGAAAACTGCTTATGAACTAGATCGGAAACTCTAATAATATTTTCGATGTGCATCAACATCCTTCGCACCTTATATAGGAAACTACACAATCCTACAATTTTAAGCGGGAAACAGGTGCTGGTTTTATATCCAATAAGTGGTTTTAATCATAATTTTTGACAACCCTTGCATTAGTAAGCGGACTGGTGACGGTAGATAGATACCACCTGCAATCAGAGCATTAGTAGCATGCTGTGCCTCCTCCTCTCTCATTTTTTCTAGAATTGCTCTACTCTTATAATCATCATGCGGTATCAATTGTAAGTGGGTGGTCAGATGTTGTACAACCTGATATTCAGTCTCGGCGATAAAACCCAAACCCCAACTAGCATCTACTTTCCCAGCTAGAGCACCAATTGTGAATGCTCCTGCATAAAATAATGGATTTAGAATACTAGTGCGACTTTTCAATGCTCTTAATCGCTCCTCGCACCATGCCAGATGGTCATTTTCTTCTTTTGCAGCTTTCTCCAGACGATCACGTACTTCGTTTATACGGACAGTCAGGGCTTGACCCTTGTAAAGGGCCTGGGCGCAGACTTCACCAGTATGATTAACACGCATCAGGCGCGCCGCTTGCAGCTTCGATGCTGGCTGTAACTCAACTTCCTCAACTGAGGACCCTGGCGCTGGTCGAGAACCAATATCAGTATTCTGGCTAAACAATGTGCGGATTGCATGATCGATGTTGATGATCATTGTATCAATTAGTTTATATTCATTATATTGCTTCATCACTGTTTGCCTTAAATGTGGTAAAGAAGATAGACGATCCATATCTCACATCACTGAATAACATACCGCGCTTTGCCATGCTCATATCACAGCACAGCACCACTGCCAGTTTTTACTTCTTTACTAGTCTCCAGTGTTTTACTACTGCTACCCTGCAACAGTTTCCACTACACTTAATTTTTAATCTTTAGCTCTACTAACCTATCATTATACTGTGATCTAAATAGTCTCCACGTTGTTATTCTTCAACGCTTAGCCTTAGCCTCTTGGATAATTGCAATTATTTAGCTATTGACTGACTGTATTTAGAGAACTTTCCTATATTTATTTATTATGTATGTGAATTCTTCATCGTAAATAATATGCGTTCAAATTGCCATTTCTATATCTTAAAGTATCTTAAATTCACTGCAAAAATAGAATATCCTAGATAGGTAGGTCATAACAGCAGTATTGAGATTGCTGTGGAGTTTGGCGTTAAATTCTCAGTTAGATAGAATTATAGAATATTAAGATCATTTCTTTAATTTCTGATAGCTATAATGAGAACATCAATATAGCCTTGTAAGATTAGGTCTACCTTAGTAAAATGGTAATCCACTCTCATGCGGATTTTTGGAGCCGGTCATAATGAAAACTTTCAGCGCCAAGCCATCTGAGGTTCAGCGCAATTGGTATGTAATTGACGCTTCTGGCAAAATTTTAGGTCGGCTCTCGACAGAGATTGCAAATCTTTTACGTGGAAAGCATAAGCCAGAATATACACCTCATGTTGATACTGGTGACTATGTTATAGTACTCAATGCCGCGAAAGTGCGTACAACTGGCCGTAAGGAGGAGAAGAAATTCTACTACCATACAACTGGCTACGTTGGTAACACTAAATCTGTCGTACTAAATAAGCTTCTGAAAACTGCTCCGGAGCGCGTGTTACAGATTGCAGTAAAAGGGATGTTACCTAAAAATTCTCTCGGACGTTCTATGTTTTATAAATTGAAGGTTTACTCCGGTCCAAATCATCCGCATGTAGCACAGAGACCGGTGCTACTCGGCAACATGCCGACTGACCGAAATGAAGGAATTAGGAAGCATGAGTGAGAATCAATATTATGGTACAGGCCGGCGTAAGACCGCAGCAGCCCGTGTTTTTTTACGTCGTCCAGGTACTGGAAAGATTTTAGTTAATCAGCGACCGTTGGATGATTACTTCGGCCGTGAAACTTCTCGTATGGTAGTCTGTCAGGCACTTGAATTGACTAGCCTTAGTGATCAGTTTGATGTTTACGTTACTGTTAAAGGTGGTGGTATCACTGGTCAGGCGGGTGCAATTCGGCATGGTCTTACCCGTGCTCTAATTGTATATGATGCAAGCTTGCGTGCTCTGCTGCGTAGAGCTGGGTTTGTTACCCGTGATGCTCGAGAGGTAGAGCGTAAGAAAGTTGGCTTGCGTAAAGCTAGGCGTGCGACTCAGTATTCCAAGCGTTAAAATTCTTCTGGGGGATCGTCTAGCGGCAGGACTACGGACTCTGACTCCGTTAACCTAGGTTCGAATCCTAGTCCCCCAGATAACTATCAATTATTTTGTCATTATCTTTAATAAAGAAGTTGATGGATTGTTGTAATTAAGAAACTTAGAATTGAGTTTTGTGTTTTTTTTGAGAACATCAGTTGCATTTCTGCTCCAAAATGCGTATAAATTTCTTCAATGGATTCTAAGTTTACTCTTTTTGTAAAATTACAACATAAATCTAGGAGTTCGATCAATGAGAAAAACTTCTCTTGCGCTGGCTGTTGCTGCTGCGCTGGTTGGTTTTGGAACCTCTGCTCATGCTGATACAACCCTCTATGGATCGGCACGAGTGTCGCTCGATTATACTGATGCTGATTCGGATTATGCTCGAGGCCCCAATGGAGTTCTGGTACGTACCTCAGTCGGTTCCTCTGCCTGGGATGTCTTTAATAACGCTTCTCGATTAGGAGTACGTGGAGAGGAAGATTTAGGTGGTGGTTTGAATGCGATCTACCAGTATGAATTTGGCGTGGACCCGACAGAAGGTAGTAGCCTCAATAGCAATCGCCCGAAATGGTTTGGGCTTAAAGGCGGCTTTGGCTCAATAACTGCTGGTACTCAATTGACACCTTATTATAATGCAATTGCTATTGGAGATATCTTTAATAGTAGCAAAATATTCAGCGGAACTAGCTATCTTGGAAGCGGGTATGGCCTGCGTATGGATAACAGCCTGCTCTACTCAACCCCTAATCTGAGTGGTTTTACAGCTCAGGCAATGTTGGCAGTTAATGGTTCCTGCACACCTAGCGATATAAAGTCTACAGGTGGATTATGCAAATTAACAGTTGATAATAAATTACCCGGTAATTTAAGTAGTGATATCGATATTTGGAATATCGGATTGTCATATAAGAACGGCCCATTCTTTGTCGGTGCTGCATATATGTCACTGCAAGGTGATGAATTCAGTGATCTCTTGACGCGTCCAACTTGGGATGGTGATCAATGGGGCATGTCCGCTGGCTTCAACTCCGGACCCCTTGCTGTTAGCCTTGCCTATGAGAATGGTGATGTCAATGATCTTAACTTCGGTGACACCGAAAATGTATATCTGACTGGCCAATACACAGTTGGTAATGGTGTTGTCAGGGCTGCTTATGGGTTTAACACACCTAGTGATGACCGCTTAAATATCGTTGCTGATGGTAATCCTGTAACTCTCCTACAAGATGATAGAAATACTTGGGCACTAGGATATCAGTACAATCTCAGTAAGCGCACTAGACTCTGGGTGGAATACCAAGGTCAAGAAGCTGATAGTGACCTGGCCGGTAATACTCAAACCGTTTCTGTCGGTACTCGCCACGATTTCTAAGACTAGCCTAGCAGAGCTAATAATTATTTGTAGTCAAAGGAACGGGCGTCTAGTGGCGTCCGTTTCCTTTTAGGATCTTATATCTTCTAAAATTAGGTACTGATTGCTATCTTACAGGAAGATAACCCATCTAAGAATGATATGAACTTTTCAATTTCAGGAAAATTATAACTTCGTGTAATCTAACTCGTATCTTTGAAGTAATATGGAAATTTCTGACTCTTATAGAATAGAGGTGCTTAGGGTGTTTTTCTTAAAAATGCCTAATAGTTCGTACCCCGCTAGCTGTCCCTAGCAATAATACATCTGCAGGACGCAATGCAAATAGACCGACGGTGACTATTCCTGCGATATTGTTCAGTTCTGCTTCTAACTTAGTTGGTTCGAGAATCTGCATATTATAGACATCTAATATCAGGTTACCATTATCAGTGATGACATTTTTCCTTAGTGTCGGTTGGCCACCGCGTTTGAGCAATTCACGTCTCACATGGCTGTGTGCCATTGGGATTACTTCAACTGGTAGGGGAAATGTACCTAAGATCTCTACTAATTTAGATCTATCCGCAATACAAACGAATAAATCGCTGGTAGCAGCTAGAATTTTTTCTTGTGTCAAAGCACCACCCCCACCTTTGATAAGGTGTAGCTGTTGGTTTGTTTCATCTGCACTATCTACATAAAGTGGAAGGTGTCCAGCAGTATTTGGATTTAAAACGGTAATTCCGACAGACTTAAGTCTTCGAGTAGTTGCCTCTGAACTAGATACTGCCCCATCGAGTCTGTGTTTGATGCGTGCTAGATTGTCAATAAAATAATTAGCTGTTGAGCCAGTGCCGACACCTAAGATCGTATGGTTTTCTAAATATTCAAGCGCTGCTTCTGCAGCGCGTTTTTTCATACTGTCTGTGGACATGGGAAGCCTCCCTTATCTAGTCTCTAGTGTTGAAGTTTCGTCATGTACAGGCGACTAATATATCAAAAATGCCATCTCTACCAGTGTGGGGAGAGTCAATGTTGCAATCAAATCTTATATTTTCTTGCAGATACAGCACAATAATAGAATCACCACTCATCTCCTTATTCTATAATCAGTATGTATGAGAGGTGATATATATAGTGGCGAACAATGGCGAACAATAGATACATAAAGTAGTATTAAATTAGGCATTTATCTTATGACACTTCTGTATCAATGCTAAAAATGATACTGTAAGTGTGTTAATCTCATGGATATTCCTGATTTCCCAATTATTAAGTAGTCTGTAGCTACAGTTGGCTATTGGATATGTATGTCACAGTGAGAATAAGCATGATCTAATTAGCCCAAATCTAAGTATATGCACTTCACCGAAGATATGTCATCTGGATGAATCTGCAAGCAGAATGATGTGGAATTTCAGAGATACCATCTTCACTGCCTAGTTAACACCTTATTATGAATGAGCTCTTCTAGGAAAAGTTGCTAACTCCTGTCAAACTTGCGACACTTAATTATAATTATCTAGTTATCGCCGCTCTGTTTGCTTTCTAGCTTAGATATCTTTCGGGATTGAGCCCCTTATCTTATACCAGTTTGACTGAGTCGAATTCACTAGATAATAGTTAATATACAGCATGTTATTTATATTACTGTGATTCTGTTGGAGATTTTAATCTATATATAGCAGCGCAATATTTATTAAACATACTGAAATTGTGAACACTATCTGATAATACATATTATTTTACTAATACCATTACCCTTAAACCTTAATAAGTCACTTAACATGGTACCTAATTTAACACTGCTGAAATTCTTGGATTAAAGTCTTTTCTAGTCTTTAATAACCTTAGAGGACTTAAAATGTTCAGGAAAAAATGTCAGAACAGTTCATTCCTGTTCTATTAGCATTGTAGACCAATTCCAGATGCTTTCTCTCTCTTGCTTTTTTAACTACAACTTCATTCTACTATGAACCCAGTTTTGACTATTGCTAAACGCGCTGCTCTGAGCGCTAGCCGCATCTTGCTCCGCCATTTTGACCACCTTGAGCGGTTAAATGTCACTCCTAAACAACTTAATGACTTTGTGACAGAGGCTGATACACAAGCTGAACAGGATATTATCCAAGTCCTCCGTAAAACCTATCCAAACCATGGTATTCTGGCCGAAGAGAGTGGTGAACACCCCGGAAGAGAAGATGAATGTCAGTGGGTTATTGATCCTTTAGATGGGACCACTAACTTTATTCATGGTGTCCCTCATTTTGCTATCTCAATAGGTTTTCGCTATAAGAATCGGCTAGAAGCAGCACTAGTTTATGATCCAATTCGACAGGAAATGTTTACTGCCTCACGTGGTGGAAGTGCGCAACTGAATGATCGGCGTATCCGGGTCAGCAACATTAATACTATTGAGAACGCCTTCCTTGGTACCGGATTCCCTTTTCGCTATCCTCAACATCGTCTAGCTTACTTAAATTTCCTAGGTAGCCTTTTCGATAAATGTATGGAAATTCGTCGTGCTGGTTCAGCCTCTCTGGATCTAGCTTATGTTGCTTCTGGACGGTTAGATGCGTTCTGGGAAATTGGCCTTAAGGCATGGGATATGGCTGGTGGTGTGTTGTTGGTACAGGAAGCTGGTGGATTGGTCAGTGATTTTAGTGGCGGTAACAGTTTCATGAAATCTGGAAATATTGTTGCTGGTAATCCTAAGATATTCAAGGCTCTATTAAGGGAAATACAACCCTATCTTAATTCTGAATTAGGATATTGATTTTACTAATGATATGACGAAGGCAACTATCCACTATTTGATATAGCAGAGACATTGAAACTCAGAACTGCCTGCCGAGCACAGCTCCTTTGGTTTTCTAATTAGCAACTTTAGCAACTTCTACAGCACAGCCAAAAACAAAATATAGGTTGTAAAAATAAGACAGAATTTCGACCTCTGCATTGCAAAATCAATATATCTGCCTGAACCAATATAAATTGGTAATTAGAAACATATTTATCAAACCTAGACCTCTAACATCTCAAATTCTTCCCTACTTGCTCCGCATTCAGGGCATGTCCAATTGGTTGATAGATCTTTCCAAGCTGTCCCAGATTGAATTCCACTCTCCGCAGAACCTGTATCTTCATCGTAAATAAAACCACAGACTAGACATATGTATCTTTTCATCGCATTTTGAATTTTGTTAAATTGATCTTCGCTATGCACTGACACTAAGTAAGCTACAAGTCTAGCACTTGTATTGCTCTCTTCAAAATAACCATACTTAACTACTTAATGTGTAACTAGTGCATGGTAGCCGCATCTTTGTCGAGAAAATCCTATCGATTGGATAGGAATCATAACTTATACAGTCATAATAACATGCATAAACAATATATACATATGACTCCGAGTTTATATATTAATAGTAGTAATTCTTATCCCTAAAACTGTATTGACCATATATCCCATAGGAATCCGCCTTAATTCTACCAATAACCTATACTTTATTTTACAGTGCAACATTATTTACTAACTGCAAGTTATATTTAATGCTATGATTTTTATCAAAATCCGCTATTATAATCACTCTGCCTGCGCTATCAACTAATCTGGTTCTAGATTATGCATTGATTGCTAATATCGATGGAGTACTTATTTGATATCAAAAAATCCCTTAAAAATTCCGGTAATAATGGTATTTGGTGGAAATGATCCTACCGGTGGCGCTGGTATTTGTGCAGATATTGAGACAATCATTAGTTTAGGTTGTCACCCCACACCGGTAATTACCGTATTAACCGTACAAGATACCCGTAACGTACAGGATTTACTACTAGTGGATCCTAAACAAGTATTAGCACAAGCTAAGGCAATATTGGACGATATGGAAGTATCAGTATTCAAGATAGGGGTTATTGGAAGTGTTGAAACTGCTATAGTTTTGCATCGTGTGCTCAGTTGTTATCCTGATATCCCGGTTGTACTTGATCCTGTATTATCAGCTGGAGGTGGTGCTGAATTAGCTAACATTACTCTAATCGAAGCTATAAAGAATCTGTTATTACCTTTTACTACTATATTGACTCCAAATAGCATGGAGATTCGTCAATTAGCACCAGAGGGTGACACTTTTAATGCCTGTGCTATGGCTATCTTAGAAAGTGGATGTAAATATGTACTAATAACTGGTGGGCATGAACCAACTGATAGTGTCACTAACAGCCTATATGGTAACAACCACCTCCTAGATACTTTCCACTGGCCGCGTCTTTCAAATAATTACCATGGTTCTGGTTGTACACTAGCTTCGGCTATTGCTGCTCTGCTTGCTCAGGGTTACGATATTCATGCTGCTTCTCCAATTTCAGCTATCTTTCAAGCACAGAACTATGTCTGGCGAGCTCTCGAAGCTGGATATCAAGTTGGTAACGGTCAAATGCTCCCTAATAGATTATTTTGGGCTACATCAACTAGACACTGAACTATGAGAAAATCAGTTTGCCGTGGGTTTTATGCTATTACTGATGATTTTTTGCTGTCCGAAGATAATCTGGTACCAGCAGTCGAACAAGCGATTTTAGGGGGTGCTAGACTAATTCAGTATAGAGACAAAAATAATACATATACACAGCGACTAGCTAAAGCAGAATCATTAAACAAACTATGTCACAGCTATCAAGTACCTCTAATTGTTAACGATGACATTGAGTTAGCAGCACAAATTGGAGCGGCTGGTGTGCATATTGGAAAGAGTGATGTAGATCTTGTAACTGCCCGCGCCCTTTTGGGAAGCAGCATGATAATTGGTGTATCCTGCTATGATTGTTTAGATTTAGCTGTATATTCTGAGCGTTTTGGGGCTGATTATGTTGCCTTTGGCGCTGTGTTTCCTTCTTCAACTAAAAAGAAGGAAGTCCAAGCCCCACTTGAGCTAATAAGATCAGCCCGAGGAGTTTTGAGAGTGCCTATAGTTGCTATAGGAGGTATTACACCAGCGAACGCACCGTTGTTAATAGAAGCTGGAGCAGATTCTTTAGCTGCTATCAGTGCAGTATTTGGCCATTCTGATGTATTCTCTGCCGCGCGCAGGTTTGCTGTTCTTTTTGCTTGAGTAACTCAAAGATGAATCGCTCCGAACAACTGTTTATAGAAGCACAACTTTGCATCTCAGGTGGTGTAAACTCGCCGGTGCGCGCCTTTCAAAAGGTTGGTGGAACGCCTATCTTTTTCAAACGCGGTGAAGGATCTCATCTATATGATGAGGATGATAGATGCTATGTTGATTATGTTGGTTCATGGGGTGCGATGATTGCTGGACATGCCAATCCAACAGTAGTGCGTGCTGTAAATGATGCAGTTGCCAATGGGCTAAGTTTTGGTACTCCTACAACTATTGAGACTGCGATGGCTTGTAAAATTAAGGAACTAATGCCGTCTATGCAGTTGATAAGGATGTGTAATTCTGGCACTGAGGCTACTATGAGTGCCATCCGTCTCGCACGCGGTTTTACATCTCGCAATAAGATCTTGAAATTTGAAGGTTGCTATCATGGTCATTCTGACTCATTGCTAGTTAAATCTGGATCGGGCGCACTAACGCTAGGTGTACCGACTTCACCAGGGATACCAGCTTCTCTAGCTATTCATACAGTGACCTTGGATTATAATGATGTACTGAAAGTTAGGGAAACATTCTCTCAGATTGGCTATGAGATAGCTGGTGTTATCGTTGAACCAGTTGCAGGCAACATGAACTGTGTCCTACCAGCACCAGGTTTCTTAGAGGTATTACGTGAGCTCTGCGACCAATACGACAGCATACTAATTTTTGACGAAGTGATGACCGGTTTCCGAGTTGCACTAGGTGGTGCGCAACAATTGTACGGTATTACTCCAGATCTTACCACCCTCGGTAAAGTTATTGGCGGTGGAATGCCAGTTGGCGCTTTTGGGGGTAAGAAGGAGATAATGGAAAAACTTGCTCCCATTGGACCAATTTACCAGGCAGGTACACTTTCCGGTAATCCGTTAGTGATGGCTGCTGGATTAGCGACATTGAATTTTATCTCATCATCGCCTGAATTCTATACTAAACTAGCATCTAGGACACAACATCTTTGCGATTTATTAGTTATTGCTGCTCAAAAGGCACATATACCGTTGACGGTCAATCACGTTGGTGGAATGTTTGGAATTTTCTTTACTGAACAATCCGTTAATACTTACAAACAAGTGACTTCATGCGACTTTAAAAAGTTTAGAGCATTCTTTCACGGTATGTTAGCAGAAGGGATATATTTTGCACCATCGCCCTTCGAGGCAGGCTTCATGTCATCTACACATACAAGCGCCGATATCGGTTCCACTTTCAGCGCTGCCCAGCGTGTGTTCTCTTATATTTAAATTTAGTAATAAAGAAAAGAATTATATAGAATTTTAACTCAGCTGTTCTGGGGAATCTCGCCTTCTATGTGTAAGTAGATTATTCATAGTTCAAGTGCCTTAACCTTAATATCCAGTAATTGACAGTTAACAATAGAGTACCTGTCGATTTCGATATTAAAATCGTATAAATAATCTTGTGAACAATCTAAAGGTTCGCTAGGTCAGTTAAAAGATAGGTTTATGAGAGGGGAGCATAAGGAATTTTTCTTCTACCTATTTATTGACCTGACCCTACACCGCTCGATTCTATCATAGATACTCTAATTTTAGGCTGCATAATTCTCTATTTTGAGTTTTTATGGAAAATCAATTAATTGTAGTTTATTGCTCCTGTCCAGATAATAAAACAGCTGAGCACATTGCTGAAATTGCTGTTAGTGAGTTACTTGCTGCATGCGCTAGCATTATCCCAGGCTTGAACTCAATTTATCGTTGGCGGGGAAAAGTATGTCGTAATTCTGAATTGTTGCTGATACTGAAAACCCAAGAGATTACCTACCGACTTTTGGAAGCAAGAATCTGTGAATTACACCCTTATGAAGTGCCGGAGATAATAGCTTTCCCGATTCATGCTGGGGCTGCGAATTATCTCACCTGGCTCAAAGATAATACTAGCGCTCCACTATTATGAGACACTATCGCCAGGCATGGTTATTATTTTTATTGTTGCTGTTATCAATTCTAACTGAAACATCGGTAATCGCTGAATTATTCGACAAATTGGATAACTCTCTAAAAGGTCGTGTCCTCGATGCTGATAAAGCATTTCAACTCGTGTTAAATGTTCTTGATCCATTTACTATTGAAGCACATTTAGATATTGCACCTGGATATTATCTCTATCGTAGTAAACTTCAACTTAACGTAATAGATACCGAAAGCGTCAGTATCACTACCACTGATATTCTACCTGGTAAACAGAAAGAGGATCCTTATTTTGGTCTACAAGAGGTTTTCTATAAAGAAGCTGTAATTGTCGCACATCTACACAGAAATTCACCTGATGAAAAAGAGATACATATAAGAGTTAATTATCAGGGTTGTGCAACACTTGGGATTTGCTATCCGCCAATAGTCCAGAATGTAGAGATTATTTTACCTAGGTTATTAACTAGGCAAAACCCTGTGATATCAGATAGTTTTAATACACCAATATCTCTACATTCTTTAACCGAAGAACAGTCTACTGTGAAGACGGATAGTGTAGATGTTATATCTAAAGAAGTGCTAGATCGGATAGGAAAACAGCAATTTGAGTCAGAACCAGATCAGTTAGCAAGGTTTTTAGGCGAAGAGCAATTCTGGGCAATTCCGGCTTTCTTTGGATTTGGGGTACTACTGTCGTTTACACCTTGCATGTTTCCAATGATTCCCATTCTATCTAGCCTGATAGTGGGTCAAGGTACTACTCCACCGCGTCTGAGTGTGTTTTTTATGTCACTGGCTTATGTATTGTCAGTAGCAACTACCTATACAGTTGTAGGCTTTCTAGTAATTTTTATTGGTCAAAATGTCCAGATTTGGTTTCAAAGTCCTTGGGTATTAGGCACTTTTAGTCTCATATTTATCACGCTATCACTATCCATGTTCGGACTTTACGACTTGAGATTACCAACTAATTTGCAAACTAGATTAGTTAATTGGAGTGGTTTCCAGCGTGGCGGACATTATATCGGGATAATAGTGATGGGGTTTCTATCAGTTTTAATCGTTAGTCCATGTGTTGCACCACCATTGATCGGTGCCTTGACTTTCATACTCCTCACAGGAAATTCAGTTCTAGGTGGATTGGCTCTATTTGCCTTAAGCATAGGTATGGGTGTACCACTCCTCATCATAGGTGCAGCTGCTGGACACTGGTTACCACGAGCTGGCAATTGGATGTCACATAT
This sequence comes from uncultured Candidatus Competibacteraceae bacterium, assembly GCA_903882995.1. Lineage (GTDB taxonomy): Bacteria > Pseudomonadota > Gammaproteobacteria > Competibacterales > Competibacteraceae > Competibacter_A. The sequence goes on from CAIRZE010000074.1 coordinate 13,631, forward strand.
CAAGCTGGTATTCGGTGTGCTTCTGATAATGGTAGCGTTCGAGTTATTAGAGCGTGTTCTACCTATATCAATAACTATGATATTATGGGCGGCTTTGTTAGTTATAATAGCTGTATATATGGGTGCGTTACAACCAATAATAAAGGAAGCGTCAATATGGCAAAATTTTACCAAAGGGTTAGGTATATTAATTTTAACTTACGGTGTCTTATTACTGGTGGGGGTGGCAGCTGGTAGCCGTGATCATTGGCAGCCCCTACGTGGATTTGGTTCTTTTTCAAATCCTACTAAATTTACAGAGACGCTCGCATTCAAGCATATTGAAACAATAGAAGATCTCTATAAAGTCCTGCATACATCTAACGGACATACTGTACTGCTAGATTTCTATGCCGACTGGTGTCAGAGCTGCAAGGAGATGGAAAATCACACCTTCTCTGACCAGATTGTCCAGTCAATCTTGTCAGATATGGTAACACTCCGCGCTGATGTTACCTCCAATAATATACACAGCCGCGAGCTATTAAAATACCTCGGTATCGTCGGGCCACCAGCTATCCTGTTTTTCGGACCAGATGGCCAGGAATACCGCAGCTATAGGGTTATAGGATTTACGGGCATAGAAAAGTTTAGGAAACACCTTTTCATGCTGTTAAGCAAACTTAATTGAATCAGAATTCAATGCTCCTATAAGCTTCTTTACTCTTCTTACTTGCTAATGCTGCAACTGTATATAATCTCCACCTTTATAAGATACAAATGATATGCATATCTATATTATTAAGCTAGATAGCTAGTGTTTTAAGATAGTTAGCATTAGACTCACTTTCCTATATCTCTAAAGAAATTTCTATAATTGTTTTCTTAAATCTGCTCTTCTTAGAGCCCAGATTTCTTAAACATTAAATTTAAAAATGATTAATCGAATTAAATATTATGAAAGATAACTAAATAATTCTAACGGGTAGCGTTTCCCGGAAGTATAGTCATTGATACAGTGTAGTACCATCGGGCTACGGAGTTTAGATCCAAGTGCGCTAATCTCCTCATACCCTAGCCATACCATACGTTTTATCCCATAGTCTAATTGTTGTGTAGGATGATACTGTAGGATTTTCCCAGAGAAACAGGTGCGGATGAAGTTACAACCACTAGGATTGTTCCAGGAATAGATACCAACGATCGCGTCTATTTGAATCTCATAGGCTGTTTCCTCTAGAACCTCACGAGCTGCTGCCTCTGCCAGCATCTCACCCCTTTCTAGATGACCAGCTGGTTGATTATAAACCAGTCTACCCTCTTCACTATATTCTTCCACTAGCAGAAAACGGCTATCACTCTCAATTATGGTAGCGACCGTTATTCTGGGCAACAATTTTTTGGTTTCCATACAGGCTCCTTTAGAAGCCACACAGTTATACCTAAGCAGTAACGACACTCATCATATTATATTCAATTTATGAAGTTATAAAGTGTGTGATTATATCTTGTAAGTAACAGCGGTTCTACTTGTCAAGCTTGTTCATATGCATTAGCCATGGATACTCGTTCTAAATTTTGAGTAAGACGTTTGAAATATAAACAGGTTAGGTTAATAGATAGTTTAATGGAGCACTTACTATCAGCTCTTTAATTAGTTAATGCTGTGATCTATCATACCAATTGAGATGTATACTAGATACTTCAAAATTTATGATACTTTTCTATATTGTCGTCTAATATTATCGGGCCTATTTAATAATAGGGAA
>CAIRZE010000075.1 GCA_903882995.1 uncultured Candidatus Competibacteraceae bacterium
CTGAGCCACCATTGCCATTAACTGCTTTACCAACAGAGTTGCTATCAGAGACTTTAATAAACTCATTCGAAGTTGAGCCAGTCACGACCGCATTTTGCGCAGTCTCAATCAGTTGATAAGTCAGCCCTAAGGAAGCGGGGCCGGTATAAAGATCAGGCAAGGTATAACCATTGATACCGCCAGAAGAGGCGAAGAAGGGAACGATTGAGGATGCGTTGGCATAAATGCCATCTGTATTTGAGAATGCGCCATTGAAAAACGCTAATCCACCACTCGCACAGGTAGATAAACTGCCACCCGCCTTGATATACAAGGTGCCATCAGTCGCCTGGTTCACCAAGATGGAGCTATCAAATGTATAGCCCGTCAAATCAACACCATAAGATCCAGCTAGGCTAACTAAACTGCTGACTTGGCTAGAGCTCAGCTGAACGATGCCATCATCCGTAATCGAGAGATCTGACAAGATGCTCGCATTAGCCACCAAAGTAGAAATACCTGCAGAGATATTAACTGCGGTATCGGCAACACCTACTAGATAATTGCCTCCTGAGTCACTATGAGATCTGATTAATGTAATCGCATCAGCAGCTGTTGTTAACTGCGCAATAGTAGCATTAACCGCAGTGTTGGATCCATCGTAAATATTAATGGTAGCGCTAGCAAGAGCCACACGGTTTGCTTGCAGATAATCTAAATTGGCTGAAACAGTGGAAGCATAAGCATAAAGTCCATTGACTGCAGAACTTGCTGTGCTAAGCGCAGAGGTTTCAGAATTACCATAACCATCTGTATAAGAAGCTGAAACAGTAATCTGTTTTCCTAAAAGAGAAAGCGGAAGAACATAGTGAGAATCATCTAGACTAGAAGTTGAAACTAGAGTTCCGTCAGCGTACCAAAGGTACGTAATGCCACTACTAGGGGCATTTGCCAAAAAAGTATTATCAGTAATGGCAGCAGTTAACTGATTACCACCAATTGCAGATCCAGCTATAGCTGTAGTTCCACTATACGAATAGAGAAAATGATTTTGTATGCGATCAGCAGGATCTACATAAAAACCATTGTTCGTCACCCTTAGGGAAGCTGCCATCTCGGAAGCAGTATTCTGATCAGGAGTCTCAATAAAGATATAGGAGGTACCGGAGTAGCCACCTACAACCAAAATAAATCCGTTAATAGATGTTTGGGTGTTTATTGCGTTCGATAGCTGGTTCGAAAAATCCATGAGCATAGGATCAGATACCGCAATTTCTCCATAGCTCGGAAAGCTAGTAAAATTTTGTGTTAGGGTGATATCAGCTGATGAACTAGGAATGAAGCCAACATTAGTAAAAACAATAATGTCAGAGCTAGAAAAATCTGTAATTATTTGATATCCCGCTGGATCGGTGTAAAATTCAAAAACATCCCTGCCCAGACCACCGGTCAGCAAATTTTGTTCGCCATTAACTTCCACGATGTCATTACCCGATCCCCCTAAAACTATATTTCTTCCATCTACATAACCCATGAGCCATGTATCAGACGATAGATCGGTAGGAGTGACAATGTATCCATTGGTGTTATCACTA
>CAIRZE010000076.1 GCA_903882995.1 uncultured Candidatus Competibacteraceae bacterium
ATTCTGTTTAAACCGGATAAGTTAACGATAGAAGAATGGAAAATTATGAAAACCCATAGCAGGTTGGGTTTTGATACCATTGAAAAAGCTGAGCATGGTACCGAGTACTCATTAGAGTTTTTGAGAATTGCTAAAGATATCGCACACTATCACCATGAAAAATGGGACGGTTCTGGATATCCAAAGGGGCTAGCAGGAGAAGCAATCCCCATACCGGCACGTCTGATGGCTCTGGCAGATGTTTTAGATGCACTGATTACTAAACGGGTCTATAAGGCTCCATTCCCGTTTCAACAAGCAGTTGCTATTATTTACGAGGGCAGAAATAACCACTTTGACCCTGTCATCGTAGATGCGTTTTTAGCTGGGTTACGAGAATTCGAAGCAGTTTCCGTTCTTCATTCTGATAGCAGGGTAGATGATGGCTAGGCTACGCTACTCACCTCACATTGAACACAAGCTGAACAAGCTATCTAAGAAGAAACATCAGCATGCTTTGTTTGACCTGAATAGGTGTATGCCTCTTGCAGTGCACTTAAGAGGCGTTCGTGTACACCACCGAAGCTTCCGTTACTCATTATCAATATATGAGTTCCTGGTTTAGCCTGCATTTGGACAGTAGCTAAAGTCTCATCTAGAGAATTACATATCAACCCACGTGAACCTAATTCTTCTGAGACAATGTTAAGATCTAAGCAAAGATCGGGCGCCTTATACAACACTACGGTATCAGCTTCTGCCAGAGCCGGTGCTAAACTGTTCTTGAGTAGACCTAATTTCATTGTATTAGAACGCATTTCTAGTACAGCGATAATTCGCTGCTGGCTGCCAATATGTGCACGCAATCCAGAAAGTGTCATAGAAATTGCAGTATGGTGGTGGGCAAAATCATCATATACTACTACGCCATTAATCGCACCGTATTCTTCTAGACGACGTTTTACACCGCTAAAGCGGGATAGTGCAGATATAGATACACTAGCCGGTATACCTACATGATTAGCAGCAGCTACGGCTGCTAGTGCGTTTTTTACATTGTGTAACCCTAGTTGGGTCCACTCTACACAGCCCTGATTAACGCCTTTATAAAAGATATTGAAAGAACTACCATCAGAAGTGTTCGCTCGTACGTTCCAATCACCTGTACCAAAAAACTCTATAGGGGTCCAGCAACCAACGGCTAATACCTCTGCCAAATTATCATCCTGTCCATTTGCTATAATCATTCCATTACCTGGTATAGTTCTTAGTAAATTATGAAATTGACACTGAATAGCAGCTAAGTTCGGAAAAATATCAGCATGATCGAATTCAAGATTGTTTAATATCAATGTTCGTGGTCGGTAGTGAATAAATTTAGAACGTTTATCGAAAAAAGCAGTGTCATATTCATCAGCCTCTAACACGAAGAAAGGTGTTTTACCAAGTCGTGCTGAATAACCAAAATCCTTTGGAATCCCACCTATAAGAAAACCAGGCTCCAAACCAGCAGCTTCTAAAATCCATGTTAATAAGCTACTAGTAGTAGTTTTACCATGTGTACCGGCAACGGCAAGTACATGTCTGTTACGCAATACGTAATCAGCTAGCCATGCTGGGCCTGAGGTATATGCTAGATTACAGTTAAGCAAATTCTCTATGAGAGGTCTGCCTCTACTCATTACATTTCCTACTATTACTATATCTGGTCTGAACTTCTCAAGTTGCTCTGGTTCATAACCTTCCCATAGAGTAATACCTGCATCTTCTAATTGCTTACTCATCGGTGGATAGACGTTAGTATCGCAGCCTGATACAGTATAGCCGGTCGCACGCGCTAATAGCGCGATACCAGCCATAAAGGTGCCACATATACCTAGGATATGAACTCTCATAGGCAACATTCCTCCTCACCCCTCAGTCGCCTAACTAGGAATCCAAGCGACTAATTTTTCTTCCAGACTACTCTTATAATTCGGGCTGCGCATTATATTCTCTTTCTCTACCCGATCAATCTGAAATCCTATAAATCAGACATGTAAGAAATTATATTTCATTCTGTCACACTAGTACCATCTCATCTGTATCGTATGGTTACTATTGCGATATCAATATAAGCACCTCCATACTATTCTCTACTCTTAATGTATCATCGAAGCCAAAATACGAGGCAATGGATAATATAGCTATTGAGTTGTCAGCAGCCAAAGGTGGCTGCTGGATTAGCGAATGAATAGAGCGGGGCCAATAGCATATTAGGTAGTCTATATATCCTAAATTTGTAGCGTTCTATTACTCTTTCAGTTTTTCCTCCAGCAATTTATTAACCTGTTGCGGGTTAGCTTTTCCACTAAGTATCTTCATCACTTGGCCAATGAAGAACCCAAATAATTTTCCTTTACCAGAACGGTACTGTGCTAATTGTTCAGGATTGGACTCAATCACTATTTCTATAGCTTCTCCAATAGCTGAAGTATCAATGATTTGCCTGAGGCCTCTTTCTTCAATTATAGAATCAGCTTCAACATTACCCTCTCCGAACCATAGAGCCTCTAACACATCTTTAGCGATCTTTCCAGAAATAGTCTGGTCTTGAACACGGCGTAGTAGGCTAGCTATTTGATAAGGTGTGACCGGGCTATCAGTGATTTCTCGATTCTCTTTGTTCAGAAAAGCTGAAAAATCACCCATCAACCAGTTAGCACATAATTTCGGATTGCCACCAAGCTCTGCAACGACAGTTTCATAATAATTTCCTAGCGCGCAGCTAGAGGTAAGCATACCGGCATCATAACTCGATAGGCTGTACTGTGTCATGAATCTTTGTTTCTTAGCATCAGGTAATTCTGGTAAATCAGCACGTACAGCAGAAATGAAACATTCATCCAGCAACAGTGGTAACAAATCTGGATCGGGGAAATAACGGTAATCTTCGGCTTCTTCTTTACTACGCATAGAACGGGTCTCACATTTATATGCGTCATACATCCTTGTTTCCTGTATAACCCTGCTACCGGATTTGAGGATATTGGTCTGGCGTTCTACTTCAAATTCAATAGCTCTCTCAACAAAGCGGAAAGAATTAAGATTCTTAATCTCAACACGGGTACCGAATCGTTGATCACCTGCACAACGTAATGATACGTTTGCGTCGCAGCGAAAAGAGCCATTCTGCATATTACCATCGCAGATGGCAAGATAAACTACCATCTGATGTATTTTCCTCATATAAGAAATTGCTTCTTTAGAAGAACGTAAATCCGGCTCTGAGACAATTTCCAGAAGTGGCGTGCCAGCTCGATTGAGATCGATCCCCGAGAGGCCTTGGAAATCCTCGTGTAGTGACTTACCTGCATCCTCTTCTAAGTGAGCACGAGTTATACCAATAGCCTTTCTAGAGCCATCTTCTAACTCTATTATCATCTGACCATCTCTTACCAATGGTAGTTCATACTGACTGATTTGGTATCCTTTAGGCAAGTCTGGATAAAAGTAATTCTTGCGAGCGAATACCGACCGACTAGCGATCTCAGCATTAATAGCTAGCCCGAACATAACAGCCATACGCACTGTCTCCTGATTAAGTACAGGCAATACACCTGGCATGCCTAAATCAATGACACAAGCTTGTGTGTTGGGTTCAGCACCGTAACAGTTTGATGTACTAGAAAAGATCTTCGTCTTAGTGGTAAGTTGGGCATGAATTTCTAGCCCGATGATTGTTTCCAATTCCATCAGTCGGAACCCCAATATTAATTAATCGTCAGGTAAATTCATTGGGTACGCGAGCGTGCCAATCAGTAACCTGTTGGTAACGATGTGCTACGTTCAATAAACGACCTTCTGTAAAATAATTTCCTATCAGTTGTAAGCCAACTGGGTGTTTGCCGACAAAACCTACTGGTAATGATAACCCAGGTAATCCAGCAAGATTAACAGCGATGGTATACATATCTGAAAGGTACATTTTAATTGGATCATCTACCCTTTCGCCTAGATTGAAAGCTACAGTTGGTGATGTTGGACCTGCAATCACATCTATATACTCAAACGCTCTTTGGAAATCATCGCTGATTAGTCGCCGAATCTGCTGTGCTTTTAAGTAGTAAGCATCATAATAGCCTGCAGAAAGTGCAAAGGTGCCAACCAAAATGCGGCGTTTCACCTCATCCCCAAAGCCTTGGGTACGCGAGCGGGTATATAGATCTAATAAATCTTTAGGACTATTACAACGGTGGCCATAGCGTACTCCATCAAAACGTGCCAGGTTAGATGAGCATTCGGCTGGAGCTATTACATAATAGGCAGGGATGGCTAGGTGACTGTTAGGTAAGCTGATCTCTCTTATCCTTGCCCCCAGTTTTTGGTACTGGTCGATAGCTATCTCAACTGTGTGGGCGACAGCATTATCTAAACCATCACTGAAATACTCCTTTGGCAGCCCAATTCTCAAGCCTTCTAGTGGTTGTTTTATCGTATTGACATAATCTGGTATAGGTCGATCTATACTGGTAGAATCACGCGGGTCAAAACCAGCCATCGCACTCAGTAGAAATGCGCAATCTTCAGCAGTGTGAGCTAATGGTCCCCCTTGATCTAAGCTGGAAGCGTAAGCAATCATACCCCAGCGAGACACTAGGCCATATGTAGGTTTGATGCCGGTAAGCCCACATAGAGCGGCGGGTTGACGGATTGAACCGCCAGTATCAGTAGCGGTAGCAGCGGGTGCTAGCCACGCAGCAACAGCAGCAGCAGAACCACCTGAAGAACCTCCAGGTACCGTGTCTAAATCCCAAGGATTTTTCACTGGTCCATAGAAACTATTTTCATTCGATGAACCCATAGCAAATTCATCCATGTTAGTTTTCCCAAGCATTACCATCCCAACAGCGTTCAGTTTTTCTACCACAGTTGCGTTATAGGGTGCAATGAAACAATCCAGCATACGAGAACCACAGGAAGTACGAACCCCATTCGTACAGAAAATATCTTTTTGGGCAATAGGAATGCCAGTCAATGGTCCAGCAAGACCCTGTTGACGGCGACGATCAGCTGCTTGTGCCTGTACTAGCGCAACATCGTTTGTGACTGTAATGAAGGCGTTCAGTAACGGATTAAACTTTTTAATCCGCTCTAAGAACATCTGAGTTAGTTCTTTGCTGCTGAACTCTTTGGCAGCTAGCCCAATACTGAGTTGGGAAATAGTTTTCTCTTTCATAGGATTCTTCTATAAGTACTACTAATAGTCAATAACCTTTGGAACTAGGTATAAACCAGATTCAACTTGAGGAGCGATTGCCTGTAAATACTCGCGGTTAATTAGTTCGCTAATTTCCCCAATTTCGTCAGCGCGTAGACGCTGAGGCATATCTAGCGGGTGAGCCATCGGTACAACACCTGTTGTATCTACATCATTCATCTGTTCCACAAGCGTTAGGATATCCGCAAGATTGCGAGAATAGGTAGGTATATCCTGGTCCAGGATATCTAGTCGGGATAAATAGGCAATCTTCCTAATTTCAATTGGTTCTAGAGACATTATGTGAATTTCCACTATAAATAATTAAAACTTTAAACTTATCACAATTTGTTAGCTTGCTCCTAACTCACCTGCTTGTTAGCATTAGCAAGTTTTGACAACTTGGTGCTTTCAATAACATGTTCAAATGGTTGCGCGGTAAGTTCTCCAACGACCTGTCGATTGATCTAGGAACTGCTAATACATTGATTTACGTGAGGGGGGCTGGCATCATTCTCAATGAGCCCTCAGTTGTCGCTATTAATCAAGATCCGGTTAGGGGTATCCGCACGATCGCGGCAGTAGGGAGGGATGCAAAGCGGATGTTAGGTCGCACGCCAAACAACCTCTCTACAATACGACCAATGAAGGATGGTGTGATCGCAGATTTTACAGTTACTGAAAAGATGCTCCAGCATTTCATCCTTAAAGTTCATTCACGCAAGTTTTTTAATCCCAGCCCACGGGTATTAATCAGTGTACCATGTGGTTCCACTCAAGTTGAAAGGCGAGCAATTCGTGAATCAGCAATGGGTGCTGGCGCACGTGTTGTTTATCTGATTCCAGAACCTATGGCTGCAGCTATTGGTGCTGGCATTCCAGTTGAGGAAGCGCGTGGCGCAATGGTGCTAGATATTGGCGGTGGTACTTCAGAAGTGGCTGTAATTTCACTAAATGGTATTGTATATGCTGGTGCAGTGCGTATAGGCGGTGACCGGTTCGACGAGGCTATTATCAACTATGTCCGGCGCAACTTTGGTGTACTTATTGGAGAACCGACAGCTGAAAAAATTAAGCATGAAATCGGCAGTGCCTACTCTACTAATGAGGTACGCGAGATTGAAATTAAGGGACGTAACTTAGCTGAAGGTGTACCTCGTAGTTTTACACTCAACAGCAACGAAATTCTCGAAGCCTTACAAGAACCGTTATCTGGGATCATTAGCTCGGTGAAAATGGCATTAGAAGCTACTCCACCGGAATTGGCTGCTGATGTAGCGGAAAGAGGTATAGTTTTAACTGGTGGCGGTGCACTGATGCGTGATATTGATAAGCTAATTATCGAAGAGACCGGCCTAAATGTAGTGATCGCTGAAGACCCACTGACATGTGTGGCCCGCGGTGGGGGACGGGTGCTGGAATTAATCGCCAAGGATGAACACGCTGTGGAAGCATTCGCAATCGAATAGCTGTTGTATACTCTCACACTTAGCCAAATTGTTGTATACTCTCACACTTAGCCAAATTATCGAATACTTGTTTACGATCAACTCGGCTGCGATTTTAAATCTTGGGTTTTGGGTGATACTTTCCATTGTTATAATGACGGTGGATCACCGCTATCAGTATCTGGACTGTCTGCGTGATGTATTGGGTACAGTAGTCTATCCATTCCAGTATTTGATACACTTTCCCACCTATACCAAAGATTGGTTGGACCAGAATATAGCTGGGCGTAGTGCGCTGCTGCGAGAAAATGCCAGACTACGCGAGAAACAAATTTTTCTGAATGCACAGTTACAGAAGCTAACGACTCTGGAAGCGGAAAACCGTCGTTTGCGCTCTCTGTTAGAATCTGCAGTTAATTCAACAGATCGAATGCTGATTGCTGAGCTGCTAGCGGTTGATTTTGATCCATATCGTCATCATATACTACTCAATCGAGGGCGCCGACATAACGTATATGTCGGTCAGCCAGTAATCGATCAGAATGGTATCATCGGCCAGATAATTCATGTAGGTCCTTTTACCTCTACAGCGATTCTCATTACCGATATAAATCATGCTCTGCCAATACGAATCAATCGCACTGGTGTACGTACCTTGGCTTTGGGAACCGGTAATTTTCAGGAATTGAAATTACTGCATGTTCCTAACAATGAGGATGTGAAAGTTGGGGATTTACTGGTTACTTCTGGCTTAGGTGGTCGATTTCCACGCGGTTACCCAGTTGGTGTAGTTACTAAGTCTGAACCTAGTAGTCCATTTGCTAATATAATAGCTAAGCCATTAGCACAATTAGATCGGATCCGAGAAGTGTTACTTCTAGGAAGTATACCGCGTGGAGAAGAAGAGATAACACCAAAATTAGTGCCGGCAATAGTACCGCCTGCCGGTGGACGACCATAATGACTACCCCCAGCACCAGTGCGGGTCGCCCAGTTATCGCATTTAGTTTGGTAGCGGCTTTTCTTCTAGGAGGTATGCCACTGCCAGTTTGGTTAGAAAAGTTTCGTCCAGATTGGGTTGCAATGGTACTTATCTATTGGAATATGGCTTTGCCCCATAGGTTTGGTATCAGTATCGGCTGGATAGTTGGAATACTTTTAGATATTGGGCGCGGTGCACTATTTGGTCAGCATGCCCTAGCATTCTCGGTGGTAGCGTATTTAACTTGCCAAACTTACCGACGTATTAGAGTTGTGCCACTATGGCAACAAGCATTCAGTATTTTTATATTTCTGCTTATCGAGCAGATCATAGTATTCTGGATCAGCGGCATTATAGGCTATCCTCCAAGAGATTGGTGGTATCTAGCCCCGGCGTTAGGAGGTATGTTTTGCTGGCCCTTATTGTTTGTGATTTTGCGCGATGTGCGCAGGTATTTCCAGGTTAGCTGATTATCACGGCATTTAGCTTATGAAGCTGTGGAATCCAGCGACTAACCACATTATAGATAAATTACTAGTCCGAGCAAAAGATAATTCTGCTGAAAGTCAGATATTCTTCAGACGCATCTTGATTACTCTGATATCGGTTTTCCTGGCTTTTCTGCTGGTTTCAGTACGCTTATTCTACCTACAGGTAATCAGTCACAATAAATTCACACTCCTCTCGGAGAACAACCGGGTCCGCTTATTACCCCTACCTCCTGCAAGGGGTTTTATCTATGATCGTAGCGGTGTTTTACTAGCTGAAAATCTCACTTCTTATCATCTAGAAGTTACACCGGAACAGTCTAAAGATTTAGATGCTGTGCTAACAGCTATCAAAAACCGCATTACACTTTCTGACTCTGATATAGAGCGTTTTCTTCGGTTATCAAGTCGTATACCTCCCTACAACGCAACACCACTGCGATTTCAACTGACTGACGAAGAAATTGCTCGATTAGCGATTGATATGTATCGTTTGCCGGGTGTAGAGATTAAAGCAGATTTGACCCGCCACTACCCACTGAAGTCATTCGGTGTTCATGCTATCGGTTATGTTGGGCGCATCGATGCGTCTGAATTACGCAGGTTAGATCCTAGTCAATACAGTGGTAGTACTCATATTGGTAAGACTGGAGCTGAACGTTCTTATGAAGAGATATTACACGGAAGGGCTGGTTATGAACAGGTTGAGACTAATGCTGAAGGGCGGCCATTGCGAGTTTTAAGCCGTACGCCACCTATATCTGGGAAAAATGTTTACCTTAGTCTAGATATGCGTTTACAGGTAATCGCTGAGGAAGCACTAGAAGGCTACAATGGTGCGATCATAGCTATTGATCCAAGGAATGGTGAGATCTTAGCCTTGGCTAGCCAACCTGTTTATGATCCTAACCCATTTGTTAATGGTATCGATTTTGATTCCTACCGAAAGCTTAATACTTCTAAGGATAAACCCCTTCTTAATCGTGCCCTACGCGGTGTATATCCACCTGGTTCTACCATTAAGCCATTAATAGCACTAGCCGGACTTGAATATGGTGTTGTTAACCGTAACAGCAGTGTTTCCTGCACAGGGGTCTATAAATTGCCTGGAGGGGGACGAAAATTTCATGATTGGAAGCGCAGTGGGCACGGTAGCATCAGCTTAGATCAGGCACTTGCTCAATCATGCGATGTCTATTTTTATGACCTATCACTCAATCTTGGAATCGAGAATATTTATACTTTTCTAGATAAATTTAGTATGGGTCGGCCAACTGGTATTGATTTATTTGGTGAAAAGGGAGCTTTGTTGCCGTCGCGTGAGTGGAAACGTAAAGTTCAGAAGCAAGATTGGTTTGGAGGTGACACTATTAGTATAGGTATCGGGCAAGGATTGTTTCTAGCTACGCCCTTGCAATTAGCCCATGCAACAGCAATCATTGCCCAACATGGGGAAAACTATCAACCAAGAATATTGCATGCCACACAGGAGACTGGGTCTCGTGCTAAAGTTCTAGCTGAACCTCGGAAACTACCACAAGTAGTGCTGAAAAATCCCCATTTTTGGGATACGGTAATAAACGGTATGATTAATGTAATAGAGGGAGGTACTGCAAACAGGATCAAAAGCCAACAATATCGGATCGCTGGTAAGACTGGTACTGCTCAAGTTTTTACATTAGGCCAGAATGAAAGATATAATCCAAAACACCTATCAAAGAACCTACTTGATCACGCTTTGTTTGTAGCCTTCGCGCCAGTAGAAAACCCGCGCATTGCTGTAGCAGTGATTGCTGAACACGGTGGTGGAGGCAGCGTCAGAGCCGCACCTCTAGCACGCAGGGTTATGGACGCATATCTGCTCGATAAATATGATCCTACCATTGTAGATGGGATTTTACCTGTGAAAGATATTCGGGCAACAGAATGAATCTGAACAAGTTTGACTGGTTATTGAAACTGATTCATATAGATTTTTTGTTACTATTCGGGTTGTTCGCAGTATCTGGAATGGGGCTAATTGTACTTTACAGCACTGGGCGCCAAGATCTGGATTTAGTAATCGGTCAAGCCATGAGATTGGGGCTAGGATTCACTATTATGCTTGCACTATCTCAGGTTCCGCCATCCTACTTTCGATTTTGCTCAGCATGGCTGTATCTTTTTGGCACCCTATTACTCTTGGCAGTCATGATTGCCGGTGATATCTCTAAAGGCGCACAACGCTGGTTAGATTTAGGTATACTCCGGTTTCAGCCATCTGAAGTTATGAAGCTAGCAGTACCTATGATGATGGCTGGATTCTTTGCTGATAAGCCCCTACCACCGCGACTATCGCATCTGATAGTCGGTGCACTTATTACTTCAATCCCATTTATTCTTATTGCTGATCAACCTGATTTAGGTACTGCATTGGTGGTAGGTTGGGCCGGTGCCGTTGCCTTATTCCTAGCTGGGTTGAGCTGGTCAATCCTATTAGGCCTGGTTTCCTTGTTATGTGCAATTGTTCCTCTATTCTGGACTTTCATCATGCATGACTACCAGAGGCAACGGGTGCTGACCTTCCTTAATCCAGAAAGCGACCCACTTGGTACGGGCTATCACATAATTCAATCTAAAATTGCCATTGGCTCTGGTGGTATATATGGTAAAGGTTGGATGAACGGTACACAGTCTCATTTAGACTTTTTACCAGAGGGTACGACAGATTTTATTTTCGCTGCATTTGCTGAGGAGTTTGGATTAGTAGGTGGCTGCATGTTATTGACATTGTACTTCCTAATCATCTCCCGTTGTCTTTATATGGCTACCCGCGCCTCAGATACTTACGGGCGCCTTTTGTCTGGCAGTCTAACTTTAATTTTTTTCATATACGCTTTCGTAAATGTTGGAATGGTTTCCGGATTGTTACCAGTTGTAGGGTTACCGTTGCCACTGTTCAGTTATGGGGGAACTTCACTAGTGACGATTATGGCTAGCTTCGGTATGCTGATGAGCATTTATTCACACCGCATAGTTAGAAACCGATGCTGCAATCTTAACCTCTGCAAAATACAAAAATTGAGCGTTAAGCCACCAATTTTACTTTTTTTATTTATCCTACTGCTGAGTAGCTGTGCGCTACCAGTAAATTATAGATCAACTACTATTCCGATTTATTCAGTGAATGAGGACACGGCTGCTAAAGATTCTGTGACCGCGTCAAATCTTATTATCAGTGGTGACCAAACGTTTTCAGATCGATCTGATGTACAAAATTTCATCCAGGAGATGGTAGCTCAACACAGATTCAATTCTGCGCAATTACATACTATTTTCAGCCGCGTACAAATACAAAACAGCATCATATCTGCTATGTCTAGACCTGCTGAGGCTAAACCCTGGCATACTTACCGATCAATATTTATCAACGAAAAACGTATCCAGGGTGGAATAGATTTCTGGAGAGCTAACTCATCAGCTCTGGAGCGTGCTGAACAGATTTATGGTATACCCCCAGAATATATAATAGCTATCATCGGTGTGGAAACTCAGTATGGCAGTAATATGGGTAAATATCGAGTTCTTGACGCTTTATCCACTCTAGCTTTCGATTACCCTCGTCGTGCAGCCTATTTCCGTAAGGAGCTAGAGCATTTTCTTCTACTGACCAGAGCTGGAGATATTGACCCGCTGGTGCCGCGAGGTTCGTATGCAGGAGCTATGGGATACGGGCAGTTCATGCCGAGCAGCTTCCGTATCTACTCTGTAGATTTCGATGGAGATGGTCATCGTGATCTGTGGCAGAGTCCGTGGGATGCAATTGGCAGCATCGCCAACTATTTCAAAAAACATGGGTGGCAGATTAAACAACCTGTCGCATCACCCGCTGCTGTCAGTGGAAGCTATTACTTAGGCCTGATCAATCGCCAGACGAGACAGCCTCTATACAACAGCATTGCTACCTTACGCAGTCAAGGCATTATAACAGAAAAATCTGTCGAAGATACCCAGGTTGCGATGCTGTTAGAATTACAGGGGAATTATGGGCCTGAGTACTGGCTAGGATTTCATAATTTTTATGTGATTACTCATTACAACTGTAGTCATTTATACGCGATGGCAGTTTATCAACTGAGTCAGGCAATCCGGGAAAGATATATTCAGTTTGCTATTAACAATGATATCCATTGTTTTAAAGCTTCTGATCCACGCTGACTGAGTAATAAGAATAAGACTCAAAATAACTGTACTGATAGCACGTGTCGTGCATTCTATTGTACAGTAGGGAGGTACTCTATGAGAAAATCCGCCGCCTATAGCCACACTTTAATTTGTTTTTTGCTAGCTAGTGTGCTGGTTGGCTGTAGCTCAGTTCACGATAACCGTTTATTAAAAAATAGAAAATTAACTGATATAAATGGCAAAATTGAAAAATTCAGTGATGATCCTATCCCTCAAATGGAGCCTCCAAGCAAAAGTGGTAATCCGGATAATTACGTTGTATTCGGTAGACGCTATTGGGTTAAGGAAACGAGTGCAGGTTATCGGGAGCAAGGTATTGCATCTTGGTATGGGAGTGATTTTCATGGCAGAAAAACCTCTAGTGGCCCACCTTATAACATGTTTGCCATGACCGCTGCACATAAAGGTCTGCCGATACCGACATACGTGCGTGTAACTAACATGGAGAATGGCCGCAGTGTAGTCGTTAAGGTTAATGACCGTGGTCCGTTTATCGATAGTCGCATAATTGATCTATCCTATGCAGCTGCTAATCGACTAGATATGCTGGGCCAAGGAACTGCAAAGGTGGATATAGTTGCATTGGAACCTTACCAGTTTTTGCCAGAGTTAGCTGCACACCGTGCTGAAGTTTTACAACACATGGTTAGTCGCCAGATTCAGCAGAGGCCAAATATGGATAACATCTCAATTCGTTTTGCTCACCATGAATTGCTACAGTCTCATGTAGCAACTTCAAAGAACGCTACTAACAGTAGCGCAAAACTAAAACAACCTTATTATAATAAGGATATTTTAGCTAATATTAATGTAATCAAAAAATTGTCTTATATACCAGCAGTACAGAAGCTAAATGAGATAAAGTTAGTAACCAGTAGGACCCAGCACAACATTTTAAAATTTACATCTGATTCGCGATCTTTAGTAAAACCGATGAAAAGCCAAGCCAACTTGCAGTTGGCAGTAGCAGCGATGCGCAGCGAATTAAAAATACCGCCAGAGAGGCCATTAAACCGACAGTTAATTAATAAATCTAAGATTAAAGGTGTGTATCTTGTAGAATCATCAGTCCGTTTAACTTCCTCTACTAGATCATTGGTTAAGAATGGGATGTCTAGGGGTAGTGTGGTGCCTATTCAAAATAGCAAGTGTGCTACTCAGCATAATGAACAGAAGAGTTCCCATCATAGATTGGAGGTTCCTGGAAAGTATCAAGAGATACGTGTATCTTCTTGTACTCATGTCAATAGATCAGTGGAGGTACGTCTAGCTAGCAGCGTAAAGGCAAATCGCCCCCACGTTGCTACAAACTGATAATTTGTAAAAATGGAAAGATTTTCGCTATGCCGTATTTAAGTCTAAGATGTATTCCTCTCCTTGTTTTCCCTATCTTTCTTATATTAGATGTGCTCATCTATACAAATGCTCGAGCTGAACTGCCGCTGCCGCCAGTAATCCCAGTGCGTGCCTATGTCCTTATGGACTACCAGAGTGGTAAAATCTTAGCTAATATTAAAGGTAATGAGCGGACGGAGCCGGCTAGTATTACAAAACTGATGGCTGGTTATGTAATCTACAAAGCGCTTAAGTCTGATAAGATTCATATAGATGAAATAGCTGAATCACTGATTTCGCGTTGCAACTGGGTGAGCGCGCGAAGATCGCTCACTTGACGTCGCCAACGAACTTCTGGACGACGGCGCAACGCTCCCAAACCCGTGCAAG
>CAIRZE010000077.1 GCA_903882995.1 uncultured Candidatus Competibacteraceae bacterium
AATCGCAACAGTGTATCAATATACCCTTTAATATGGGGCAGTGATCAATCAAAAACAGATAAATCCCAACTCAGTGGGGAATTCATAATTTCAGATTCTATTAAATATCATTGGCCACAAGATAACTTCTATTCTGTTTTAGAAATGATTAGGCAGCTACAGTACCTGTACTGGCAAATTACAGATTTCTATTATGCATAGATATCTAATTAGTAATTGCTTCATTTTTGTATACACCGGTATCTCAGATATCCCAAATATGCACAGACAGTCCCGCGCTAGTGGAGCTGTGCATAATTTATTATGATAATTATTAACAGCTTACGTCTACCTGGAAAGGTTTACATTTTTTATACACTAATATACTGCTCGTGAAAAAATTTCTGTATGTCATCTTAAAAAATATCACTACAGTTACCGAATTCTAAGAATTTATGTTAACTTAACTACCATCATACAGTGAACCATTCATCAAATCTTTACAACGAATTAGCTTTAAGATCGCTCCCTGAATTTTATAGAATAAATAACGAAGAGTTACCTTTCATCTTAATATAATCTATTGTTAGTCTAGTTAATGAATACCTCGAATCTTATTTAGTTGATTTATTCGACCGTAACTGACTTAGCTAAATTACGCGGCTGATCTATATCGGTACCCTTGAGGATCGCCACGTAATATGCTAACAATTGCAGTGGTACTGTAAACACAATGGGTGCAATAGATTCAGGGACTACACCCAGTGACAAGACATGAGTACTTAATCCCTTGAGATAGGTCTCTAACTCACCATCTATGAAGAGGAATAGTTCGCCGCTACGCGCGCGCACTTCTTGAATATTAGATAACACTTTTTCAAATAAACTATCCTTGGGTAGTACACAAACAACTGGCATATCAGCATCTACCAACGCTAGCGGTCCATGCTTAAGTTCACCAGCTGGATAAGCTTCAGCATGTATATAAGAAATCTCCTTGAGCTTTAAAGCGCCTTCCATAGCTATTGGATACTGTAGGCCACGCCCTAGAAATAGGGAATGGCGTTTCTCAGAGAAAAAATCTGCTAGTCTCTCGATAGATTCATGCAACGCTAGAACTCTTTCTATAGCCTTCGGTAGTAGCTCTAGCTCCCGTAACAGTATGCCTTCATCATATCCATTTAGACCACGCCTTCTTCCGAGAATCAGTGATAGCAATCGAAGAGCCACTAGTTGTGTGGTAAAAGTTTTAGTAGAAGCTACACCAATTTCTCGTCCAGCACGAGTTAATAGAGTAAACGCCGATTCACGCACAAGAGAACTTTGAGCTACGTTACAGATAGTTAAGGTTGATAAATAACTGCGCTCTTTAGCTGCACGCAACGCGGCTAAAGTATCAGCAGTCTCTCCTGATTGTGAAATACTTATAAATAGGGTATCAGCCGGAATCACAATTCTTCGATAACGGTATTCGCTGGCTACCTCAACTGTGCATGGTATTCCAAGGTGTTCAAGCCAATACCTGGCGACAAGCCCAGCATGGTAGCTAGTACCACAGGCAACGATGTGCACGCTTTGTACCCTATCTAATAACCACCCTGCTTCAGGCATGAAGCTATCCTCTATCAATCTTCCTTGGTGAATACGGCCCTCCAGAGTTTCTGCAACCATAGTGGGCTGCTCAAAAATTTCCTTGAGCATAAAGTGGCGGTAACCACCTTTGACCGCCGTACTACAGCACATTTGTCCTGAATAAGATGATAATCGTTCAACCTTGGAACCATCCCAATCATAGATCGCAAAACAATTCCTTTTGAGTTCAGCAAAATCTCCTTCTTCTAGAAAAACAAAGCGTTGGGTTACTGCAGTGAGTGCAAAAATATCTGAAGCGATAAAATGTTCCTCAATCCCAACACCTAAAACTAAAGGGCTACCGGCGCAAACAGCAATCAAACGCTCTGGTTCTTCGCGGCATATAACAGCAAGACTGTAAGCACCAACTAACTGCACGGCACTCTGACGTACCGCTGTCATTAAATCACCACCGAGATACCGCAAGTGTTGGTTTACTAGATGTGCAACTACCTCTGTATCTGTATCAGATTCAAATTTGTACCCAGCAGCAGTGAGTTTATTCCTTAATTCTTGGTAATTCTCGATAATACCATTATGTACTACTGCTACTGAATTATTGCTGACATGAGGATGGGCGTTGCGCTCACATGGCGCGCCATGTGTAGCCCAGCGAGTGTGTGCTATGCCAAGAGGCCCACGGACCGGTTCTTCTTGCAGGCGAGTTATCAGCGTCTGTACCTTACCGACAGTTCGTACACGATGCAATTGATTATCTCTCCGATCCAGTGTGACGATGCCTGCCGAGTCATAGCCACGATATTCTAATCTCTTTAACCCTTCAAGTAATATAGGTGTGACATTACGCTCAGCAACAGCTCCCACAATTCCACACATAAAATTTATAGATCCATGAATTAATAGAAAGTTAGAGTATGGGTTTCAGAATATCTAGTGTTCCAGTACAAGTTAAAGAGTTAGATAAGCAACTAATTAGTTCTTACCATTAAAAACTTATTAGCCTAGAGCTTAGACATCAAATATCGGCGATAGCTGGTGTTCTACATAACTTACACCCATACCTACACCATTCTCCTAGAGGATCGCTATTCACCAATTCATCGACTAGGAATCGATTACTGATAACCATGATAGAAAACACAGATGCCGATGGTATTGAATATAAAACTGCTACTATAAGATTTTCCTCCTATCTATCCATAATCATCCCTAAATCCGATATACTTACAGTTTTTCTCCATAAAAGTGCGGTATCTCTAAATTTATTCAGAACAGCAAATTTGAGGTTTAATGTTATGGCAAATAACTCAAATAACTAGAATCAATCTATCTGAGAGCATTAAATTAAAGTGCTATAAAAAATACTATGGAGTTGGAGTAGTCAATTGTCAGTAGCATGTGCTGATTCATCAAGGCGATAGAAGTTTTCACGTAGATAAGTCTGAAATTGTATACCTAATTCAGGGTGGCGTGCTCCATATTCCACTGTTGCAATTAGGTAACCCAGCTTACTGCCACAATCATGGCGTTGACCAGAGAATTCAAAGGCCAACACTTGTTCTTCATTCAGTAGAGCAGATATACCATCGGTGAGTTGGATTTCATTTCCAGTACCACGCAGCGTATTCGCCAGCAAATCAAAAATACGTGGGGTCAGTATATAGCGACCCACAACTGCCAGATTGGAAGGCGCGTCAGCCGGTTTAGGCTTTTCAACAATGTTTACAACATTGCTGATGCGATTAGCAAATGGCAAAGGCTGGATAATGCCGTATCTGTATACTTCTTCTGGAGGTACGCGCTCTACGCCTAGGATTGAGCACTGGTATTTGTTAAAATGGCGAACCATCTGACTTAATGCACCGCCATCTTTAATATCCTCCTTGATTAAATCATCAGCTAATATAATTCCAAATGGTTCATCACCAACCACACGTCTTGCACACAATACAGCATGCCCCAATCCAAGAGCTTCTGCTTGCCGTACATATACACATTCAACGCTGGATGGAACAATGTTACGTACTATTCTGAGTAGGTCAGTTTTTCCACGAGTTTTGAGTTCAACCTCTAATTCATAGGCCTTATCGAAGTGGTCTGCTATAGCATTCTTAGTTCTGCCTATTATGAATATAAGAGTATCAATCCCGGCTGCTACAGCCTCTTCAACTCCATATTGGATCAATGGTTTGTCAACTATTGGTAACATTTCCTTAGGACTAGCCTTAGTAGCAGGTAAGAATCGCGTTCCAAGACCGGCTACTGGAAATACTGCTTTGCGTATCCTTCTTTTCATCTTTGCATACTTCCCAATACAGCACCTTCGGTAATTAACATCTATAATTTCTAAAAATCAAGATTAGTTAGAAGAATTTATCTGTAATATCTTGATTTACTTATCCAAACAGGCTTCAGTCTTTCTTAAAGAATAGTAAACTTCCTTCTTTAACAAAATCAACTTCTACGGTATCTCCTGAGCTAAACTCATCTGCTAGAATGCTTAGAGCTAGGGAATTCTCCAATTCTTGCTGAATTGCTCTCTTTAGCGGACGTGCACCATAAACTGAATCGAAACCAACTTTATTTAGCCTATCCATAGCCAATATGGATACCTCTAATCCAATCTCTCTATCGGCTAAGCGCTTACGCAGATATCCAATCTGAATGTCCACAATCGACCGAATCTGATTTTGACCTAGTGGATGGAACACTACCACTTCGTCGATTCTATTAATAAACTCAGGTCAAAAATGATCTGCTACCTGTGTCAGTATCAGGCTCTTCATCAAAGAAGAATTGTTTTCTACAGACGACATCTCTTGAATCATCTGGACCCAAGATTAGAGGTCATCACAATTACGGTATTGCGAAAATCCACTGTACGTCTCCGACCATCTGTCAATCTTCCATCATCTAGAACCTGTAATAAAATGTTGAATATATCCTGATATGCTTTCTCAATCTCATCCAGTAAAATTACAGAATATGGTTTCCGTCTGATTGCTTCAGTTAGATATCCACCTTCGTCATAGCCAACATATCCAGGTGGAGCACCGATCATCCGAGATACAGAATGTCTCTCCATGAACTCTGACATGTCGATCCTTACTATCGCATCTTCGGTATCGAAAAGAAATGCAGCGAGTGCCTTACCCAGTTCAGTCTTACCCACACCAGTAGGACCTAAAAACAGGAAAGATCCATTAGGTCTATTATAATCAGATAGACCAGCACGCGAACGGCGGATAGCATCACTGACTGCCTTGACGGCCTCGTTCTGTCCTATCACTCGCTGCTGTATTACCTCTTCCATACGCAGTAGTTTGTCACGCTCACCAATCAGTATCTTGTAAACAGGAATTCCTGTCTACTTAGAAACTACTTCAGCAATTTCTTCTTCTGTGACCTTATTGTTGCGTAACAGCTTGAATTGTCCATTGCTGGTTTCTGCTACAGTAGCTTGCCTCAACCTACGCTCCAATTCGGGGAATACGGCCATAGGCTAATTCTGACATGCGCGCTAGATCGCTCGCCGCACTGTATCCAAAGCCTTGCCCTTTCTAGTTCCTCTTTAACCTGTGTTGAACCTTTTAGAGCTAATTTTTCAGACTTCCAAACCTTCTCTAAATCTTTAAACTCTACTTCTAACCGGGAAATTTCTTGTTTCAATAACTCTAGTCACTTTCTATATCCATCATCGACTTCATTTTTCAACGCTTCACGCTCAATCTTCAATTGGATTAACCGTCGAGCCTGTCTATCTCTTCAGGCTTAGAATCAATTTCCATACGTATGCTGGAAGCAGCTTCGTCCATCAAATCAATGGCCTTATCAGGCAAGTTGCGATCGTTGATATATCGACGAGCGAGGTTAGCAGAAGCAACAATAGCTGGATCAGTAATCTCACTCAACTCCATGATGCACTTCGTAGCGCTCATGCGGTCCGCGCAGAATCGCGATAGTGTCTTCTACACTAGGTGTGTGTACTAATAACTTTCTGGAAACGTCTTTCTAGAGCAGTATCCTTCTCAATATACTTACGATACTCATCTAAAGTAGTCGCACCAATACAATACAGTGCAGATCGCCACAAGCCAGCGCTGGCTTAAGCATAATTGCAAGCATCTATTGAACGAACCATCTGCTTTGCCTGCACCTACCATTGTGTGTAATTCGTCGATGAACAGGATGATCTGACCCCCATGTTTGTTTAAAGCTTACAATACTGTACTGCTTTAAGCTGTTCCTCGAAATCTCCACGGAACTTCGCACCGGCGATTAGTGCACCAATATCTAGTGCCATGATCCTCTTCAGTTTCAAACCTTCAGGTACTTCGTCATTAATAATGCGCTGTGCTAACCCTTCAACGATTGCTGTTTTACCAACGCCCGGTTCACCACGCGTATATCTTTTATCCTATGTTCAATAACCATCTTAAATTAGCACCAAATTTATGCAGAACGGTGCCTAATTCCACCCTTATCATCCATTGGCACGAATAACTCAGAAGAGATATATATGTCTTTATGCTTCTGTGCAAGTTATCAGTTAAATTGAACAAGTGGGATAGGGAGTTAAAAATCTGTATATCTCCATTGTTTCCTTCCGGCCGTGGTAGGTACTCTAGCATCCCACACAATTGTAGAAGCAACAGATCAACATTTACTCTAGACTTGACAAGCAAGTGTTAGCATTAAATGCACAGGCTCAATAAATTGATGATCGCGACCTATTGCTAGACTTTGAGCATCGCTTAAGGCAATTTGGAATTTGCTTGTTAGCTTATCCATTCGCATGAATGTTACTCCCCTTCTACGATAAAAGTGAACCCTCTCTATGAGAGTTTGAGCTAGTTTAAGATAGATTCCAAACACTGTAGGTAGGAAAGAAAGTGTCTAATCTGTTACATAAAGGAGATGATTGCAAAGATATCATTTGTAAATGAGTATGATTAATATCGATTAGTAAAATTGATCGTGATAACCATCGAGATAAAAGAGATATAAGTCT
>CAIRZE010000078.1 GCA_903882995.1 uncultured Candidatus Competibacteraceae bacterium
AGCCATGTATCACCGATGTTAAAAGTTGCAAGACGTGCAGAGGAATACGTCAAAGGTATATTTACACCTACAGGTACGCTTTTCGAGAAATTAGGCTTTAATTATTTTGGGCCAGTGGATGGACATGACTTGCTGACCTTGGTGCAGACTCTGCGTAATCTACGTTTGCTCAAGGGACCTCTTTTGCTACATGTTGTGACCCGTAAGGGTAAAGGATACAAGCTCGCTGAGGATGAGCCAGTTGGCTATCATGGTGTCAGCTCTTTCGATCCAAACTATGGGCTTATGCAAGATAAGTCACATGCAAGTGTAGGGCTCACGTATACGCAGGTATTCGGGGAGTGGTTATGCGATATGGCTGAACAAGACAAACGACTGATCGGTATCACGCCAGCGATGCGTGAGGGTTCTGGATTAGTAGAGTTCTCCAAACGCTTTCCAGATCGATATTTCGATGTTGCCATAGCTGAGCAACATGCAGTGACGCTAGCTGCAGGTTTAGCTTGTGATGGTTTAAAACCAGTGGTGGCAATTTATTCTACCTTCCTACAGCGTGCCTACGATCAATTAGTACACGATGTGGCGCTACAAAATCTGCCAGTAATGTTTGCGGTTGATCGAGCTGGGATAGTGGGTCCTGATGGGCCAACACACTCTGGTAGTTTTGATTACAGTTTTTTGCGTTGTATTCCAAATTTAGTAGTAATGGCACCAGCTGATGAGAGTGAATGCCGACATATGCTATACACTGGTTTCCAATTGAATCAGCCAGCAGTGGTACGCTATCCGCGTGTAAATTGTTCAGGAGTAATGCCAGAGCGCGAGATGCATGCGCTGCCGATCGGGAAAGCGGAAATACGCAGGCGCGGTAGAGATTTAGCATTGCTAGCATTCGGCAGCATGGTCAATATCGCTGAAATTGTAGCCCATAGACTAGATGCAACCGTTGTAAATATGCGTTTTATCAAGCCATTGGATGAGGCTGTCGTGGTGATGCTTGCAGCTGAGCACCGCTGGTTAGTAACTTTAGAAGAGAACGTAGTAGCTGGCGGCGCCGGTAGTGCAATTAATGAATGTTTAGCATTACATGGTATTAAGACCCCAGTACGCAACATTGGGTTGCCAGATATTTTCATAGAGCAAGGTGAGCGGTGTGAGTTACTAGCAGAGTACGGGCTTGATGTAGATTCGGTTATTAGTCAGTTAGCAGATTGGGAAATAGGCAGCTCAATTCCAATGCTGTCTATAGTTGATATATGATTGATATAGTTAGAAGTGTATGGCTGAGTTGGGTATCTCGTTAAAAATAAACGCGAAGTGTGTTTCAAAAGTTTTGAATTTGAATGAAAGTATGCGATTGCATGCTGCTGAGAGGATTGCATGAACCCATTGACTATGAATTCCGCTGCCCTGTGCTCGGTAGTTCATATACCAGACGTTCAGAATAGTACTGACACTAGACATCTGTCGATTAATAAAGTTGGCATAAGGGGTATCCGATACCCTATTAAGGTTAGCGACCGTAGTGGTAGTGAACACCATACTATTGCCACATTCAACATGTACGTTAACCTGCCACATAATCTTAAGGGTACGCACATGTCCAGATTTGTGGAGATTCTAAATGTCCCTGGCAGGAAAGTTTCCGTAGATTCCTTCAATGATATGCTTATTGAGATGACTGATCGATTGGAATCTAATACTGGCCAAATAGAAATGACTTTCACCTATTTTGTCACTAAGGCTGCTCCGATATCAGGTGTTAAAAGCTTGATGGATTATGAAGTGCACTTCATCGGTGAAATCCGTGATGGTAAGCCATCTGTGAATATTAAGGTAGTGGTACCTGTGACTAGCCTGTGTCCCTGTTCGAAGAAAATCTCTAAATATGGGGCGCATAATCAGCGTTCCCACGTAACTATCAATGTTCGTGTGGACAGGGTTGTCTGGATCGAAGAACTTGTGGATATGGTTGAAAAAGAGGCATCCTGTCAGCTATATGGTTTGCTTAAACGGCCTGATGAGAAATACGTCACTGAACACGCATATGATAACCCAAAATTTGTCGAAGACATGGTACGTGATATTGCTACAAAGTTGAATCAAGACGAGCGGGTAGCAGCTTACTCGGTAGAATCAGAAAATTTTGAATCTATTCATAATCACTCAGCATATGCCATGATTGAACATGAGAGATATATAGTGGATAAAGAAGAATGACGAACATAATTTTCGAATTAGAGTTAACAGTAAACTGTATGTAACCTCAAGTTTAAGTACTACAGCCGAGACGGAGAGACACTAATAAGAAGAGATATAAATTATGGTTATACCGCTTATATTAGGGGGTTTCAGGGTTCTGAAAACTCCTAAACTCTTCCAGAGAGGACCACATATCTGCTGATCTCTAATACAAGGGAAATATCAGTGAAAGCGATTGTTTGCCGAAGTTTAAGTAGTAATGCTTCCCTAAGGTTAGAGGATTTACCAGAACCGCCAATTAACCCCTGGTCAGTTCGCATACGAGTGCGAGCCTGTGGAATAAATTTTGCTGATAGCCTGATCACTCAAGGAAGGTACCAAGTACAACCGCAAATACCATTTAGTCCTGGCTTTGAAGTGGCAGGAGACATACTTGAAATAGGAGAGGAAGTCACGCGGTTTACTATCGGGAAACGGGTAATTGCTATTACTCCTTACGGTGGTTATGCCGAGCAGGTTGTGGTACCTGCCAGCTTTTGTGTAGTGATGCCAGAGTCCATGCCATATGAGCATGGTGCAGCATTTCCAGTGGTATTTGGTACTTCTCATATTGCGTTATATCATCGAGCTAAGTTATGTTCTGGGGAAACGCTTGTTGTGCATGGAGCATCTGGCGGTGTTGGCTTGACCGCAGTAACTATCGGTAAAAAACTAGGTGCTAAAGTTATAGCTACTGCTAGTAGTCAAAAAAAACTGGCAGTAGCTCGCGCTCATGGAGCAGACTACTTTATAAATACCAGTCGAGATAGTATTAGTCCTAGAATAAAAGAGTTTACCGATGGCCGTGGCGCGGACGTTGTTTATGATCCAGTTGGAGGCGAGCTGTTTAATGCTTCTCTACACAGTATCGCCTTTGAGGGAAGAATCTTGGTAATTGGGTTTGCTGGAGGTAATATCCAACAAATTCCTGCTAATTACTTGCTCGTCAAAAACATAGACGTAATTGGCATAAACTGGCTGGCTTATGCTCAACGCCACCCGAATATCATGAGTGAAAGTCTTCAGATCTTAATGAAATGGTATATAGAAGGTACTATTAAGCCCAACGTTTCAAAAATTTATCCGTTAGAACTCGCGGTTGAGGCATTGAGCCAGGTCTTAGCTCGTAAATCTATCGGTAAAATAGTGCTTAAAGTTGCTGGTGAGTAATGACAACTGAATTGAAAATTCACCATTCGGGCCGAGTGACGCAACTACTAGTAAAAGGTAGCGACATGCAGTTCAGAAAATTTCGTCGTTTACTCTTACTTAATGATTTTATAATCATATTTGAGAACAACGAGCGATTAGAAATGCGGCGAAAAGCTTATGTAATGCAGGACGATTGGCCAATTAGACTAATAGTCAGGCGTGATAGTAATAACTTTGATATCCGCTATTTTCTATTTATCCCTTGGGGTTGGATTATAGCTTTCTCAATACTAATTTTTTTAATACTACCTTATGCTGGGGTTCCCAACACTTCTTTGGCCTTCTTATTGTCCGTCATTGTCATAGTTTTGATGCTATTCAAGCGGCAATTTGATTGTCGGCCCACCGCTAGGTATTGGCAATCGTCCCCGCGCCGGCGGTGGCATAATATCATAGAACACCTTATAAAAGAATCATTTCTAAGCTAGTTTAAAAAGCCGTCGATGCGCATGATAACGAGATGGGTTGATTAGTGGACCTAGTTCGACCCGGCGGTGGGGGCATGCAAGCAGCACGACCCACACCGGCTTCAGATGAATTATCCTTTCTGTAGTAGCAGCGCGACGTAGACTGCTGCAAAGATGGCAGTGGTGATGACACCACTGATGTTAGCACCTAGGGCGTGTGGGAGGATGACAACTCCTGGAGCTACAGATTTCTGTGCAACCTTGGCAGTAGTCGGTACACAACTAACTCCAGCAATGCCAATGACTGGATTGTATTTCTTACCTGACCAGTAGTATAGCACGTACCCGCCCAGGATGCCACCGATACCGGAGATTAATAACGATAGCATGCCTAGAACAAGTAGTTTTAGAACCACTGGATTTAGAATAGTTCCTGCCTCGCATAGAATGCCTAACAACAGGCCTAGAAAGAAAGTAGATCCGTACAGTACTGTATTGGAGAAAAACTCGTAAAAATTAGGTAAATCG
>CAIRZE010000079.1 GCA_903882995.1 uncultured Candidatus Competibacteraceae bacterium
GGCTAATTGAGCGTTATTGCCGAGTTCTGGATGTACATCCATTGGTAAGTGATAGGCAATCAGGCTGATCTCGTTACGGAGTAAGGTATAGAGCCGCCGCTGTCTCATACCGGTGATACAAGGATCTTCACCATTCCAAAAATAGCCATGATGCACCAACACAGCATCTGCTTTGTATTTAACTGCCAAATCCAGTAGCCTTTGACAGGCTGTCACTCCTCCGACAATGGTGCGAACTTCGATGCGTCCCTGTACTTGTAAGCCGTTAGGGCAACAGTCTTTGAAATTTCTTATTTCTAGCAGGTTGTTGATATAATCTACTAAATCTTTCAGATTAGCCATTTAGAGCTATCCTAATATATCTACCATCTGCACTTTGTTAAATTTGTTTATGGTAAATCCTAAACATATAGTTTTCCCTGATTCAATTTTAACTAGCTGTACCACGGTGTCATCAGATGACTGATCTGAAAATACTAAGCGCCTATTATGACAGAACATAATGGATATGACTACTAACTAACCAGGCGTCCTTCGGATGCGTGCACCTAGATGTGATAGCTTCTCCTCAATGCAGTCGTAACCACGATCAATATGGTAGATTCGATCTAGAACAGTATCACCATCTGCGACTAGTGCTGCTAAAATTAGACTGGCAGAGGCTCGCAGGTCAGTTGCCATTACTGGAGCACCTGTTAAGCGGGGGACCCCAATACTGATGGCAGTATTGCCTTCCAATGCGATTTGAGCACCCATGCGATTCAGTTCCTGAATATGCATAAAACGGTTTTCGAACACCGTTTCAGTTATCATACCGACACCTTTAGCGACAGAGTTAAGGGCTACGAACTGAGCCTGCATGTCTGTAGGGAAAGCTGGATAGGGTGCAGTTCGTATACGCACAGCTTTAGGGCGATTGCCAGCTGTTTCGACTTCTATCCAGTCTGAGCCGGTGTTAACCTGAATGCCAGCCTCATCCATTTTGAGTAACACAGCCTCTAGAGTATCTGGTCTGGTATTCTTTACCTTTACTCGCCCTCCAGTGATTGCGCCTGCTAACAGGTAAGTAGCTGTCTCAATACGATCTGGGAGGACCTGGTAATTTGTACCATTGAGCCGATTGACTCCATTAATGACAAGTGTGTTGGTACCAGCACCAGTAATCTGGGCTCCCATAGCTTTGAGGCAATCGGCTAGATCTACTACTTCCGGTTCACGGGCCGCGTTCTCTATTATTGTTGTTCCATGAGCTAAAACTGCAGCCATCATCAAGTTTTCTGTGCCAGTTACGGTGACTAAGTCCAATGCAATATGAGCACCTTTCAGTCTATTAGCACTGGCACAGATGTAACCATTTTCGACTTTAATATCTGCACCCATGGCCTCTAATCCTTTTATGTGCAGGTTAACTGGTCGTGGACCTATAGCGCATCCACCTGGTAATGAAACTTCTGCTTGCCCGAAGCGGGCCACTAAAGGACCTAACACCAAAATTGAAGCACGCATGGTCCTAACGAGTTCATAAGGAGCCTGAAAGGTGTGAATTGTTCGCGGATCCACATGAATATTCATTCTTTCATCGACAACTAAGTCGACACCCATGCGACCAAGCAACTCCATTGTTGTAGTAACATCCTGTAAATGCGGTACGTTGCTAATTGTCATTGGTGCATCTGCTAATAGCGTAGCAGCTAGAATCGGCAGTACCGCATTTTTTGCGCCGGAAGCTCGTAATTCACCATTTAGAGGGACACCACCATTGATAATCAATTTACTCATTGTGTGATACATACCAGTTTGGAAAGGAGGGAAAATAAATTTTTCACAACAATTACGAGCTGTATTCTGTATATAATGACTGGCGGATCCCATATGGGATCCTCTGTGTAGTCCATTGTCAATGGCCATAGCTTAGAAATTGAGACATAGTTTCCTAGAATAACGGACTATTCTGTCACTATGTTAAATTCTTTATAAAAATGTAGATATCTGGGAAGCACTATATAGCCGAGATTGTGTTAACAAGGTGTTGCTACTACAATGGCAGGCTGGTAGTGTGCTTACCGTCAGAGATGGTTACTATCTAGTATTCAAGTAGCAAGCAGTGCCATTACATTTAGGTGTGATTAATCTTGGCAATTATCTCTTCTAGCGGCTATCTTTAACCACAATAGCGAATAACGCCACTCCAAGTTATGAATAATTGTTAATCCTAGCTGTTTGGACTTGGTTTACTTGATAAATCACATCACTGGTGATTGGCGTATTTTTGATATTAATCTCAGTATAAATTAGAAGGTAGGATTATGGCAAAAAAGTACATTTATAAGTATACCGAAGGAGATGGTAAAAACAAAATGCTCTTAGGTGGTAAGGGTGCTAATCTCTGTGAAATGACCCAAATTGGGTTACGGGTGCCACCAGGATTTGTGATTACTACAGAAGCCTGCCTGGATTACATTGCTAGCAATCGCCTACCAGAAGGATTAATGGGGAATGTACGGGAAAATATAGGTTGGCTAGAAAAAGAAACTGGTAAACAATTTGGCGGCAATAACCCGTTACTGGTATCTGTACGTTCAGGTTCTGCTATGTCTATGCCTGGGATGATGGATACTATCCTAAACCTCGGTCTAAATGACACTACTTTATCTAGCCTGATTAAGTTAACTGGTAACGAACGTTTCGGTTACGATGCTTATCGACGGTTCATCCAGTTATTTGGGAAGATTGCGCTGGGAATTGACGACCGCTTTTTTGATGAGCACTTTGAAGCAATCAAACGCAGGGCAGGTGTTAAGGTTGATCTTGGTCTGAGCGCTAATGACCTGCTCGATATTGTTCAATTATTCTTACAAGTTGTTCAAGAGCAAACTGGTAAGCCGTTCCCGCAAGACCCATATGAGCAACTTGATCTAGCCGTTAAGGCGGTATTCAACTCTTGGATGGGCCAGCGTGCAGTGGATTATCGTCGTGAGTTTAAGATTACCCCAGATATGGCCAACGGTACCGCAGTTAATGTAGTGACTATGGTATTTGGCAATATGGGTAACGACTGTGCCACCGGGGTTGGCTTCACACGCGATCCAGGCACTGGTGAAAATGTGATGTATGGTGAATATCTTGTCAACGCGCAAGGTGAGGACGTAGTAGCTGGCACACGTACCCCAAAACCAGTGCTGGAGATGAAGGACGAGATTCCGGAAATGTTCCGGCAATTAGTAGAACTGCGCAACAAGCTAGAAGACCACTATAGTGAGGTACAGGATTACGAATATACAATTGAAAAGGGTGTTCTCTACTGTCTGCAGACTCGCAACGGAAAAATGAATGCAGCCGCGATGGTGCGCAGCTCGGTGGAAATGGCTAACGAAAGCTTGATCAACCGTGAGAAGGCATTGCTTCGTATCGATCCAGAATCTCTAGAACAGATGATGTTCCCGCAACTCGATAAGAAATACAAGGCTGCTCCTGCTTCACAGGGGATGGGCGCCTCCCCAGGCGCAGCTTCTGGAAAAATTGTTTTCGATGCGGATACAGCAGTGAAGCGAGGACGTGGAGATGGCGAGAAAATTATCCTGGTGCGCGAAGAGACTAAGCCTGAAGATATCCATGGTTTCTTTGCAGCAGTTGGTATACTAACTAGTAGGGGTGGTAAAACCTCACACGCGGCTGTTGTAGCACGTGGCATGGGTAAACCCTGTGTAGTTGGTGCAGAAGATATTGAAGTTAATGTCTACCAGCGTCAGGCGACTATCGGCGATACAGTGCTGCATGAAGGCGATGTAATTACCATAGATGGCGGTACCGGTCGTGTATTTCTAGGCGAAATTCCTACTGTTGAACCGGAATTCACTCCAGAACTGAGAACTTTGCTCAGCTGGGCTGATGAGATTGCCTCACTAAAGGTCATGGCCAATGCGGATACCCCTGAAGCAGCACAGCGTGCTTCAAATTATGGCGCTATGGGTATCGGCCTATGCCGCACTGAGCGTATGTTCAATGCAACCGATAGGCTGCCAATTGTTCTAGAGATGATTCTGGCTGAGACTACAGAAGATCGTGAGGTCGCTTTAGCCAAGTTATTGCCGATTCAACGTAGCGATTTTAAAGAGATTTTTCGTGTAATGGCGCCGCGACCGGTCACAGTACGCTTGCTTGATCCTCCAATTCATGAATTCCTCCCTTCTGAGCAAACGTTGCTTAATGATATCGAGCATTTGCGTCACTTGTACCATACCGCACAGGGTTTAGAATCTATCAGTCAAGTTTTACGTCAGGTTAATCCACAAGCAGTAGAGAAACTTGGTATCCTAAATGATAGTCACCTAGTTTCAGACATCTTATCTAAGAAAGAAGAGATTCTGCAGAAGGTGCGCGCCTTGCATGAAATAAACCCGATGTTGGGTCATCGCGGCGTCCGTCTCGGCTTAACTTATCCTGAAATCTACAAAATGCAAATTCGCGCTATTCTGGAGGCGGCAGCGGAATGCGTCCAGGAAAAGGTAGATGTACATCCGGAAATTATGGTACCTCAGGTCTGTACAGCGGAAGAGCTAAATAGAGTACGTGCTTTGTTGGATGAAGTGCTGCCAGATGTTGAGGCGAAATACGCAGTTAAGGTGGATTTCGAGTTTGGTACTATGATAGAAGTAGTGAGGGCCTGCCTGCGTGCTGAGGAAATAGCCGAAGTATCTGAATTTTTCTCATTCGGTACCAATGATTTAACTCAAGCCACATTCTCTTTCTCACGCGAAGATGCTGAAAACAAATTCTTGCCATTCTATAATCAGTCAGGCATCCTCAAGGATAATCCTTTCGAAGCCTTAGATACGAAGGGCGTTGGACAATTAATGTCATTCGCAGTTAAGAACGGCCGTAAGGTTAGGAATGGCCTAAAAGTTGGTATTTGTGGTGAACAAGGCGGCCATCCACGCTCAATGCGGTTCTGCCATTATGCTAACCTGACCTATGTATCCTGTTCGTCGCCTAGGGTACCTATTGCGCGATTGGCAGCGGCTCATGCCAAGCTTTTAGAGGAAAACTATCAGCCATAATACTAACTTCTCTGTCAGGGGGCGGAGGGCGGTACGGCCTTCGCCGCCCTTTCCCATATTAGTAGCACCAATACCTATACTATAAATGTAATTCCTAAAATGTAATTCCTAGATATAGATCCTCATTCAGGGGAACTAAAGTGTTTAATAGTCGGTTAATTTTAGAAATACTAAACGCACCTTTAGCTAGATCAGCGGCATATACCACTTGTATTGAGATTTGAACTTCCTTGTTGCTTTAAGAAGCATGTGCGGTACCTACTCTAAATCTTCCGATTCTATAATAAATATGCAGAATCGGAAACTACTGCTATATAGACTAAAAGAAAAGATTTAAATCTATCGATAATTTTTGCTACTGTGACTTATCGGTATAGCTGGTACAATCTAACCTAATATGCCTATTCATAACGACAAGCTTAAAGAACTTGCCAGACAAGTGTTAGCTGTTGAGGCACATGCAGTTATGCAGCTCTCGACAAGGATTGATGAACGCTTCATATATGCATGCCACTTGATGTTAGGGTGCAGAAGCCGGATAGTTGTACTTGGTATTGGAAAGTCTGGTCATATAGGCGGTAAAATTGCCGCGACCCTCGCTAGTACTGGTACCCCCGCTTTCTTTGTTCACCCTGCTGAAGCTAATCACGGTGATATGGGGATGATTACCACCCAAGACGTAGTAGTTGCGCTGTCCAATTCCGGAGAGACAAATGAAATTCTGACCCTATTGCCGTTGATTAAACGGCTAGGCGTACCTTTAATAGCAATGACAGGTAATCCTGATTCAACTTTAGCACAACGGGCTGATATTCATATTGACGTTAGTGTTTCACAGGAAGCCTGTCCTCTTGGATTATCTCCGACCTCCAGCACCACGGCTGCCTTGGCAATGGGCGATGCTCTAGCAGTGACTTTATTAGAGGCTCGTGGTTTCACAGCCGAGGATTTCGCCTGTTCTCACCCAGGCGGGCGATTAGGTCGCCGCCTGTTGCTGCAACTCGACGACGTAATGCATATTGGCAAGCATATGCCTTGCAGCTTACCAGATGATTTGCTTAAGGATGCTTTGCTGGAGATGAGCTGTAAAGGGCTGGGTACGACTATTATAGTCGATGTAGATCAACATGTACTTGGAATTTTTACGGACGGTGATTTACGTCGGGCTCTAGATAGGCAAGTAGATTTTCATTCTGCATGCGTCGGTGAAGTAATGACTAAAAGCTGTAAAACTATCATGTCTGGTACTTTAGCTGCCGAGGCGCTACAAATTATGCAAAAATATAAGATCAGTGCACTGCCGGTAGTAGACTCAAATGATAAGCTGGTTGGCGTGCTTAACATGCACGATCTTTTACGTGCTGGAGTGCTCTGATTATTGAGAATAGAGAGGCCGGAAGATGCAGGATTTACTTAGTAGAGCTGCCTTAATACAGTTAGTAATATTTGACGTGGACGGTGTACTGACAGACGGCCGTCTATATTTTGGAGACGATGGTAACACATTCAATGCGTTCTATAGCCGAGATGGACACGGTATAAGGATGCTGCTAGATGCAGGCATTGAAATTGCTATCATTTCCGGTCGGCACACAGATTCGGTAGAGCGTCGCATAAATGATCTTGGTATCCGTTATGCGTATCTTGGCGTGCGGAATAAGCTTAAAGTGTTCGAACAGTTAAAGATCAGTTTGAACATTTCCACTGAGAAAATCGCCTATGTTGGTGATGATTTAATCGATTTGCCGGTAATGATCAGAGTAGGATTGGCTATATCAGTGCAGGATGCTGATCCTTTTGTGACCAGTCGCTCACACTGGCAAACCCCACACCGTGGTGGATGTGGTGCAGCCCGAGATGTATGTGAGCTATTGTTGGAGTCTCGCGGGCAGTTGAGTAAAATGCGTCGTCACTATCTCCAATGAAGATCAATGGGCCAGAAAGCTTACGTGGATCTTTCCACCTGGCCATTGTATTAGTTTTGGCTATATTTAGCTACTGTTTGCTAAGATGGGTAGAATCCTCGATACAGGTGCAGTTACCAAATATTCAAGCACCTGTTTTGAGCATCGAAAAGTTTCATGCAGTGCGTATGAGTATGACAGGTTTACGGGAATATGTAGTTGAAGCACCTCTGTTGCGACAATTACCAGGCAAGTTAGGAACTAAAATCGAACAGCCGACATTAGACTGGTATCAACAGGACGGCAAGTCACGAAAATGGCAATTTCGGGCTGAGAAGGGTTGGATTGCCGCTGATCAGAAAACTATACGGTTAGAAGGTGCTGTAGTAATGTACGGCACCACCGATAGTGGAAACTCACCGATCGAAGTTAATACACATGACGTCTTGATTAATTTAGGTGACCGTTACGCTGAGACAACAGCGCTGTCCAAAGCCGTAACGCCAGGCAGCGAGCTACGAGCTGTCGGCATTCGAGCCTATCTCGATCGCGAGAAATTGGAACTACTTTCCGAAGTAAGGGGTTATTATGAACCATATAAGAAGCATTAGGTTCATATTCGCTGCTATATATGTTGTTATATTAGCAGAGTTGGCCATTGCCATCCCAGTAGATAAATCCCAGGCGATCCAATTGGAAGCTGACCGTGGCCAACTTGACCAGAAAACTGGTACCAGTCTCTATGAAGGCAATGTGGTTATTATACAAGGCTCAATGCAGCTCGACGCCGACGCTGCTACCATCCAAGTCAAGAATAACATCTTTCAACGTATGTATGCTACTGGTAACCCTGCTAGTCTGCGCTATAAACCAGCTGCTGCTAAACCAGAAATGCATGGGACTAGCAAGAGAGTTGAGTACGATGTGGCTAGCGGTAAGGTAGTTATGGAAGGTTCTGTTAAAATTATACGAGGGCAGGATATATTTAGCGGCGAGCACCTAGAGTACGATCTAAAGAATGATA
>CAIRZE010000080.1 GCA_903882995.1 uncultured Candidatus Competibacteraceae bacterium
GACATCTTTGGGGTAGACAAGAATTTCAGCATAGTCTTTTTTATAGTTCCACTGATCTGAGCACATGCCATGATCTCTTCTCCAGAAATAATATCTCGCTCTTTTCTGACTATCTGAAGCTCCAAGATCGGATTGTCAAGTGGACTGTTGCTGAACAACAGTTGGCCACTTTGTATATCTAGCTCTTTGCCGTATACTCGATATTTACCGGCTACAATTTCGATATTACCAGTGCCTCGGGTAGCCAATTCTGAGTTTTCTACAATCTGTAGATCACCTTGCACCTTGCCTCTGAATGCGTGAGTTTCCAAATAAACATCTCGGCCTAGAACTAGACGTATGTCTGCAAATATAGCTATATCCTGTGCATTTTTGGACTGTAGAGTTTTGCCATCGCGATTTTTAATGATAATAGCGTCATTGGAAAAATTGACTGTACCTAGATTCTGTCTACCCATTATGAGAATGGCATGGGTAATATTGACTATACCTGTTATCTGAATCAGTTGTGGAGTATAGTCGATACTGAGATCAGGGCTGACCTGAATTTGCAGATTGGTATTTCTAACCACCTGAAAATCTTCACCTTTAATCTTTAGATTGATGCTTCTTTTCACAGGATCTAGTTTTCCAGCTAATTGGAGCTTTCCTACTTCTGATTGAGCAGAACCAAACAACTGAAGTGGCCACTGACCACAGCTAGTGGCAGTAAGCTGGATGTCATGTAGCATCAGGCCCATATCCGGGATTTTCATACCCACGCTTTCCACACGCATTGTGCCTTGCACTACAGGCTTAGTCAAAGTACCGCCTAAGGACAGGTTAGCCCAAATTCGTCCAGAAATTTCTGTAATCTGTGGTAATAAAGTCGACACAATTTTCAAATCTGTGGTACTAGCGTCGATCTTACCGTTCAATACTGCAGCTCCAAGTGGTTTCTCAATTTGCAGATTGGCCTGTAAATATCCGGCTTGAGCTATATTTAGGCGCGTCTGCACAGTAACTGTTCGCTCGTTAATGTCTAATCTTATGTTACTGCAGCTCTCGAAAAGGATATAGAATGGCGCCTGTCCTGCATTTTGCAGGCTATTATGCCGGGTTTCGTTTAAGTCACTGTACTGCTGCCACTTATATCGCTTGCATAATAGAGGAAGTGTACTGCTCATACGAATAGCATCAATAGTGACTTCATTGACAGAAATACGTACGATAGCCGGCTCCTCTATGTTCCAGTTTCCAAGAGTATTATCTTTAGCTTTCAGTCGCATGATGCGACCCTGCCAAAGCATTCTTGAGGTTTGCAAACCGCCCAGTATATTAAGTAGAACTCTTCTAGAGTCACCGATAAGTTCCACTTCTAACTCATGATTAGCTACGGTCCCGGTACTATCGAGACGGAGAATTTGCCATTTCTGTCCGCCTATAATCAAGCCATTTCCTGATACCTTAAGCTGTGAGCGGCTGACGCTACTGGAATCAATTTTAGCCTCACCGCGCAGTTGCTGTATTTGATTGTTACCTTTCCTCAGGTTTTTGCTAGTAAACTTAACAGCTATGAATGGCTGAGTGCGAGGGCCGCCTATATTACCTGTGCTGGTGATAGCACCATCCAATCCAGGAATTAGTGACTGTAGTTGCTGCACACTCAGCTTCCAAGATAGATCCCAACGTTCGTTCAAATTACCAATTGCTTCTAGATGGTTATCACCAATAACAAATAATAAATTACGGATCTTTACATTCTGGTTATGAATACCAACATCGGCATTGCCAACAACTTTTAGGCCTCTCAGTACACCTTTTAATCCTCCCAAAAAGAGATTAGCATGCAAATCAGCACTCTCGAAACTGCCATCGGTCCTGAGCTGAAAATCAAGCTTTCCTTGTGCATCTTTATAGTACACGCCTGGATTGATCCCATTACCGCTAACTGTTACACTCCAAACTATTTCTGGATCCCAAGTAGCATCGGTAGACGCTCGTATCTCACCTTCTAGAATTTTACCAATTATTTTGACATCTCGGACAGCACGATTTGAACCTTTGCCGGTCACTTCCCAGTTTCCTTTTGGGATATTTGGCCCTTGCAGGTCAGCAGCCGTCAGTTGAAATCGGTATTCTTTTAGGTTGCCTTCTATAGAAAATTTGCCATTGGAGCTTTCTATTTGTGTGATACCACGTAACGGCAAGGCTAGAGGAGATCTCCATTTTCCGTTAACATTGAATCTGAATTTTTTTGCAATTTTTACCTCTGCTTCTGCGGCAAGATTAAGCGATTTGTCTGGAGATGTGATCCACAGTTTATCAAATGTTATTTGATTTATATCACCCAATACGCTGAACTGCACATTAAATAGACCTATCTGTGGCACGTTTGTATTTATTTTGCCGTAACTCCGAAAGCGATTAAATGCTCCACCCATTAATTGAAATTCGCCTTCTGCAGTGAAACGGATAGTAGCTGCACCAACTGCTGGTTTAATGGTATTGGATATCTCTCCATCCAAATAAAATTCTTTCATAGCGCCATGTCCATGCAATTGGATACTTAGCTGCTTGCCAGCTGAACCCGGAACAAAAGGTTTAAGATCTACTATATCCAGATTAGCTGTCGCCGACCAATTTACCGCTGTTAGCGTCTTTGATACTTTAATATATATTTCTAGGTCAGCTATCCCATTTATCACATTTGTTAATTTTATCTTATCGCTTAATTTCCCGTTGATCTCACAATGGCCCTGTAGAGTTCCATATCCTGCTAGGGGCGCCTGCCAAGCGAGATCGATTTTTAAAGGATATGTATCGGCAAAATTAAGATATCCTTTTAATTGAACTCCGATTAGTGGAGATTTAATATCCAAAGTCTCGATATAGAAACTATCGGTTTCAGAAGAATATATTCTAAGGTTGATAGATTCGATTTTTATCGGATTACACCCCGACGGTATGATGCTGATATTTTGCCCAATCAAATCTAAGAAATTGATCTTAAAAGGTAATTTTACATCGGTTATTACTAGAGGTTCTATTGAGACGAGAGTTTCCATTGAGATAAGACTGTGTTGGCTAGGTGGGAGATGTACTTCCAGACCCTCAAAATGCAAGTTAGGGATTTTAAAATACTGGTTAAAAAAAGATGTAACTTCCCAATCTAAATCAGCACTAGCCAAACTAACTTTCAAGGGACCGTTTTCGTACCGTAACCCCTCAACGTGTACCAGTCCGGAAAGCTGAATGCTTATTTTTTCACAGCTAAGATGTCCTGGTAAAATATGACGTGCTTTAAAAAATAAGGTTATTCCGCTGAGAATTAGGACTAATAGCAGTAAAAATGACAGTAAGCTTAGACAAAGCAGCAATCGACGTAGAGGCAGAGAGATACTCACATGTCAGGTCCGATGCTAAAGGATAGATGTAATAATGAATCCTCTGGCTGCCGGTTAAGCCCAGTGGCTATGTCGATTCGCACTGGACCAACAGGTGAGCGCCAGCGTACGCCTATACCAGCGCCGGTTTTGATTGTAGGCTTGACCAAATAATTGAATGTACCACCGCTATCCAAGAAACCCGCAATGCCCCAGTTCTTCCACATAAGGTGCTCGTATTCTATACTTGCTATAAGCAGGTTTTTCCCACCGATAACGTTATTCTGCTCATTAGTAGGACCCATACTATTATAATTATAGCCGCGGATACTAGTCTCTCCGCCTGTAAAGAAACGGAGCGACACGGGGAGCTTCTGAAAGTCCTCACGAATTGCGGTTGTGCCAATA
This sequence comes from uncultured Candidatus Competibacteraceae bacterium, assembly GCA_903882995.1. GTDB lineage: Bacteria > Pseudomonadota > Gammaproteobacteria > Competibacterales > Competibacteraceae > Competibacter_A. The sequence goes on from CAIRZE010000080.1 coordinate 3,774, forward strand.
TCTCCTCGGAAGATAAAGCGGTTCTCTTTGTTTAAAGCATCAATCCATTTCAGGTGGAGGATACCCTGTATGAAATCTATATCAGATAGGAGTAACTTAGATGAGCCTCGCACTTCTAAACTTATTAGCAAGCCATGCGTCGTAAACAGCATGTCATCAGCATCTGTCCAAGTCCAGTTAAATCCAGGAATAATGAGAAGCGAGTGAGATTGAGGCTCATTGCCAATCTGATAGTCTTCGTACTGTAAATTTATGGTATATATACTTAGCCATTTATCGATCATTTTTTGGAATAGACCACCAGTGGTAACACGTGCAAAATCTTGATTACTAGAATCTTGTAGGGCATAGTTCGCAGTCAACGCGTATTCTTCTTTTGTTGGATCTTGACCGGGAACTATGTATTTACCACCGATAAGCGACCCAATTGGAGAGAACTGTATTTCCGATTTGTAGTGGTGGCCTTGAAGATTGAGCCAGCGGTTCTCAACCTTAAATTTGCCTCTAGGGCCGGAGTCGGTTCCATAGCCAATTCCAATACTGTATTTATATTTTCTGTTCCTCTCTACTTCTACAGCGACTGGCACAGTTGAAGTTTTGTGATCAGGAGATGCGTCAATCCGCACACGACTGAAATAAGCACTCTCTCTGAGGTCACTCTGTAGTTTTAGAAGGGCGTTCGCATCGTAGGGATCGCTGCGTTCGAAGATAGTGTATCTATCCAAGAATTCTTGTGAGAGGAAGTTTTGTTTGAAGGTAATATCACCAAATAGGTAGCGTCTGCCAACATCATAGTGTAGTTTGATCGTAGCCTGGTAAGCATGTAAGTCAATTTGGATTGCATGCTCAATGAACCTGGCATCGAAATAACCGCGTTCAGTGGCAAGATCTTCCAGATTTTGTTTGAATTCTTCATACTTAAATTGATTGAGCACCTTACCTTCTGCCAGAGGCATTTCTCTAATAAGATTCTGAAAAGATGGGTCATTGGCAGCTTGGCCAAACAACCGTATATCTACAGTAGCAATACGTAGTGCACGGCCAGGTTGGATATGGTATCTGGCTTCCCAACCCTGTAGGGTGTGTTTTAGGATACTGTTAATAACAGGCTCGTAGTAACCGAACGGCTGCAATGATGCCTGAATGTCGCTTGCTGCTTTAGCATGAAGCGATTGCAACTGGGGCTCATCTGGCGCGCATCTACCGTTGAAGCGGTTTATTTCGAGTTGACTAATAATATTAGATCGTATCAGTCCTTCCACGCCATCGATCCGTACTGTCAATTTTGTAAATGTGTCTTTAGTATTGGTCTTAGGCTGTATTTGTGATTGTTCCTGGGCGATGATGGGAGCATTCTGAAAAAATGTACCGCAGATTAATAGACAAAAAACTTTTAAGCGAAGACTACATTTGATCATGAGGTTGCGTGAAATGGAAAGCCTCACCTAATATTTAGGTAGTGGTCACGGAATGCCACCTGATAGTCCAGGAATTTTTTCCAGTGCGATTTATATATTTTTTAAGTGCTACTGGTAGGTATACCGAGCATTTTCTCACAACAATGCCTTTTATACTTTCGGTACAAGTCTAATACTCTTAGAACGTAAACTTGAGTTTCAAGGTATGGTGGTATCTGATTACCATATTTTTTCACTGTACTTTCTCCAGCATTATAAGCTGCTATTGCTAACCCGGTATCGTTGAATTTGTCAAGTAGCCAGCGCAGATAGCGTGCACCCCCATATATGTTGGCAATGGGGTCTGTGGGATTAACAATACCGAAGCGCTCAGCGGTTTTAGGCATTAGCTGCATCAACCCGATTGCACCTTTCTGTGAAACTATCAAAGGATTATAAGATGACTCCACACTAACTACTGCATGTAGCAGAGCTGGATTTATTTGGTATTGCACTGCTATGCGATTAACATCTGCAGAAAAGATCTGGCGATGTCTTGCGTTAGTCCAACTAAATCTCATCCTAGACATTATTACATTGGAGTAGTGCAAATAACTCTTTCTCCTCCGCATGGAAAATCTGTAACAAGTAGAATTAAGCCTGTAAGATTGCACTGCTCTATTTATTTTGTAGACAGGCATACGCATCACTAACTTGTATCTAGAATCCTTGGGGAAGCTGCTAAAATCGTACACCCCGTTACTGTCTGAAAATCTATATATATCTGCTCGAACAGAGCAAGAGATTATAAATATCACTGTAACCAGACTAACTGATAGTAGCTTATTCATCCGTTTCTCACTATTTATTTATTCATCTTTTTTCTGCTCGAAACTGTATCACTTTAAAGCTAATATTCTTATATCCATTGATGCTGTTATAGGACAGCTACACCATTTACTGCCAGATTGTTTCAGTAGCATCGTAGTTGGGGAGATAAAATAACCTGTGCGCAAATTAACTTTGACCAATCAGTTAACAGAACTTATTGCTAACAAACCTATAACTCACACAGACCTTAAACATGCTGCTCTGTTAACACTAGATGCGATAGCAAATGCTCTTGCAGGGCGTTCTACAAAACCAGGTGCAATTCTATTGCGTTTGATAGGGCAAAACTTTGCTGAGGTCGATGCATCTCGGTGGGCTTTTTTATGGGGAGCGCTGACTCATATTTTAGAAATAGATGATGTACATAGGTCTTCAGTTACACATCCAGGCTGTATAGTGGTACCAGCTGCCTGGTCAGTTGCAGTACGTGGGGGGATGCGCGGACATGCCATGCTTAAAGCAGTCCTTTGGGGGTTTGAGGCAATGACTCGAGTTGGCATGGCAGTTGGTCCATCTCATTACCGTATGTGGCACAATACAGCTACATGTGGGCCATATGGCTCAGCGATGGCAGCAGCATCTTTATTGTGCCTTGATCAGGTAGCTACGGTCCATGCTTTAGGGAATGCTGGTACCCAATCTGCTGGTCTCTGGCAATTTCTAGAGGATGGAACTCTTATGACAAAGCATCTTCACGCAGGGCGTGCGGCGGAAGCAGGTATACTTGCAGCGGATTTAGCAAGCTTCGGTTTTACTGGTCCCCAAGCGATTCTTGAAGGCGCAAAAGGCTGGTTCGCTGCAACCTGTCCTGATGCAGATCCATCGGCAGTTACACGAGATCCAAATGGCAATTGGCAACTACTGATGACGTCGATAAAACCCTGGCCTTCATGCCGTCATACTCATTCGGTAATTGACGCATCTATTGGTCTACAACACCGCATCAAATTATCGAGTATAATTGAGAGAGTTGAAGTTAAAACATATCCTACCGCGCTAGAAATTTGTGATCTGCCGGAACCAAGCAGCGACTATGAAGCAAAGTTCTCGCTTCAGCACTGTGTGGCAGCAGCTCTTACACTATCCAAAATAGATTGTTCCGCTTTTTCTGAAGCAGCTCGTGCTGAATTAGCAGAATTTCGGAAGAAGGTAACCTTAAAGGCTGCAGAACCCTACTCCTCAGCTTACCCGATATCTTGGGGTGGCGCAGTAACAGTCACAACTTATGAAGGTAAAAAATTGACAGAGCGGCGTGATAATGCTAGGGGTGATCCTGGTGCTACGGCTATGTCTCAAGTTGAGTTGATCTCTAAGGCCAGAGTGCTGATGGCCTACGGCGGAGTGCCAGAGCCAGATTTATTAATTGACGCGGTCTTAGCGCTCTCTGATGATATGGCGTTACCAAGTTTAACTTTCAAAAAACTTGATGCAGTTGTTTCCGCCCAGAAGTAAACAAATTGGCATCTAAGTCTCGAAATATTTGTTATTACTGTGCTAGTAGTGGTTTTCTATCCTCTTCGGTCTGATTCACATCCTATTTCTTACCGGTTTTTAGCCGGGAAACAGCACCCGGCCTTTTCTAGAACCAAATAATACTAGTAGCGATTTCTATTTTCGACAAATCTAGATACAGGCTTTGCACCTCCCCTATCTTCGCATTATCAATTATGATATGAACGAAAAAACTGCTGTCAAACTTATGAGGTTTATACCATAGCTCTATGATTTTAAATATAAAGTTCCTAACTTTCAATCATCGCTGGCAACTATCCCCAATATCTGTAACAGACTGACAAATAGGTTGAAGAGCGTAACATATAAGTTGACAGTGGCCATAATATAGTTAGTCTCACCCCCGTGTATAATTGCACTGGTCTGCCAAAGAATCATACCAGACATCAATAGGATAAATACCCCGGAAACAGTCATGGATACCATTGGCATATTAAACAGCGCAGTGCCAATACCGATCAGGAACATAACCAGTATGCCAACCATTAAAAATCCGTCCATGAATCTTAAATCTCTACGACTAACCAATACATAAGCAGATAAAGCTAGAAAGATGCTACCCGTGCTACCGAGAGATAGCATAACAATCTGGGAACCGTTAGGTAGACCGAGGTAGAGTGTTAATATTGGCCCAAGTGTATAACCAAGGAAGCCTGTTAGAGCAAATATCGCTAGTAGGCCCCACGCGCTATTACGCAATTTAGTCACAACAAATAGTAACCCGAAGTAACCTCCTAAATTTAAAACCCAATGTAGCTGTCTAGCATTAGTGAAAATGGCAACACCAGCAATCAACGCGCTAAACAACAAGGTGGATGACAACAATATATAGGTATTGAGTAGTACCTTATTGCTGGATAGCCGCTCGTCCAAGGTCACATGAACTGGAATATTATCTAAAATGTGATTTCTCTGTACCATAAGACAACCTCAATTAACTTAAAAATTTTAGAACCACTATATTAATACCGGCTCTTACCTTAGGAGTAAAGGGTTGCACGCCTTACACTGAAATTTTAACAGCATCCATAATATAGGGATCGTAAGCGATTTTTCAAAAATTTCTACCATTTTTGACAATCAGATATAGTTCTATATAGAAGTTAGATAAATTCTTTTGTGTTAGTATTAGTAGATGTTCTCTCTGTGTTATGTTAGCGTGCCGGGCACTTTAGGCTGCTGGTATGCCTGTGTCCGGCACTACCACCGTAGCCTAACTAAAAATAAAATTTAGAAATATCTTGTACACTGACACTGCTACCCTATCTACGGTCTTTAATGCTTTTGTAGTGTTGTCTAATCATGAAACAAGGTTAATAGAAGAGTCATAAATTGAATATTAGGGCTCGCTCTATCATGTGTTTTCCGCAAGCTAATCTGTTTAGCATGCATACGTATAGCTATTAGCTATTGCCTGGTTGGAGTACAGGGTCCAGTTAGGAGCAGGTTTTAGTTATTCTCCAACAAGCAAGATGATCACATGGCTATTTTTATAGCAAGCAGAGGCTACCATAATTAGGTGAAATAGAAATAATTGAGAGCGCATTCTCAATCTTTTTTTGTGTAATTTCCCCACTGTGTTGATACTAAGAATCAATAGTTCCACAACCTGTACTGTATTGAAACACCAGCAGGAATAAGAGAAAGTACAGGTGTTGAATCCAATAAGCTTACTAGGATCTATCCACAAATTTTATTCAAGAACCAAAATATAATTAATTCTTGTCATCAGTCACTTATATTCCCCTTCGTGCCGGAGCATATATGCATAAATTTTCCTGGCGAGCGGATTCTCATCGTGCGTTAATAGAAACTATGCCGGTTCCTCTTTTAGCCGAAGAATCAGAGAGATATAATAGGCATTGCCCAATATGTAATCCTTCTCTTAAGTTTATAAATAGACAGTATGGGTTGGCAGAAAATACTCTATATCGCAGTACCAGCTGCCGCCCACTAAAACCAGATGCTGAAATAGTAGTAGTTATGGGGCAGCAGACATCCGAATCGGTTGTCGTCCACCAGTCGACATTAAATTTTCTGAAGCATGGTAGGAATAGCACAGCTACCAGTGTGCTAGTAGATATCGCTGAGCGTAAGAAAAATCAGGAAAATTTAAGGCTATCAGAGAATGTTTTCCAGGCTGCTGCTGATGCGATTATGGTGACTGATGCTAATGGTGCGATTAAATCGATAAATCCTGCATTTAAAAATATCACAGGTTATAGTCTAGAAGATGTAGTTGGTCAGACGCCACGCTTGCTGAAATCTGGACGTTATAATAGAAAATTCTACACTAACTTCTGGCGGGATTTATATGAAACGGGACGTTGGTCAGGCGAGATTTGGCATCGCCGTAAGAATGGCGAAGTCTATCCTGCCTGGGAAACTATATCTGCAGTACGTTCTTCTGATGGCAACATTGTAGAATACATAGCATTTTTTAATGATATTACCGCACGCAAGCAGGTCGAGCAGGAAATCTCCTACCGTGCTAACTACGATCAGTTAACAGGCTTACCAAACAGAAGTCTATTTCACGATCGATTGGAACAGGCTCTAATGCAAGCACGCCGTTATGGCCGGCAGGTGGCATTAATGTTTGCAGATCTTGATTGCTTTAAACAGGTCAACGATACTCTGGGACACAGTTTAGGTGACAAGCTGCTTTATCAAACTGCAATGCGTTTAAGTTCCTGCGTGCGCGATACTGATACTGTTGCAAGACTAGGCGGAGATGAATTTGTCATAGTTCTACAAAACCTAGCTAGAAAGCAAAATATTGATATCGTTGCTGAGAAAATTATTGCCTGTTTGATAGAACCGTTCTTTTTAGAAGGTCACAATATTCATATCAGCGCCAGTATCGGCATATCACTGTATCCAAGTCATGGCACAAACGCAGAGGTTTTAGTACATCGTGCAGATTTAGCAATGTATCAGGCTAAACTCGCTGGGCGCAGTACATATCAACTCTATGAGTTAGGTATGGACGATGGACTTGCTCAGCAATTGCTCTTGGAGAGAGAACTAAGGTTAGCTTTAAAGCGTAGAGAATTAGTGCTGCATTTTCAACCAATTCTAGATGTAAATTGCAGTTTAAAGGGGGCTGAGGCTCTTTTGCGCTGGGCTCACCCCGATCGAGGCACAGTTCTGCCTAGAGAATTTATACATCTTGCAGAAAAAGTAGGACTGATTCGTGAAATCTGTATTTGGATATTCGATCAAGCTTGTCAAACCCTGCAAAAGTGGCGTGGGCTTGGATTGAATATACCTATCTCTATCAATATTACTAGCTTACAGGTGTTTCGCGGGCTGTCATTGGAGATGGTGACATCCTGCCTTAAATACTATGATCTTACGCCACAATCCCTAGTTTTTGAGATAAAGGAGAGTGTGCTATTAGCGGACAACCTGCATTTTAGGCGATGGCTTAAGGATATTAGGGAGCTTGGTATCTATATCAATCTTGATAATTTCGGTACAGGTTGTTCCTCATTATCATGCCTTAAGAGTTTTCTAATCGATCAGGTTAAGATTGACCTTTCTGTTGTATGCGATATCGTGGTTAATCCTGTAAATAGAGCTTTTGTAGAAGCTATCTTGATGCTTACTCGTAGTTTAAGACTTGAAGTCATCGCAGAGGGTATCGAAAATAAGGAACAGTTAGAGCTTTTAAGAGATATAGGTTGCAAATATGTTCAGGGGTATTATTTTTCCCC
>CAIRZE010000081.1 GCA_903882995.1 uncultured Candidatus Competibacteraceae bacterium
ATCACTTTGGTGATAGCTGCCGTCAGCGTGGTCTTACCGTGATCCACATGACCAATCGTCCCCACGTTCACATGTGGCTTGCTACGCTCAAACTTTTCTTTAGACATCCAGGGCACTCCAACCAATACAAAATATTCAGCAACATATACAACACTTGACTTATGAAACTTTCCTAACAACTACATCCTTAATAGCAGAGGGAGCTTCATTGTACTTCGCAAACTCCATAGAATAGGTCGCACGACCCTGTGTAGCTGAACGCAAGTCAGTGGCATATCCAAACATCTCGGCTAATGGCACCTCAGCGCGGATTACCTTTCCAGATGGTGCATCATCCATACCTTGCAGGATACCTCTGCGGCGATTAAGATCACCCATCACGTCACCCATGTACTCTTCGGGTGTAACTACTTCTACCTTCATAACCGGTTCTAGAAGTACAGTCCCTGCTTTGAGCGCACCTTCCCTAAAGCCGATCGAGCCAGCTATTTTGAATGCCATTTCACTAGAATCTACTTCATGGTACGAACCGTCGAATATCGTCACCTTGACATCAACTACTGGATAACCAGCTAAAACACCCTTCTCCATCTGTTCCTTTACACCTTTATCCACGGCAGGTAAATACTCGCGCGGTACTGAACCACCAACAATAGCACTGACAAACTCATAACCTGTACCAGGTTCTTTTGGCTCTAAACGCAGCCAGACATGGCCATATTGACCACGACCACCAGATTGCCGTACAAACCGGCCCTCCTGCTCAACTACTTTCCGGATGGTTTCACGGTATGCAACGCGTGGCTTACCAACATTGGCGTCTACTTTGAACTCGCGTTTGAGACGATCAACAATAATCTCCAAATGCAGCTCACCCATACCAGATATGATAGTTTGACCAGACTCTTGATCTGTATGGACCCGGAAAGACGGATCTTCCTGTGCCAGTTTACTTAATGCAACACCCATTTTTTCCTGATCAACTTTAGTTTTAGGCTCGACTGCCACTGAGATCACAGGCTCTGGAAATTCCATCTTTTCCAATTTGATAGTACTATTGGGATCACACAAAGTATCACCAGTAGTTACATCCTTTAACCCAACACAGGCTGCTATATCACCTGCTCTAATTTCCCTAATTTCTTCACGGCTGTTAGCATGCATCTGCACTAAACGACCGATACGCTCACGCCGACTTTTAGTTGGATTGTAAACAGAATCACCGGAACTAACCACGCCTGAGTAGCAGCGAATGAATGTCAGTGTGCCAACAAAGGGATCGGTAGCAATCTTGAATGCTAGAGCAGCAAACGGTGCGCTGTCATCAGCTTGTCGCCCAACTTCAATGCCAATAGCATCATCTGTAGTAATGCCTTTGATTGGAGGTTTGTCAGTAGGTGAAGGCAAGAAGCGTACCACAGCATCCAGCATAGCCTGGACACCCTTATTCTTGAAGGCAGAACCACAAAGAGTAGGTACAATCTCACCCTTTAGGGTCCTGGTACGCAGACCAATACAGATCTCCTCCTCACTTAGGGGATTTCCTTCTAAATACTTTTCCATTAAAGCATCTGAGGCTTCTGCAGCCGCTTCAATCATCCTTTCTCGCCAGCTTTCACATTCAGATCTCAGGTTTGCAGGGATTTCAACATAATCGAATTTCATACCGAGACTATCTTCATCCCAACTCACAGCCTGCATCTTTATTAGATCGATAACTCCCCTAAATTTATCTTCAGCCCCAATAGGCAGCTGTACCGGCACTGGGTTAGCGCCTAGACGGTTTTGAATCTGCTCTACAACTCGTAGAAAATTAGCACCTGCTCTATCCATTTTATTTACGAATGCTAAACGTGGTACCCCATACTTATCAGCTTGCCTCCATACGGTTTCCGACTGTGGTTCTACTCCACCTACAGCACAGAAAACCGCACAAGCACCGTCTAAAACACGCAGCGATCGCTCCACCTCAATGGTAAAGTCAACATGGCCTGGGGTGTCAATTATATTTATACGATGCTCATCGAACTGGCCAGCCATACCATCCCAAAAACAGGTAGTGGCAGCAGATGTAATGGTGATTCCTCGCTCCTGTTCTTGGACCATCCAATCCATAGTGGCAGCGCCATCGTGGACTTCGCCCAACTTGTGAGAGACACCAGTATAAAATAAAATGCGCTCAGTAACCGTAGTCTTACCAGCATCAATATGAGCCATGATGCCAAGGTTACGATAGCGCTCGATGGGAGTTTTACGTAGCACGACCAGACCCTTCACAAACCTTTAGAACTTTACCAGCGATAATGGGCAAAGGCTTTATTAGCCTCAGCCATGCGATGCACATCTTCACGCTTCTTTACGGCAGCACCACGACTATCAGCTGCATCCAACAGCTCGCCAGCTAAGCGGCGGGCCATAGATTTTTCACTACGCTTACGGGAAGCATCAATGAGCCAACGCATAGCAAGTGTATTACGACGAATTGAGCGAACTTCTATAGGAACCTGATAGGTAGCACCACCAACCCGTCGGGATTTTACCTCAACAACCGGACGCACATTGTCTAGGGCTTGTCCAAGTGTGTCCATCGGATCGTCTTTTCCTTTTTCAGCAATAGCATCTAGCGCACCATAGACAATCTTCTCGGCTACAGATTTTTTCCCACGCTCCATAACCATATTGACGAACTTGGCTAGCATCTCGCTCCCATGTTTCGGATCTGGTAAAAGCACACGCTTTTGAACTTCTCTTCTTCTCGGCATAATAGCCTCAATCTCGACTTACTGGCGTAAAATTCACGATTTGGGTTTCTTGGCACCGTACTTGGAACGACCTTGTCGCCGTTTGATAATACCAGAGGTATCCAAACTACCACGTACGATGTGGTAGCGTACACCTGGTAAATCCTTGACTCGGCCGCCACGGATCAACACTACAGAGTGTTCTTGTAAATTATGACCCTCACCGCCAATATAGCTGGTAACTTCTTGACCGTTAGTCAAACGCACGCGTGCCACCTTGCGAAGTGCTGAGTTTGGCTTTTTCGGCGTCGTTGTGTAGACACGAGTACAAACGCCGCGCTTCTGTGGACAGCTTTCAAGAGCCGGTACGTTACTCTTGGCCTTTTTGCTGGTACGCATCTTGCGCACCAACTGATTAATTGTAGCCATCGCCCCTACTCCAATGAGCTTTAAAATTCTTTAAAAACCGGTAGGCAAGCCTGGCCTGGCCGAACGTCCAGGCTAAAGGGTGCGGATTGTAAGAAACAAAACTAATGAAGTCAAGAACATTATCTTTTTTCGGTATAAAATATGATCAAATTTCGACGAATATCTGATTCGGAGATAAATACGTTAAAGATTTCTATTAAAATCCAGCCTTATACAAAGAACGATCATACTACTATAATCAAAGCGAGTATTCCGCAGTTAATTGAATTTTGTTCGTAGACAGATATATTTTTCCAGTTATAGTGCTGGTATCCAGAATAAGTACACCAGCTAGCTAAAAGCTAGATGATTAAGACTTATTAGCAGGTAGTGTACATCAACAGTGTGTACATTAACTAATAATTAACAATTAACACTTCAAATGAGTAACCACGAATAGTTAAGCGAAGCAACTTGCTCAATTGCAAGAGATAAAGTACATAGGCTGCTATTAGCACCATACAGATCTAATCTCTGCTGATAACATCGATCAATAATAGACCAGCATAGGCAACTAGCAATCGAAAGGCTCGTATACCTATCCTACCTATTAATTAATAGTAGAATAAAAATACCATGTTGTTAAACAGTGGTAGGCCATCACCTCATCTTAAGGCTATATCGAAAAAATCGCTCTCGATGATGAGAAACTATGTTACCAGCAATGATTATAATTCCCAGATTAAAAGTTATCTAATATTTGGTTTGGTGCCCATAGTTTATCCCTTAAGCCAGATGAGCATCTAAGCTGCCGCCCAATTGATAATTCGAACACTGACGGCTCATAGTAGAGGATTATTTTATGCCTCGCCCGTGTCAATGCAGTGTATATCAATTCACGGCTTAACAAAGGCGATGGCTCTTTTGAAGTTAGCACTAATACACTATCAAACTCTGATCCCTGGCTCTTGTGTATTGTCATTGCATAAGCAGTTTCATGTTCAGGTAAGCGAGATGGGGGAACACCTCTAGGGTTTCCATCACCATCAAGAAAAAATACTTGCACCCGCCCTTGATCCGTTGGGTCTAGTAGTGTGATACCAACATCTCCATTGAACAGCTTCAAGTTATAATCGTTGCACATAATCATCACAGGTCTACCAACATACCAGAGTAGCGTACTATTAATAAGCAACCCACGCTTACGTAAAAGCGCTTCACATATCCGGTTTAAGGACAACACACCAAATGATCCATGATGCATTGCACAAAGTACACGAAAGCGTTCGAACTTCTCTAACACCTCTAAAGCACCGGTATTTTTCTGTAGAGCTCTCAGATAAGGACTAAACCCGGTAATAATTTGTTCCTCTAGCTGATCTGATAAATTCGAATGCTCGCTGAGCAATCCACACTCAATATCACTATATTGACTCTGAGTCAGTAAAGCTATTGCTTTAGCTGTCTGTCCAAGATTTACTGCTTTTGATAAAGAACCGATGCCACTGGTTGCACTGAACCTGAAACTATATTGTAGAAAAACTACGGTATCGGCCAATGACGAGCACGCTTTCTGACCGGGGAAAGGTAACAGCTCACCGGTCAAATGTGTCAATTGTACATGAAAGTCAGGCGAGAACTGGCCAGCACCGGCACATATATCACCTAATACCGAACCAGCTTCTACAGAAGCTAGCTGTTCTTTATCGCCCAATAGAATCAGATGTGCATCCGGCGGCAAAGCGCGAATAGTCTTAGCCATTAATGCTAATCCAACCATCGAAACTTCATCTATCACTAACACGTCGAACGGTAAGGGGTTATCTCTATCATAGCGAAAATACACAGAATCTGGCTGACCGCCCAGCAAGCGATGCAATGTTAACACCTGTTCGGGAATTTGAGCTGCCTGATCTACTGATAAACTTAACACTGGCTTAGCAGCGCGAATCAACTGTTGCAATCGAATTGCTGCCTTACCTGTGGGCGCGGCTAGAGCAATACGCAAACGCCGTCCTCCCAAGATTTGACCAGATAGAAGAACTAGGATCCGTAACACAGTGCTTGTTTTACCAGTTCCAGGACCGCCAGAGATTACACAAATCTTCTTAAGGACTGCCACTGCTGCTGCTACCTTCTGCCAATCTGGCCCGATTAGTTGTGGGGAGCGTGGAAACAACCAATTGAGATCAGACTGCAACTTCTGTTTATCTATATGATCTACTTTAGCTTTAGCACGCTCCAGCAGATCTTCTGATAACTGTGCCTCATACCTCCAATAACGATACATATACAAACGGCTTTTATGATCTAAAATCAACGGTTTCCACTGACCAGGATAACCGACAACTGAACTACTGTACAAAGTTTCCAGCCACTCATCAATGGGCGGTGGCGGAAAATATGCAGTATCAGTTACATACTTCTCTTTCCATTCTATTACCCATTGCCGAAGATTGATACAAACACCACCCTGACTAGTAACATTACTAGCCAGTGCTGCAGCTAGTTCCAATTCTTCTTTCAATTGTTGATTGCACTTGCACCCTGCAATTTGCGCACATCCTTTATCAATATAATTAAATGATAATCTACTCATCAGGCGTGCAAAATATAGATCAAGATCATTTAGTATCCCACGCTTATACAGTATCAAGATCAAATCAACAGGCATCTATTTTCACAGTTACTTGCCTGTTTCCATGAGCTTATCTAGGGCATCTACTAGTGCATGGGTAGGCCGATCGCGGAACACACCGTAATCTCCACCTCGATCTGGATACATACCACGTATGAACAAGTAGAATACGCCTCCGAAATGTTGGTCGTAGTCGTAATCGCGCAAGCGAAGCCGCAAGTAACGATGTAAAGCTATACTGTAGATCAAATATTGCAATACATAGGACTGGTTTATCATCACGTTATCTAAGTATGGGCGTCGGTACGCTATTAATTCTACACCAAGCCAATTGGACTTGTAGTCAACTATATAGAACTTGCCACCATATTCAAAAATTAGGTCAATATATCCCCTCATATAACCTCGGAAAGGTGAGAACTCTAACATATCGATTATTCTACAAAACGGGCTGTCTAGGTGACGTTCTAATACACTCTTTAAGCTATCAGAACTTAAGTGATTAAGAAAATAATGAAACTCGAGCTCATTAAGCCGTTGCTCTGGAGCAACTCTCGCTAGCTGTATATCACCTTTCACATCAAGTGGTGTCTCTAGCACTCTTTTCACCATATCAGCTACTATAAGCTTCCAATTTACCACATCGAACCCATACTTAATTAGCGTTCTCTCTACAAGTAGTTCTAAATATTCCCGATTCTGTTCGGTAAAATCTAACTTTTCTAAAATTGTGTG
>CAIRZE010000082.1 GCA_903882995.1 uncultured Candidatus Competibacteraceae bacterium
AGTGACGACCTGTAACGATGTAAATAGTAGTAGCTGGTTCCGCAATACAGATCTCCTGTTAACAATTTTTGGGATGCTTTCTATAGACCGCTGTTGGATAAGGCACAATCTAGTAGTGATGCAATCCAGCCAGTTTTCATAAAGGATCATCTTAATAGATTTGGAGCATGGGGAGATGTAGTTATCAGGCCAGGAGCTTGGAATACTAATTGGCATAACGGCTGTGATTTTTTGCAGTGGACAGGTACTCAGATACAGAAGGATGCCCTAATTCGCGTGGCTGAAATCAGCCAAGCAGTGCATGCTGCACTCTACAACGCAGGCCGCCCTGGTTCTTGTAACCCAGAACTTTCTGTAATTTTAGAAGAGGCCCACTGCCAGGTCTTACAGTCTGAAACCAGCTGTAATTTCTTTTGGGATGATGATATCCAAGTGACGCGTTGTCACTCTGATTTGGATAAGGCTTGTGAATACTTAGAGCGCACTAACCAATATTTCAGATCTTACTGATCTGAAAGATTCCTAAATCTATGGTACAAGAGAAAAGTAACAACGGCAGTTCGTTCAGATCTGGCTGCTAAGTAAACTTCCAGTCCCATAGTCCCATGTATCAACTCTCCGCTCCTATTAAATGTGCGTGCCTATTTTCCATCCTAAAGCATCTCTTGGATCCTATCACGAAGCTTCGCCATGTCCAAGAGTCCTACCAAGTAACGCCTAATCTGGCCATCAGGCGATATGAGAACAGAAGTGGGTGTCAATTGTATATTATCGAATTTTAGGGCGATATTTTCTTGAGTGTCCAACATAATAGGGAATGGTATCTTCTGTTGCTTTACTAGATTTCGCACTTGTTCTGGAGGATCATAGCCCATAGCTACACCGATAATTTCCAATCCTTTAGGATTAAATTCTCTATATAGTTCGATCAGGTGTGGCATTTCCTCAATACATGAGGAACAGGTAGTAGCCCAGAATACAACTAAGACTGGTCTACCTCTTAATTGTGCTAACTCTAACATATGACCATCTAGCGTCTGTCCAGATAAAGGTGGTGCTCGACGTAAGCCACCTGGTGTAAAAAGCCATAACGCAATACAACCTAGAATTATTGCTGTGATTGTACATGTGATAACGGTAATTCTATTACATTTCATTAAGAATGCTTTCCCATAGTCTGAAAGTTTCCACAGTAAATAATCTCATTACTTTCTAGTAGCACGTAATCGCTAGAAAATAGGAATATGGAAATTCTAACGATGATAACCTTATATGTTATTTGTTATTTTTTGTTACATATAATCACTTATAGATAGATTATCGACCGTCGCGGCCTCGTTTTATAGTGCTCTATTTTACACTAAAGCGACTGTATAGAAATAAAATCTCTAGTATACTGAACTAATATGCCACTAGTAGTCTCTGTACTAGGAGGTTTTATTGTCCGAATTCTTTATATAAGGCTCTCTAGGATATTCTAACTTATTGAGTGCTTTGCTACCATTAAGCTTACCTAATTAATAGCAGCGCATTTGCCGCTTTTATGAGAGATATGATATTAAAATTCCTCTTAGCAATACTCTTTCGTTAAGATTCATAGATGCTAACATTTATTTATCTGGATTTAGGCATCTCTGAAACAATAGCTCATGTTGTATCCTCGATGTTATATAGTAGAAATTGAACATGGATGTTATTGAGGCTGTTCTTAATTTTTGATGAAATATCATTAGCTAAGTTGATTAATAGAAAAATATTAAGAAAAATATGTTCTTCCTTCACATACTTGATTCACATACTCAACTTATATGATTAAAGCGGGAATTATAGGTGGAACCGGCTATACAGGTGGAGAGCTGCTACGATTGCTAGCGCTACATCCTGCTGTAGAATTAGTGATGGTTACCTCACGAAGTAAACAAGGTGTAAGAGTTGACAAGTTATTCCCCAATTTGCGCGGTCGGCTAGATCTAGTGTTCGTTGAATCAACTAATAAAGTATTTAAAGATTGTGACGTAATCTTTTTTGCTGCACCTAATGGTACAGCAATGCAAAGTGCAGTAATGCTGCTGGAATCTGGAATTAGGGTCATTGACTTAGCGGCAGATTTTCGACTTAAGAGATCTGATGATTGGGAAAAGTGGTACGGAATGCCACATGTTTGTCCAGAATTATTAGGTGAAGCAGTATACGGCTTACCCGAGATTAATAGGGAAGCTATCTCTAGAGCACGGTTAGTTGCTAACCCTGGCTGTTATCCTACAGCAATACAGCTCGGATTCCTACCGCTGCTTGAAGCGAGAGTAGTTGATTCACTATCTTTAATAGCTGATACTAAATCAGGTATTAGCGGTGCTGGTCGCAAAGCTGAAATAGATATTTTATTCTCTGAAGCCGCTGAAAATTTCAGAGCATACAATGTATCTGGACATCGGCACTGGCCAGAAATTAGCCAAGGCCTGATGAGGATAGCTAAGGGTCCAGTAAATTTCGTGTTCGTACCGCATCTAACACCAATGATTCGTGGTATTCATGCTACGTTGTATGCGACTCTGATAGATACTCATGTAGATTTACAAAATCTGTTCATTGAGCGTTATTCTCATGAACCTTTCGTAGATGTATTAGAGTACAAGTCCCATCCCGAGACCCGTAGTGTGCGTGGTCTGAACTATTGTAGACTAGCAGTGCATAGGCCACAAAGTGGAAAAACGGTAGTGATTTTATCAGTAATTGATAACCTGGTTAAAGGTGCAGCGGGCCAGGCTGTGCAGAATATGAATTTAATGTTCGGGTTGCCAGAAACCGCTGGTCTTGAATGGGTTAGTCTGGTTCCATGATGCCTGTCTGTCGAGAATAAATTAATTTTTAAAGGATAGAACTTAATGGTTGCTACCACTGAAACTCCTACGATTTTTGAAAGCAGTTTGCTATTTACTGATGCTGCTGCATTGAAGGTAAAGGCTCTTCTGGAAGAAGAGCATAACCCTGATCTGATGTTGCGGGTACTTGTAGATGGTGGCGGTTGCTCTGGGTTTCAATACAGTTTTACCTTTGATGAGTCGATAGGTAAAAATGATAAGGTAGTGGAAAATCAGGGTGTAAAGCTGCTTATCGATCTAATGAGCTTACAGTATCTAGAAGGTGCAGAGATAGATTATACCGAATCGTTCGAAGGTGCTCAGTTTATAATCCGTAATCCCAATGCAGTCAAGACTTGTAATTGTGGCTCATCCTTCTGTATAGGATAAAACTATTAGTAAACGTGTTTGCACTTCTTAGATATATTTGACAGATCTGTGACTAGTCTAGTCCTTTGTAGGCCTGGGTAGTTTCAAAAATAAATTTGGGGAAAATGTCAGTAGGGAAAAAAAGTAGGGTTTCTGGAATTCTTGCGCTTTTAAGGAATAGCTATGCAATCTATTGAAGAATCTCTGAAACTGATTAAACGTGGAGCAGTAGATCTTCTATTGGAAGAAGAGTTGATTGAACGTCTTAAATCGGGTCAGCCACTACGAGTAAAAGCTGGGTTTGATCCTACTGCACCTGATTTGCATTTAGGTCATACAGTGCTGATTAACAAGCTTCGCCAGTTTCAGGATCTTGGCCACCATGTAAAGTTTCTGATTGGTGATTTTACCGGTATGATTGGCGATCCAACCGGGAAGAACGTTACCCGTAGCTCACTAACAAGAGAGGAAATACTATGGAATGCTAAGACATATCAAGAGCAAGTCTTTAAGATATTAGATCCTGGTAGGACCGAGGTACTGTTTAATTCTACCTGGCTTGATCAGATGAAGCCATCTGATTTTGTAAAATTAGCATCAAAGTGTACAGTAGCTCATATATTAGAAAGAGATGATTTTGGAAAGAGATATTCTGCTGGTCAGCCAATCGCTATTCATGAGTTTCTTTATCCACTAATTCAGGGCTACGATTCTGTGGTAATGCGTGCAGATGTAGAACTAGGAGGTACTGACCAGAAAT
>CAIRZE010000083.1 GCA_903882995.1 uncultured Candidatus Competibacteraceae bacterium
TCATCTATGCCCTGAAGGGAATATAGAGGATCTAGCAACTTTTTCTATTTTAGTCAGCTTGTTATGTTACTTATGAAGTAAATCTTATCTCTTAGGATTTCCAATGAGTTTACTTTAATTGTTATCAATAATTATAATCAATATAGCTAATTTTTCTATTAATGCATACACTTATATCTAAAGTCATTACTCTTAGAGTATCAGAAATACAGTGTCAATAGGTATCACTTTTGGTAATCTCTACAGTACAAGAGTATGTATCGCACATATGTATTTAATTACTGCTAATTAAAACGGATCCAGATTATAATTCGCGGTTTAAATTCAAAATGCATGTAAAACAGCAAGACTCAACTGAGAATTAATGTTGTGTTGTATTAGTACAACATAAGATTTATTCCTAATTAGAATCTACTCAAGCTATAAATTGTTACTACAGAGCTATCAGGATTATATACTGGTCAGTTATCAATAATAAATAAAGTACAGGCATCACAAATTCTTGTATGGATTCGATGCATATAGTTATTATCTCTGATAGGACACCAACTCCTCTACCATCTAATTGATAATGATGCTTCGGAACAGGGAGTTGATGATTTGTCCTTGCGTCAAACATAATTTCCCATTAGCTTAATTAAGCTTGCAGATATCCTTTATAGGCTAATCTGGTCCTATCCTAATCGATGAGGTGAGGTATTTAAAAATTGCTAGAACAGCTTCTCACTATTCTAAAAATCAGACTGAGATCTTATTCAACTTAAAAGGACACTTTTGATATATCCACAAGGCAGTACTATCAACCAAACAGACCTACTACAGAAGGTGTATGATTCTGAGCAACGGTGTAATCAGAATTAGTTGAGTTTACACAATTACCAGGTTATCCCATAACTAATACTTTCCGTGGTTAGTTACATACCCAACAGCGGAAAAATAGAACCGTCTATCAGAATGTTAGGGCAAGGCAACTATGAATCAAGTTTGGCAATGTTATAATTTCTATTGGCGTATGCTTTGATGATAGTTTAAATGGTGAAATCGACAATTTCTGTCTAAGAACCCAGATAATTCGTATTGATCCATACTCTATCTCTAAGAGTTCTATATGTATTAATTAAATAACCTACTCCTTGGAGTAAATTATTTCTAGATACTGATGATATATTAACATGCCGGTGGCCGAAAATAGTAGACGAGAATGGTAAGCAGCTAAGTCTCAGCAGCTATACAGAAGATAATTATAGTAATCAAGCCTAAATTTTTTATTGAAATACTGTACGAAGTTATGAGATGCAGAAAGGAAAGGGTACTATATCGCATTAGATGTTAATCAGCACCATCTGATCAGCTTTTTCAACCGACCCAGGAAATAGATTAGTTCTGATGGTTTCATGGGTGTCAGATTGCCAGAGGCAGTGGGTACTAAGTTCGCTTTCTCAGATCAGAATATAGCCCAATATCACTGTTTACAAGAGAGTATCCAGATGGTAATTCTTCAGAAGTTGGAGCTAGCAACTTTAAATATTATCTTGCTCAGATTAAGAGCTTAAATCCGGATAATGACTATCTAGATACGGTGCGACAATTAATAAAAGGATCATATGATTTTTCTCAATTTCCTTATAGATTATAGATTAATCGGAGAACTTATTTCTAATGATGCTATCAGATGGTAGTAAAATAAGGTGCTGCTTGCTGGCAAAAAGTGAAGAGATGATTTCCCCTTATGATATGATTAAAGACATGGTGCTTCTATGAAAAATAATAATAACCGTCACTTGAATACTATTGTACGAGGTCATTACGCTGCAGTATTACTAATTTATTCTCATCAACAGATGTAAAAATTTAGCCACATACAGTAGTGATTAAATCATTGAGCAAATTAGAGCACTAAACGGCTTAATAAACTAATTTACATACTGATTGATTTGGGTATAACTGATTCTATTGAATGTTAATTAAGAACAAAGCCAAAATTGCAATAAAGCAACTGAGTGATATTTTTAGTGTTAGTGGCATATAGCATATAATAAACGTTATAGATACAATCTATTGGACATATATTGCCACATAAAAAATCTAGATAATTATGTGTTGTAAGATAGTGATCTATATCTAACCACCAGCAGCATAGGGTAGTAGCGCTCGGGACATATCTGCACATCTAGGTTGGGCTAAGGTTCTATCCTATGGCTATAGTCAATGACGGTGGCAAGGAAGATATAATCGAAACCAGTTTCCGTGAAGAATACGAGACTGATCTATTCAGCGAGTAATATTAGATTGGCCAGCTACATCTACTCAAGCTGGATTTGAAACTCTAATCGAAGCTAGATACGTTCCAGAAATAGCTTATCTTTAATGCCTATATGTACTAATGAGTTGTTCATATTAAATTGAAAAGCTGACGTGCTAGTAGCTCATCATAAGATGAGTAGCCAGCATTCAGTCGAATAGATTAGTAAAGAAAGAATTTAGTGGAATGATGTTTTGGATCAAAAGTGATTAGCGTTAGCGATAAAAGCCACGTACTACTATAACTAGACATTTAACAAGAGAATTATAAAGTTATAATAAATCTAGTCTAAGATGAGTAAATTTCTAATTGATACTAGAGGGCTATGGGGATCTATATGACCAATGATTCGGAGATTCACCGCTCGCGAGGGCTTTACCTTCTGCCAAATCTATTTACAACAGCGGCGTTGTTTTGTGGCTTCTACGCGATTATCGCTGCATTACATGGTCATTTTGAACCAGCTTCTATATCAGTATTTGTTGCGATGGTTCTAGACGGACTAGATGGTAGGGTCGCACGCCTGACTCATACCGAAAGTGAATTTGGAGCTGAATATGATAGCATGGCAGACCTTGTATCTTTTGGTTTAGCGCCCGCATTAATCATGTATGAATGGGCTCTGGGTACCATGATTACAATGGGACCACTTCTCTATAAGATTGGCTGGCTAGCAGCCTTTTTCTACACAGTGATGGCTGCTCTGCGCCTAGCGCGTTTTAATGTCCAACTAGGCAGTGCTGACAAACGCTATTTCATCGGTTTGCCAAGTCCATCAGCTGCAGCAATCCTTACTGGCTTTGTCTGGTGTAGTAACGACTTAGGATTAACTGGACCCCAGTTATTATGGCCAGCCCTGTTTTTTACAATCGGCACCGGTGTATTAATGTTCAGCAACGTCTTATATTTTAGTTTCAAACAAATCAATCTGCGCGGGCGGGTACCATTCATCACATCTTTACTCGTTGTGCTAACTCTAGTGGTAATTTCTATAAATCCACCGAA
>CAIRZE010000084.1 GCA_903882995.1 uncultured Candidatus Competibacteraceae bacterium
GAATTCAAAATCGTGATTGCAGGTAAAGAGGATTATGAAATGTACCTGGCCGCAGCTAACGCTCGAAGCCGTAAGATATCATCCCGAAAAATTGGAAGATGCTTTAGTGAGGTCCGGTGCACTGGCGGTAACATTGTCGGATGCCGGTAATTGTCCGGTCTTGGAGCCAGAACCAGGACAGGTATTGTTATGGCCACATACGCGAGTTACCGGCTTATTTGATTTACAAACTGATATGGATAGCGTAGAGAAGGATGTAATACGTTTTCTTGATTCTTCATCAATACACTCACATCTTACTGAACTTGAAGAAAGAAATTGGGTACAGGCTTGGATGGATTATTTCCATCCGATGCTATTTGGTAAGAGATTGTGGGTTTGCCCAAAATCCCAAGTATCACCAGAACCAACAGCTGTAAATATCCGTCTCGATCCTGGTCTAGCATTTGGCACTGGTACTCACCCAACTACAGCACTTTGTTTAAGTTGGTTAGACAGTATAATAGAACTGACTAATCTAACTTTATTAGATTATGGTTGTGGCTCCGGTATCTTAGCGATCGCTGCTGCTAAACTGGGTGCAAGTCATATCTGGGCTGTTGACATTGACCCACAGTCGTTACTAGCTAGTAGCGAGAATGCTACAGAAAATAACGTTGGGGACCGGATCACACTATCTAGTCCGGGCTCTCTTCCGATAGCTTTAAGCGTAGACATTCTATTGGCTAATATCTTAGCAAGAGTCTTGGTAAAACTGGGTTCAGAATTCGGGAATTTAGTGAAATCAGGTGGCCGTTTGGTGATCTCTGGAATCCTTTCACACGAAGTTGAAAGTGTCCAAATTGCACTGTCCCACTATTTTCAATTCAAATCTATTACACTTCTAGAAGACTGGGTGCTATTAGAGGGAATGCGTAGATAACGACCTAACGACCACCCGCTTGATGTTAATCATTTCCTGTATACTTAAATATCATGTAACTTCGGCTATTACTTAATATCTCCTTCCTAATCCTTTCCAGCATGTAAAACTGACTAGCAGTAAAATGTGGCGAATATTTCGTAAAATTTACAGTAAAACCGCTAGCTTCTATGTTGCCTATGTTGCTTAATTAAGTTAAGCAACTACCGCATTGTATTGTAGGATGTATGATAGATTTTCTCAAATATCATTTTAAGTAATAATTTTTACTCAATTTTCCAGATTCTAGCTAGACTAAAGAGGAGAAGCCTAGCTTCATGAGTAAGAGAAATGTTTTACCACCAGTGGATCTTTCACCTTCTACTCTGCTGCGTGATCATGTTTATGAAACCTTGTCGGTTTACTTTGGTAATCTCGGTGGTCAAGCACCTAGCAATCTGTACAATTTAGTGCAGCAAGAGGTAGAACCACCACTATTAGAAATAGTGATGGAGTTCACAGGTGGTAATCAGACTAGGGCTGCGTTGATACTTGGAATTAACCGAGGAACGCTACGCAAAAAACTCAGACAATACCGTCTCAGATGAGCATATATGTTAAACATATTCTTAGATTATAGACAATATGTACAAACTAGCGATTCTAGATTATCTGATGATCATGATTTTATTTAATTCTGAGGACCATTGAGTATACCTCCTCTCTGAACCTGGTTTACTGATAATTTTATAAATCTTTATAAGAAAGATAAATATGGCTTGCACTGTTGAAGTAATCAGAGCGCATTAATAATGCCTGCTAGGTTCTATTTTATATACTAAGTGCATACTTAATAGTAATGCTAATACTGTAAAGATTGACACTGAGTTTCCGGCTTACTTATTTTAAGCCATAGGCCACCTTCCGATTACTAAAATTTAGAAGAACTGCTAATAAGCGATCAGGACCTTCCATTACAGATTCCCATTTATAGCAGAAAGCTATTAGAAAATGAGACTCTATATCTTTATCTCTTAATTCCTTTTTGTGTTATCCACCAGTTTCATAATTCAGGAATCTTGATTCATGCAACTGAATTTAATTGATAATGTTAACGTCGTGGCTGAGTATGTCTTTTTTACCCCTTATAAAATCAAAAAAAGATTACCAATGACAGAAAATGCTAAAACAACAGTTTTTCAAAGTCGCCAAACTGTACAGCGTATCCTCAACCGGGAGGATCACCGGTTATTTGTAGTTGTCGGACCGTGTTCTATACACGATGTCGAAGCTGCAAACGATTATGCTAGACGTCTGAAGACATTATCTGATGAGGTTAGTGATATATTCTTCATAATCATGAGGGTTTATTTTGAAAAGCCCCGTACCACAGTGGGTTGGAAAAGATTAATAAATGATCCACATATGGATGACTCCTTTAATATCGAAAAATAGGTCGGTCTGCCAACTGGGACAGAGGCTCTCGATCCAATCAGTCTAAAGTACTTCTCCGAATTAATTACATGAACTGCTATAGACGCCCGTACTATTGAATCTCAGATGCATCGTGAGATAGCCAGTGGTTTATCTACACCAGTTGGGTTCAAGAATGGTACTAATGGTAATCTTGAAGTGGCGATTAACGCCCTACGAGCTGCTGCTCTCCCACATAGCTTTCAGGGATAAATCAGCTCGGTCAATCAGCAATGATCCGTACACGTGGTAATCGCTATGGGCATATGGTATTGCGTGGCGGTGATCGGCCGAACTATGATGCAATGTCTATCTCCTTATGTGAAAAGGCGCTACGTGATAAGGAACTAAATGTTAATATCGTGATTGATTGTAGTCATGCTAATTCTTTTAAAGATCCAGATATACAACCTCTAGTGATGCAAGGCTGCGTACATCAGATTATGGAGGGAAATATGTCTATTGTTGGTTTTTATGGTAGAGAGCAACCTAAGATGGGGAAATCAGCTTATGGCCGCTAGTAACATACTACGATATGGAGTATCTGTAACGGATGCTTGTGTTTACTGGAAGACCACGGAAAAGAGGCTATATGAAACCCATGCCAATCTGAAAAATATACTAAAGAGCCGCACAGTAGGCTGATCCTATTTATACTCTCAATCATAACTAGTGCCTTGCCCTTTTTTGAAGAAAGAATGACAGATTATATCAATCGGTCATTTACATACAACAGAATGATTTCTGTGATTTTCCTACCGTTTTGCTATATATGTAGAACAACATTTTGTCCTATGGTGATCTATTGGCCAATGCTATAAGCTTATAGGTATAGGCAAGTTATAAATAATAAAAATAAATATGCCTCTATATAGAGATCAATTTAGCATTGATTCATTAAATGTTTAGTTCTAGTTTTAGTATGTGTTCTTAATGCAATTAGCATATCAATTACTATTGTTTGCTAGTTTTTTGCATAGCATCATCTAATATTCTCTTATGAGATTAAATCAATAACACTGACGTGGAGGACAAATTGTTGAATAATGAGCTCTGTCTCAAAATTCTATAAAGTCAGAAACAGACAATTCCACAATAGTAGTCCATTCAGGTATAATGTTACTTCTTAAAATATCTCGCATTTAGGTATTTTCTACTATATTAAAGCAAAGCATCATAAAGCCGAATTATTACATCACTCTAGAAACTGATTATGGTATGGTCGTCTAAGCGAAAAACAGTCGCCAAGTTCGGCTAGGTCCGGTCCTTATTAGCATGATAATGGTAAGGGCTAACTTTAGTTATTAATTATGAGTAAAGTTCTCTAAATTATAGCGATGGCATGTTTGCTGATACCATTATATTTCGGGCCATAAAAATGCTGGAAATAGGCTGTGCATAATGCCTAACTTCAAATAGGAATCTGACTTATGAATAAGGTATCCAAGTATTTGGAACAGCTTGCCGTCAGTGATTATAAATACGGGTTTATCACTGATATTGAACAAGAAACAGTACCTCCTGGATTGAATGATGATGTGATCCGTCAGATTTCTGCTAAGAAGCTTGAACCGGACTGGCTGCTAGAATGGCGTCTTCAAGCTTTCCAATATTGGCTTACACAAAAACAACCAAATTGGGCACTTTTACAGTATCCACCTATAGACTATCAGGCTATTTCCTACTACTCTGCACCAAAGCAGAAGAAAGGCAGTAACCCTAAAAATCTAGAAGATATTGACCCAGAATTGCTTCATGCTTACGAGAAACTTGGTATCACACTAGAGGAACAATCAATATTAGCCGGTGTAGCTGTAGATGCTGTTTTTGATTCAGTTTCAGTAGCTACAAGCTATAAAGCTAGGCTAGCAGAACATGGTATTATTTTCTGTTCTTTCTCTGAGGCTGTGCGTGAGCACCCTATATTAGTACATAAATATCTTGGCATGGTTGTACCATACCGAGATAACTTCTATGCATCTCTAAACTCAGCAGTATTTTCAGACGGTTCATTTGTATATATCCCACCAGGTGTACGTTGTCCTATGGAACTATCCACTTATTTTCGTATCAACGCTGGCAACACTGGACAGTTCGAACGCACTCTGATCATTGCTGATAAAGACGCTTATGTATCATATCTTGAGGGTTGTACTGCACCTATACGAGATCAAAATCAGTTGCACGCCGCTGTAGTAGAACTAATAGCTATGGATAATGCAACTATCAAGTACTCAACAGTGCAAAATTGGTATCCAGGCGACGCAGAGGGCCGCGGTGGTATATACAACTTTGTAACGAAACGTGGATTATGTAAAGGACGAGAGTCTAAGATTTCCTGGACTCAGGTTGAGACTGGTTCAGCGATTACCTGGAAATATCCAAGTTGTATACTTCGTGGTGATAATTCGGTAGGTGAGTTCTATTCAGTTGCTCTGACCCGTGACTATCAACAGGCTGATACTGGCACAAAAATGATTCATATAGGTAAGGGTACACGTAGTACTATCGTTTCTAAAGGTATTTCTTCTGGACACAGTCGAAATGTTTATCGTGGATTAGTAAAAATCTTACCGACTTCAGAAAATTCACGTAATTATTCACAGTGTGATTCATTAATTATGAGTGAAAAGTGCAGTTCACACACATTTCCATCTATTGAGGTATATAACCCAACTGCTCAAGTGGAGCATGAAGCTAGTACCTCTAAGATTAGCGAAGATCAAATTTTCTACTGTAAGCAGCGTGGTATTAATCCTGAAGATGCGGTAAGCCTAATTGTCAATGGTTTCTGTAAGGATATTTTTAATAAATTACCTATGGAATTCTTCGTTGAAGCTCAGAAACTAATCGAATTAAAACTAGAAGGTAGCATTGGTTAATTAGGAGGATAGATATATATTCTATACTATCTTGGTAACTAGGTGCTGTTTCTCCATTAATGGTATGGTATTTGTTGTCTGCAATATATATGAACTATGAAAAAATGTATTCAGGAAAGATTAAATTTCAAATATTCTTCTCCTAATACTCTCTAAAAATAAGTTCCTTAGATTACTTATTTTCTTAAGGCGATTTTATAAAATCGAATAAGGATATTTGGGGCTATCCGAGTTAGTAAGTAGTAGCCTATTGCATGATTTCTCTGAATTTCAGATCTAACAGTCAAGTCAATATATAGTCCATAATGTATACTATATAGTAGCCTGCTTCAGCTCTTGCGAGAATCAGTGTTAGATCAATGCTGCCTAATTTAATTGGAAATCAGTTATCGCACTCTTTTCTTCTAATAGCTTAGAATATACAGAACGCAATACATTTAATTTTCTAAATTAATCTGTTAATTCTATTCAATTTAATACTTAGAAACGATTTTTAGTTTCCATTATTAGAAATACTACCACTGTATAATTTACAGATTAAGATTAATGGAGAATTAACAAATGCTGGAAATCAGAAATTTATATGCTACGGTTGAGAATAGGGAAATCATCACTGGTATTGATCTTATAATCCGTCCAGGAGAAGTACATGCGATTATGGGTCCAAACGGTTCAGGCAAGAGTACGTTAGCTAACATTATCGCAGGGCGCTCTGGCTACATCGTCACCAAGGGAGATATACTATTCTATGGCAAGAACCTATTGGATATGGCACCGGAAACACGTGCTTGTGAAGGTATATTTTTAGCGTTCCAGTATCCAGTGGAAATTCCAGGAGTCACAAACCTGTATTTACTGAAATCAGCTGTTAATGCAGA
>CAIRZE010000085.1 GCA_903882995.1 uncultured Candidatus Competibacteraceae bacterium
AGACGAATGTGTATTTTTGAAGATAAAGGCGTTATGGCTGCAAGATGGTAAGATGGTGTAGTAGATCCAGTAGCGGCACTACGTGCTCGCAGTGCTGGATTAACAGTGGTAATCTGTATCTATCGGGATTACGTAAGGCTGCTGTGCTAATTTAAGATCTTGACCGTTTTTTCTAATATTGACTGAAGGATCCAGTAACTCAAATCTAATATGATAGAAAGACCCACAGAAAATACAGTCCAACACCGACTAAAGTTGCGTAATCTCCATTTGTTTGATTATGGAGATGTTCAGGAAATTATGGAGTTAGTGTATCAGGATATGGATGGTTCCTGGAATCGTGAGCAGTTTGCATCCCAACTTGCTAGATTTCCTGAAGGACAAATTTGCATTGAAGATAATGGTAGAGTGGTAGCATGTGCACTAAGTTTGATTGTGGATTATAGCCGTTACGGCGATCGTCATAACTACTGGCAGATCACCGGCAATGGGTATCTTACTACACACGATCCAAATGGAGATACCCTTTATGGCGTTGATATTTTCGTACACCCCAGCTATCGCGACATGCGATTAGGCAGGCGCTTATACGATGCTCGTAAAGAGCTGTGCGAAAAGTTGAACCTACGTGCCATTATGGTAGGTGGTAGAATTCCTGGTTATGGTAAATACTCACCTAATATGAGTCCTCAGCAGTATGTAGAAATGGTTAAAGATAAGGAATTTGTTGACCCGATCTTGACATTTCAATTAGCAAATGACTTTCATGTAAGACGTATCGTCACTGGATATCTCCCAGATGACCTTGAATCAAAAGCATACGCAGTTTTGCTGGAATGGTTAAACATTTACTATGAGGAAAAGGAAGTACTTATCGGTGGACGCAAATCAGTCGTGCGAGTTGGTGCGGTTCAGTGGCAGATGCGTCAACTTACCTCTCTTGAAGAATTATTACAGCAAATTGAATATTTTGTAGACGCTGTAGCAGGTTACAAAACTGATATCATGCTGTTTCCTGAATTCTTTAATGGTCCGTTAATGGCCCGGTTTAATCAGCATAATACTGCAGAGGCAGTTCGGCAATTAGCCGAATATACAGAGCCATTAAGAAATGCAATTCTGGAGTTGGCTATTGCATATAATGTTAATATCATTGCTGGTAGTATGCCAGAATATAGGGATGTAGCTCTATACAATGCGGCTTACATTTGTCGGCGCGACGGTACTTGGGACAAACAGTCTAAACTGCATATTACTCCTGACGAGCGGTCATACTGGGGCCTACAAGGCGGTGATCTACTGCAGGTGTTTGAACTTGATGTTGGTAAGGTTGGAATCCTGATTTGTTATGACGTGGAATTTCCAGAGCTACCGCGTTTGCTTGCTGATCAGGGGATGCAGATTTTGTTCGTTCCATTCTGGACTGATACCAAAAATGCTTATTTACGAGTTCGTCGTTGCGCACAGGCGCGTGCTATAGAAAATGAATGTTACGTAGTTATTTCCGGCAGTGTTGGTAATCTGCCTAAAGTAGAGAATATGGACATGCAATATTCTCAAGCAGCAGTGTTCACTCCCTCAGATTTTGCATTTCCGCATGATGCAATCGCTGCAGAAGCTACCCCGAATACTGAAATGACTTTGATCGTTGATCTAGACTTAGACAACTTAAAGGAAATGCGTACCCATGGTAGTGTTCGCAATTTTAGAGACCGGCGCCTAGACCTATACAAGGTGGTCTGGACTGGTTGTAACTGATAATGTTTGGATCCGCTTCTCTTCATTTCTGAATTTAAAGGATAGAATGATGCTGCGCTTTACTAAGATGCATGGACTCGGAAATGATTTCGTCTTAATCGACTGTATTACCCAAGTGGTATCTATTGGATTAGAGCAGATTCGTTATTTAGCGGATCGACATTTTGGTATTGGTTGTGACCAAGTGTTACTAGCTAAAGTATCAGATAGGCCTGAAGCTGATTTCCGCTATAGCATTTTTAATGCTGATGGCAGTGAGGCTGAACAGTGTGGTAATGGTGCCCGCTGCTTCGCTAGTTTTGTGCGTAATCATGGCTTAATCGATAGAGATACGATACGTGTGATAACAGCTGGAGGTCTGCTAGAATTACATATAAAACAGAATGGACAGGTGACAGTAGATATGGGACAACCAAAGCTAGAACCGGCAGATATTCCTTTTTTAGCAGATAAGATATCTGAGGGATATACTGTTTCTGTCGATGGGACATACATGGAGGTTAGTGTAGTGTCAATGGGTAATCCGCATGCGATTCTGATCGTAGATGAAGTTAATCGTGTCCAAGTTGCTAAATTAGGACCATTGTTGGAGCAGCATAGCTATTTTCCTAAGCGTACAAACGTTGGCTTCATGCAGGTTGTTACACCAGATCATATCCGACTGCGTGTGTTCGAGCGCGGAGTTGGTGAGACCATGGCTTGTGGAAGTGGGGCATGTGCGGCAGTTGTAGCCGGACGTTTGCGGGGGATACTGCAACCAGAAGTTTCTGTTGAATTGGTAGGTGGAGAGCTAGATATCCATTGGGTTGGAGAGGGTAATCCGGTGACTATGACTGGACCGGTAACAACCGTATTTGAAGGAAAGATCGAAAAAATCGGATGGTGAAAGATAGTGAACGATGAAGTGTATTCAATTAAATTATCTGTATATAATTGCTATGTTTTCCATCTTAAAACTTGATTTCTATCGATTTCTATATTAATTCTGATTCTATTAATTCATTCGCTATATGTGAGCGTATAAATAGAGGATGAGAGGCTCAACCTCTCAATAACCAGCGGTCTAGTTGTGCATGCGCTTCGTTCACACCGTTTCCTGTAAGTGCTGAAAAAAGCTGGGAGCTGACACCAGAGAAGTCAGCAAGTAGTGTTTCCTGCAGTTGACGCAATATGGCTATAGCTTTAGTCCGGCTTAGTTTGTCGGATTTGGTAAGGAGCACGTGTGCCTGCATATCTCGAGAGGCTAGACACTCTAGGAATCGTTTGTCCATATTAGTCAGAGGGTGACGGATATCCATCAACAACATGACTCCACGCAAAGCTTTACTTTTCATTAAATATTGTTGCAGTAGACCTTGCCAGTGAAATCGCATCTCATCAGGCACTCTCGCGAAACCGTAGCCAGGTAGATCGACTAGATAACAGTCTTGTTCTACCAGAAAAAAATTTAATAATTGGGTACGCCCTGGAGTCTTGCTTATCCTAGCCAAATACTTTTGGCCAGTTAATAAATTGATAGCGCTAGATTTACCAGAGTTAGAGCGTCCAGCAAAAGCTACTTCTCGACTAGAGTCAAGCGGTAACTGCGAAAGGATATCACAGCTTTTAAGAAAGCGCGTTTCCCGATAGCGGCTTGCTGGTCTTTGGCACTTATGAGTAGAGGTATAATTACTTGGGGTTTTCATTGAACTTGGAAGCCGAAACTGATATATAAAACCGCTGCCTTACTTACACTATGCAAGTACTGATAGTTCTATAAGCTAAAGAGCGAAAGAAGTTAGCCAGCTGCATTACTATTTCCGTATTATGTATAGCAGTAGTTGGTTCTATGAACCGAATACTGTCATATTACAGGAGTATTCTAAAAATGAAAAAACTTGTTGTGATCATAACTACCTGCGTGTTACTCGGTTCGGCGACAACTGCCGCATTGGCTGCTGGCGATCCTAATGCTGGTAGATATAAGTCTGTTACCTGTGCAGCTTGCCATGGTATAGATGGTAACAGTACCGTTTCTGCATACCCTAAGCTGGCTGGTCAGGGTGCTGATTATCTTATCAAACAGCTGCTTGAATACAAGAGCGGTGCTCGTTTTAATCCAATCATGTTGGGTATGGTAGCAACTTTGAGCATTCAAGATATAGAAGATCTATCTGCCTACTTTTCCTCACAGCATGTTACACATGCAGCATCTGAAAAAACTCTAGCCTTGCAAGGGAAAGCGCTCTTTCGCGGTGGAAATTTGAATAGCGGTGTCGCAGCATGTGCTGCCTGCCACGGAGTAGTTGGTGTTGGTAATAATGTTGCTAAGTTCCCATCTGTTGCCGGTCAACACAGTGAATACCTTGAAATACAGCTGAAAGCTTTTCGTGCTATGGAGCGTATAAATGACACTAGCCAGATGATGCGTAATATAGTAGCTAAGATGACTGACACCGAAATAAAGGCCGTTTCTTCTTATATTCAGGGACTACAATAAGTAGCAAGCAGATGGCACCCCTTCTCATTAACTAGATTAGATTATCTTCCCTGGTGTGTGGGAGCACTGTAATATCACCATTTTAGATTTTCTAAGCATTAACAAACACTAATTTGAACAAGTTTTACACCTTCCTTAAGATGTGATCATTGAAGCTAATCGTGAAAGAATATGACTCGCGCATGGTTGTATCATGGCGCAGTATTATCTGGGTGCTACTTGAAGTTCTAAGTTCGATGAACTTAGCTATCATCTTGCTGGTTATTATCGCCATCGCTTCGGTGATTGGTACTGTATTGCAACAGAACCAGCCTTATCCAAACTACGTCCGTAAGCTTGGACCTTTCTGGTTTGAGGTATTCAGATGTTTAGGCTTATACGATGTATATAGCAGTATTTGGTTCATATGTATACTAGCTTTTCTGGTGATTTCCATTAGTGTTTGTCTATATAGACAGGTGCCAGTCCTTTTACTAGATATGGTTAAATTTCACACAAAAATTCAGATTGAATCTTTGTTGAATCTTCAACAGAGCACTGAGTGGTTATCGATTGATAGGAATACCAAGCAAATACTAGCTAAAGTGACTGGCACTTTAATATCTCATAACTATAGTTGGCGTTCACAGGATTATGGAACCCATCAGGTGGTTGCTGCTGTTAAGGGTCGCTATAATCGTTTGGGTTACCTCCTTACACATATAGCTGTGGTTTTGATTATTATAGGTGGCCTGTTAGACAGCGACTTTTGGTTAAAGCTAAAAGAGTGGCAAGGACAGATTGCAGTTGAAAGACGGTATCTACCCTTTCTTTCACCAATCCCACAGATTAGCAAGTTACAGCCTGGTGCTATCCCAACTTTCCGAGGTAATGTTATGTTGCCAGAAGGGAACACCACCAATTTTGTTTTCCTAAGTTTGCATAACGGATTTTTGGTACAAGAGCTTCCATTTTCAATAGAATTGAAGGACTTCAAGGTTGAGTATTATGAAACTGGTCAACCGAAAGCCTTCATCAGTCAGATTCGTATCCTGGATCAGGAACATTTAGGTATACAGCCTCTAGATGCAATTATCCAGGTTAACCGTCCACTGGTGTATCGTGGCTACTCCATATATCAATCCAATTTTGGGGATGGAGGTTCAAAGCTGAAACTGCGAGCCTGGCCATTTTATAGTGACAGAAATAAATGGTTACATCCGTTAGATTTGCAGGGCTCAGTTGGTAATGAGATAAAATTATCCGGGGAGAGTGGTGATCTGACCATTGAGCTAGAAGACTTACGGCTGTTTAACTTGTTACCTGAGTTAGATAGTGAGCGCAAGTTTCATAACTTCGGGCCCAGTCTTAGCTTTAAGTTACGTAATGAAGTGGGTAAGGCATGGGAATACCTTAACTACATGGTTCCTGTGCAGCTTGAAGGTCGCTCGTTCTATGTTAGCGGCGTACGCACCAGTATGGAAGAACCATTCAGATATATCTACATCCCATCTGCTAATAACAGCCCAGAGCGTTTTTTGAAATTCAATGCTTGCTTACACAACCTAGACTGGGTCAGAACTGTACTGAAGCAGAATAAAACCGCTATAGAAAATAGTAGTGGTCTACAGCGTGATTTTGAATTTATTAGATTGAATCTCATTAAATTGTTTATGGAAGGCGGGTTTCCAGCCGTGTCCGCACGAGCCAAAGCAGTTGTTCCAGCTGATCAATTATACAAAGTAACCAGCCTATATTTTAATCTCCTAGAGGATACCTTAGCAAAGATTTTCATTGAAATACTACGCGAAGAAGGGATGAAAGTAGATGAAGGTGTTGGAGAGAACGAGGAGGTTTTTTTAAAAGATGCTATTTTTGCATTAACAACAGTACCAAATTATGGAGCGCCATTCTATCTCCAATTGCAAAGCTTCCAACAAATAGAATCATCTGGATTGCAAGTTACTTATAGCACTGGTACCAGTTTTATCCATATTGGATTTTTCTTGTTGGTAACAGGCATTTTTATCATGTTTTATACTTCATATCGTAGAATCTGGATTTGGTTAGCTGTAGAAAATTTTGCAGTCCGACTGGTGCTTGCTGGTAGAACAGGCGATCGTTGTCAATCCGATTTTATCAATGAGTTTCTGCTCTTTAGAGAGATTTTAAACGACTTACTAGGTACAGTTCCAAAAAAAGAAAGTTAAGCGTAAATCAACTGCTATTAATTACTAGTAGTCTCTTTCTCAAGAGGTTTATTAATGATGTCCATCTCGAATAGTATGCCTATAAAACAGTGGGAAAAACGATCTTTTTGGCAAAAATTGACAGTCTTTGATGCTATTTGGGGATTAATAGTCACAGTGGGTTCTGGATATATATATATGTCTTACCGTATCTATATGGATAGTTACGAGGTTGCAATCCAGATTTTGGCCACTCTAACACTAATTATCTGGGGTTTTTATTGGAAATCAGTAAGACCTTTCATATTGGCAGTAGCTACATTAGCTATGGTGGCATTGTGGCGCTATGGAATCGATTCTGAGCTGCACAAGGGAGATTTACTGCTTAGATATTTTCTAGAAAGCCAAGCAGCATTCATGTGGATGAGTATTTTTTATATAGGTGCGACCTTCTTTTATTTATGTGATTTTCTTAGGAAATCTGAGATCTTTTGGCGGACTGCCACTAGTCTTTTATGGATCGCAACTGTGAGCGGTTTAAC
The DNA here is from genome assembly GCA_903882995.1 of uncultured Candidatus Competibacteraceae bacterium. Classification (GTDB taxonomy): domain Bacteria; phylum Pseudomonadota; class Gammaproteobacteria; order Competibacterales; family Competibacteraceae; genus Competibacter_A. The sequence continues at coordinate 6,948 of CAIRZE010000085.1, forward strand.
TGGTCTATTGGTCCGTTGGCGAGAATCTTATTTGCTTGGTGATGATATTGGGCATATCCCAGTGAGTAATCTGTATGAAGTATTTATTCTATTTATATTGATTACTGGATTGCTATATCTTTTCTATGAGAATCGTTACCGTGCCAGAGCAGTAGGAGTGTTCGTCACGTTGGTTATTAGCGGGTTTGTAGTTTTTCTAATGTGGTATACATTCCATCGGCAAGCCTATCATATCCAACCATTAATGCCTGCCTTACAAAGCTATTGGATGAAGGTCCACGTACCAGCTAACTTTATCGGATACGGAGCATTTACTTTAGCTTCTATGTTCGGTATAGCATTTTTAATAAGATCAGGTGCAGAAATTCACTTTCCCAATGGGTTTATAGAACGAGTACTTCCACCACTAGAGTTGCTCGATAACATAATGTATAGAGCAATTGTGCTCGGGTTCTCTGCATTTACTGTAGCAACCATCCTAGGTGCGTTATGGGCTGCTGAAGCTTGGGGTGGCTACTGGTCCTGGGACCCAAAAGAGACATGGGCATTGATTGTTTGGCTAAACTATGCTGCATGGTTACACTTGCGTCTAACCAAGGGTTGGAATGGGGCACCTATGGCGTGGTGGGCAGTGATTAGTATATTTATAACTATGTTTGCTTTTCTAGGCGTCAATATATTCTTATCTGGACTACATTCCTACGGTTCTTTATAGTTCTATTGCGTTATCTTTACTGATACCAATTTGAAATTATATCCTTTCTAAGGTGAATAGAATGTATTATGGCAGATAGATTCTAATATTTAGCGTATTAGTAGTGAATTTAACGGATGCATGAAGAGCTATCTCTACGGTTATAGAGATATTGTGTTACCGTATCGAATGTGTATTTAGTCGGGTGATATTGAGTTATCTCTAGAAAATTTTATGGTTCTTCCCACCATAATGTTTATGGTAAATTCTTTGTGCTATTGGTTCTGTTTACTGTTATCTCTGCGCTTTTGAAGAATTATGAAATAAGAGAGGTAATCTAATCATATGCAGATCGTTTCTCGCTATATTTATTCATTATTTATTATAAATTTATCATTTATATTCTCCATAACTATCTTATGTGCAGCTGAACTAGAATCAAATTCCACAACCGCACCTTCTTTCAAGGAAGGTAAAGATTATATAAGTATAATGACACCGGTGCAGCGCTTAGTACTTGATAACAAGGATGAGGTTATCGAATTTTTCTCGTATAATTGTCCCCACTGTAATTATCTAGAACCAGAATTGGAAGCATGGTTGAAGCACAAGTCTGATAAAGTTACATTTGTACGTATTCCAGTAATTTTCAATTCTAATTGGGACGCTAGTGCTAGGGCATATTATGTTGCTGAATCGTTGGGTATATTGGATAAAATCCATAAATCTTTATTCGATGCCATACATCATAATAAGCGTAAGCTGAATGACGAGGAGGATTTTGCGGTACTGTTTGCTGAACATGGTATAGATAATGCTATCTTCCATAAAAATTATAAATCCTTTCAAACTGAGAGCAATTTACAGCGAGCTAACATGTTAGTGAAACTTTACGGTGTACGTGGCGTACCAGCTTTATTCGTTAACGGTAAATATGAGGTACGTTCTCAAAAATTTTTCGAAGTAGTAGACTTTTTACTCTCAAGATGAGTAGACATATATGAGCATGTAATAGTTGTTTTGGAAATTATTATGCTAAGTCAATTTATTTTTACCTGATGTGGTTTCTAGAGAAACTCTATAAAAGTGCAAGTAGCACGCACCATGCACCTATTTATGATGCTATTGAAACAGCTTGAGGCATGCTTACTGGGACTCAGAACATCTGATTCCATAGTAGAGTAAAGTACCTGAGCATTGCCTGCCTTTATCCAACTATACAGAGTTAGATATCTGGCAGTATATTTGCTTGGAGAATATTCCCATTTTCCCAACTCTGCTGAACACCATATATCAGACGTCACCACTAATCTGATGGTGATTGACAATGAGAGCCTGTATAAACACCAATTAGGAAATGATCTCTAATAGAGGCGAAAAGATCTGCCTTATATTTGGTCACATGTATCAGCTAACATGAAAGGTGGTAATGCTACCAGATCATTAGTTTAATTATAAGGCATTAGTAGAGTAATCAAGTAATTTGTTCTGGCACCAGAATAAAAGGTGACTGAACTCAGCGTATAAGCCAAAAAGCCCAATAGCCATGTGTCATCTGGTCTATAGGATTTTTATAGTTACTTGCTAGATGGTGGTAGTATCCGCTATGGGTTAGTTTTAATTCAAGATTTGAGGCCTTCTGGAGAAGGCTGCTTTGAGAATATACGCCAAAGCATTAAATGAAGAAGTTATTCGTCGATGCTGATCCAATTTTAATCACTGCTTTTATTTCACCATTCTGAGATGATCGGTCACTAGTTCTTACACCGTTTAAGGAAGCGAGAAGGCTCATAAAGCCCGTATCGGGGTAATTAGACATTCTTTTACAGGTGTTGCTTTCCCCTTATGAGCAACCAAAGCAGCAAAAATTTTTACTTGATGCTGAATACTGAACGTGAACCTGCAAAAATTTTACTGGAGGTGGGCAGGCTCGATCAGTATCGTATCATATTCTACGGTAATTTTAAATTTATTTATCCAAATTAGAGGGTTGTGATATATAATATGATTAAAGTTAAAGTACCAGAGTTTTCAGGTTTGCTAATTAGATTACCAAGATTAATTAGGAAAATTTTGATAATTTAAAGATTATATCTGTTGTGTCTATTTCCTTACTTTGAATTTTCTCTTTTGCAATTCCTAGTGTTCTAACTCTTATCTTGACATATTTGATTAGAATATTAGCTTAATAAGCAAGTTGTTAGGGAAAAGTAAAAAGCAAGCAATCTGATTAGTTACTGAGGAGGAATAAAGATGGGCAACCGACTTTCAAAAATTTATACTCGTACTGGTGATGATGGAGAGACAGGGTTAGGAAACGGTAAACGTGTTGCTAAAGATTCTCAGAGGATTGAGGTAATTGGTACAGTAGACGAATTAAACTGTGCTATCGGCCGGGTGCTTGTTCATAAGCTAAGGGATAACATTCGAGAGTGCTTACAGGAAGTACAGCATAAATTATTTGATCTTGGTGGAGAAATTAGCATTCCTAGCTCTCAAGTAATTAATAGAGATGATGTAGAAAGGTTAGAATCAATGTTGAATAACCTTAATAGTCAGTTGCCGCCATTGAAAGAATTTATTTTACCTAGTGGAGATCATGCAACAGCGGATTGCCATATGGCTCGGTCGATCTGTAGACGGGCTGAGCGGCGTTTAGTAACTTTGGCTAGATCAGAAAATGTAGGAGAGCATACACAAATTTATCTGAACCGTTTATCAGATTTGCTCTTTGTAATGTGTCGCACATTTGCTAGAGATGATGGTGGAGTTGAGGTTTTGTGGTGCAATAAGAACCGTATGTGAGTTTAAGAAATAAACTATCTAGATACGGATTAATTAAATATGTACCTCCCCTCATTTCATTTGAGATTTGTTAACCTAACCTATGCATCATATGAAATAAGAAGATTTAATGCGAAGCGAGATATGTTAATGAACACGATAAGAACTGGCTTAACCTCCAGAAATGGAGTGTATGCCTTCTCTGTGTTGTCTTTCTCAATTGAGAGATTTGATTAAGTAATTTAGAATTGACGATCAGTAACAGGCTAGCCAGTTGGCGACTGGTTTCTAAAAAATTATCAAGAGGAGTAAGTCTGTTATCAGAAGCAATATTACAAATGCTGTGTCTGTTCTATTGATGATAGAATCAATGATGTTATTCCGGATAAATTAGGTTATCTCTCTCATTAAATGTCAATCGGCAATTGTACGATACAATATACATATAGCATATTGTGAATCAGTGATTTACATTCTGTTTCAGCTAAAATTTCACGACTAAATAAGAGGCTGGTATGACGAAGTAACAGGTAGTCTTATCGATAATAAAAATCTTATCATGATAGAGTAAACTATAAAAGCGGTCAGAATCTTCCTTTCTTGGGAACACAACACGTCCTCCATTTTTTAACCATAAAATTAGCTGACCTTAGCTTAAAAATTACGACACAATATGATGTGTCGCATTTTCTCAAAAATTAAGAAATAAAAAATGATAGATGCGAATATCTTATAATAAATTATTGAATTATGAAATATTTCAGTGATCTAAGTGGAGGGTGTTGAGAAATGCAAGAAGCCTTGCTTCCAATAAATAGCGTACAGAATAAGGAACGACCGGAGCTGCATAGGCGCAAATTTTTGAAATGGGTATTTAGCAGTTTGAGCTCCTTGATATTAGCACCCGAATTGATTAATGCAGCACTTTTGCATGAACGTTATCTTTTTTTCTATAATCTAAATACTGGCGAGACGGTACGTCGAGTCTATTGGACACCACGTGATGGCTATATACGAGACTCTATCAGTGAGGTAAGTTGGGCTCTAAGAGACCATCATAACGATCATGTCAAGCAGTTTGATCCTAGTGTATTAGACCAATTATACGCTTTACAACTGCAATTAGGATTAGGTAGTAGTCCTGTTAATGTAATCAGTGGCTACAGGTCACCATCTACTAACTGGATGCTATGCGAACAAGGCAGGGGTGCAGCTCGTAATAGCTACCATATGCAGGCTATGGCCCTTGACATTCGATTACAAGGGAATCGTGTGTCTGATCTGTGTCGGGCGGCACGTTCACTTGGAGCAGGCGGTGTTGGTTACTATCCACGCAACAATTTTGTCCACATCGACAGTGGCCCAGTAAGGTATTGGGGCTAAAATTTATGAAGTAATGGCAATATTAAGGCAGGCAATAAAAAAGTTTTATGATGATAGTAAGATCACGATCTAAATTGGTAATCTAAGCACTTCTCGTTGATTAAAGTTTTGATATCTTTAATATGGGAATAATCCCCTAGCCTTCTAATAGTAGTAAGGCCAAGAGGCCAGCTACGATTCCATCCTATAGGTTTTTCCCAAAATATACTCTCTATGGAACTGCTAAATTCAATAGAGATTATGTTCTAACTTCAAGTCTTAATTCCTATACTATAGCTAATCATTATTAAATAAATCAGTAAAGTGTAGAGGTATTGAGTGTATCACCAGGTGGCGCTATGGGTCTTTTCCTTAACGTTCAGAGGATATGGCAATAATGGCAATACCATCATTTACTCAATAACTGTCCGTACTTGACCAGACCACCTAGAGGCAATGGTAGTTAATTTATAAAATCCTATCAACTGATATCCATTTAGGGCTTAGCCGAAATATAGTATCTCCTTGTGTTAGCATGGAGGAGCTATATATTATCGATGCAAAAGTCACATCAAGATACATTAGAGGGCAAAATGCCAACCGAAAATTCTGAAATTGAATCAGTAACAACTGATTCTAATTCTCTTGGCTTATCAAATAATCAAGAGGAGTACGACGTAGAACGAAGATTACCAATGACAGGTGTGCGCGTCCTGGATCTAGGAACTTTCCTTGCCGGCCCCCATGCTGCGTCAGTGTTAGGGGAATTTGGTGCTGAAATTCTGAAGATAGAACATCCTATCGCTGGTGATCCAATGCGCCGGTTCGGTACCCCCACCAAACGCCATGATGCCACTTTAGCCTGGTTGAGTGAAGCACGCAACCGTAAGTCGGTCACAATCGACCTACGCCAAGCTGAAGGCGTACAACTTTTTCTTAAATTAGCTGCCAAAGCAGATGTACTAATCGAGAATTTTCGACCAGGCACAATGGAAGAATGGGGTCTTGGCTGGGATGCACTTAGTGAAGTTAATCCTAGGCTGATTTTTCTACGTGTCTCAGGATACGGGCAAACTGGTCCTTATCGAAGACGATCAGGATTCGCTCACATTGCACATGCCTTTGGTGGCCTGTCATATTTAGCTGGTTTCCCTGGGGAAACCCCAGTAGTCCCAGGGACAGTGCCGCTTGGTGATTATTTTTCCAGTCTGTATGGTGCTATTGGAATCATGATGGCTTTGCGGCATAGAGAAAAGACTGGACGTGGGCAAATTGTTGATGTGGGTATTTATGAAGCAGTATTCCGTCAACTGGACGAAATAGCTGCTTCTTATGGGTTATTTGGGAAAATTCGTGAGCGGGAAGGCTCAGGTAGTTTCGTCGCAGTTCCACATGGTCATTTTCGCACTCATGATGACAAATGGGTTGCGATTGCTTGTACCACTGACAAGATGTTTGAGCGGCTAGCTGAAGCGATGGACCGTCCGGAACTAGCATCATCTGCCCTCTATGGTCAACAGCGCAAGCGACTATCTGCCCGTAATGAAGTCAACAAGATTGTTATTAAATGGGTTGGTTCTTTGTCTCGCCAAGAGGTACTGGAGAGATGCCTCGATTGTGAGGTACCAATTGGTAAACTGAACAGCATAGCTGATATTTTTGAAGACGAACATTTTCAGGCTCGTGGTAATTTAGTTAAACTAGAAGAGCCCGGTCTTGGCGAAGTAGTAATTCCTGGAGTTTTGCCTACTCTGTCGGCTACCCCTGGTCGAATTAATAATTTAGGACCGTCTTTGGGCAATTCAACCTATGAAGTCATGCGCGAACTGTTAGGGCTTTCACCAGATGAGATTAAGCGGCTACGCCATCACAAGATTATTTAGTTTAGCTTCAGGCTATTGGAGTTTAGTTACTTATACTCTAGTTCAAATTTAAAACGTAAAGAAGAATAGAACTTTCAGGAGCGTGGGTGTGATAACATCAAAAGAGGACAACTTACCATTATCCGGTATACGAGTCATAGATGTTGCTACTGTAATTGCAGCACCTTATTGTGCAGGCATTCTCGGGGAATTCGGCGCTGAGGTGCTTAAAGTTGAGCATCCATTAGGAGGTGATATTTGCCGCAAATTCGGTACCCCTACTCAGAGGGGAGACACACTGGCCTGGTTGAGTGAAGCACGCAATAAAAAATCCGTTACCATTGATCTACACCGGAGTGAAGGTGTAGACCTCTTCAAGGGGTTAGTCGAAAAGACAGATATTTTGTGTGAGAATTTCCGGCCTGGTACCTTAGAGAAGTGGGGTTTGCCATGGCATTTACTGCATGAAATCAATCCTGGTTTGATTATGCTGCGCGTAACTGGTTATGGACAGACAGGCCCCTATAAGGATCGTCCTGGATTTGCGAGAATTGCTCATGCGGTTGGCGGTATTGCCTATCTGTCTGGAATGCCTAAAGGTACCCCAGTTACCCCGGGTTCGACAACATTAGGTGACTATCTGACTGGCTTATATGGTTGTATAGGAGTCTTGATGGCACTACGTTATCGAGAGCAGACCGGGATAGGTCAATATATAGATGCAGCCCTCTACGAATCTGTCTTCCGCTGTACGGATGAACTAGCTCCAGCATATGCTATGTACGGTATGGTACGGGAACGGCATGGACCTACCCACAACGATTTTGCCTGTCCATATGGGCATTTCCCGACAAAGGAGGAAGGCGAATGGGTTGCTATCGCTTGTGCAACTGACAAATTATTTGCACGCCTAGCCGAAGCAATGGAGAGGCCAGAACTCGCTTCATCTAGTCTTTATGGAGACCAGAAGACTAGACTTGAAAACCGCCATGACGTTAATGAGATTGTTCGTGACTGGTGTGGTTCTTTAACTAGAGATGAAGTTTTGAAGCGTTGCTATACAACTGGTGCTCCAGCTGGACCATTGAACAACATCTCAGACATTTTTGGTGATAGGCAGTTTCATGCTAGGCGTAACCTAGTTTCAATCGATGTTGATGATTTAGGGGAAACTATCGTTGTTCCATCTGTTATTCCCAGATTATCTGAAACCCCTGGGAGAATTCGTCACCTTGGTCCTAAGCTCGGGGAACACACTGATTCTATACTCCAGGAGTTACTAGGTTTAAATAGTAATGAAATTGCGGAGTTGCATAAAAAAAGAGTAATTTAGCCCGCTTTAATAGGAGATTATCACCAATG
>CAIRZE010000086.1 GCA_903882995.1 uncultured Candidatus Competibacteraceae bacterium
CATAATATAGAGTAACTTTCCATTTATAAGAACTATAAACTATGAATGAGTTACGCTATTGGGCCGTGGTTCCAGCCGCCGGAGTAGGCAAGAGGATGGATTCTGTAATACTTTTAATTAATGCCTAGATTACCATTCCGACGGAGTATATCTCAATTAAGTACTTCTAATTTATGTCTATACTGCACAGTACTCTACCGACCCCGACCCAAGTCCATTGGGCCAAGTAGAGTAGCGGAATACTTCTCAATTTTTAGTCATTTCACCAGTTAACCAGAAGATAGTTACATAAAGCGTGAGCTTGTGTTACCAACCTGGTATCCCGCGGCTCGTCTTCAGGAGCATTATCATTGCTATGACTCGCACACGCCAATGCCTGCTTCAAATTTATCTCCTGCTGCTACCGCTGTGCGACTTGGCTGCTATCCCAGCACGTCCTCCAGAGTTGCAGTCTTTACCAGATTTTCGCAGACTGGTCAAACAAAACGAGGCTGCAGTCGTTAACATCAGTTCCACTCAAGTATTTAGTAAACAGAACTCGACCCGCAAGTCGAGTTTGCCTGAATTACCTGGTAAGGAAAATCCATATCTTGAGTTTTTTAAACGTTTCTTTCAGGAACGTCCTGAGCTTCCAGGAGATCGTCAGTCAAATTCTTTAGGTTCAGGTTTCATCATATCAACAGATGGTTTTATATTGACTAATGCACATGTCGCTCGGGATGCTAATAAAATAATAGTACGTCTCAGTGACCAAAGAGAGCGCCCTGCTAAGGTAATCGGAGTAGATGAACTTACAGATGTAGCTGTACTAAAGATAGATGGAGAAAATCTACAGACAGTAAGAATAGGTGATTCGGATACCCTAGAAGTTGGAGAGTGGGTGTTAGCTATTGGCTCGCCTTTTGGGCTAGAACGAACTGCTACACAAGGCATCGTCAGTGCTGTAGGACGTAATCTTCCTAGCGGAAACTACGTTCCTTTTATCCAGAGTGATGTAGCTGTTAATCCTGGTAGTTCTGGTGGCCCACTGTTCAATCTGCGTGGTGAAGTAGTTGGAATAAACTCACAGATTTACAGTAGTACAGGCGGTTATATGGGACTATCTTTTGCTATTCCTATTAAACTAGCGATGCAGGTAATAGAGCAACTTAAAGCAACTGGAGAAGTGACACGCGGTTGGCTAGGTGTCTTACTACAACCAGTCAATAATGACATGGCTGAGGCATTCAAGCTCGATCGACCACGCGGCGCATTGATTGCACAAATTCTACAGAATAGTCCAGCTGCTAGTGCTGGCTTCAAACCTGGCGATATCATACTGCGATATAGTGGAGAACTAGTTGAAGATTCTTCGCAACTACCACGAATGATAGGAGGTACTCCAATCGGTAAGACAGTAATGATATCGACTCTACGTTATGGAGAACAATTGGAAATTAAAGCGACAATCGCACGTCTAGAAACTGTTGAGGAATCTGTCACAACTATGGAAGAACATAATGACCCACGTTTAAATATAACTGTAGCTGATCTTAGCAATGAACAGCACCGTATCCTAAATGAGGGAGAACAAGGGGTATTAGTCACCAGCATAGAAGAAGGCCCAGCCGCAAACGCTGGTCTATATCCAGATGATATCATCATGGAACTTGACCATAATTTTATAAAGAGCGCAAGTCAGTTTATCGAATTAGCGAAGGAATTGCCAAAGGGCAAAGCGATACCTCTGTGGGTAAAAAGAGAGAATGAGTCTCTCTATTTAGCAGTACGTTTGCCAAATTAAGTATAGAACCATTTGAATAGGAAAATGATGAACCTAACTAACTGTCTAGATTTCGAAAAACCTATTGCAGAGCTAGAAGCGATGTTGCAGGAACTACGGGATCTTAGCGTACATCAGAACCTGAATCTCAGTGAAGAAATCTCCAGACTTGAGGCAAAGAGCAATTCACTGACTGAATCTATTTTTGCTAGCTTGACGCCTTGGCAAACAGCCCAAGTTGCCCGTCATCCGTTGCGTCCTTATACTTTAGACTACATAGAGCAAATATTGACAGATTTTCATGAACTACATGGAGATCGTATCATCTCTGATGATAATGCTATCGTTGGTGGTTTGGGGCGCTTAGACGGTCGTGCAGTTTTAATAATTGGACATCAGAAAGGTAGGGATACTAAGGAGAAAATCTACCGTAATTTCGGTATGCCGCGCCCTGAAGGATATCGTAAAGCACTACGTTTGATGAAGCTTGCGGAGCGTTTTAGATTGCCGCTGGTGATGTGTATTGATACGCCAGGTGCTTATCCAGGGACCGATGCTGAGGAGCGTGGACAAAGTGAGGCTATTGCTCGTAATTTGTTTGAAATAAGTCGGTTGCGGGTACCAATTATCTGTATAGTTATCGGTGAAGGTGGTTCTGGTGGAGCTTTGGCTATTGGAGTTGGAGATAGAGTGCTTATGCTTGAGTATAGCACCTACTCAGTGATCTCTCCTGAGGGTTGCGCGGCTATTCTGTGGAGGAATGCAGGTAAAGCACCTGAAGCCGCTGAGGCAATGTGGATCACTGCTGACCGTCTACTTAAATTAAAACTAATAGATGGTATAATTTCCGAACCTCCTGGTGGCGCGCACCGTAACGTGTCTCGTGTAGTCTCTACCGTTAGAACAGTGATAAAGGAAAACTTACAGTATCTTGATACACTAGGTATAGATACTCTGCTGGAGAAACGCTACCACAGGTTAATGTCTTATGGGATATTTAAAGAGACAGAGCCAGCTAAATCGACATCCTTATCCTTACAATCTAATTTACAGAACAGCGTACGTATCATTAGGTAAGACGTTGCGAAATCGGTAAACCAGCCTATTTCTCTGACACAAAATGATTATCCCTTCTCCTATTTTACTCGTCCCTATCTTAAGGTCATATCCTAACAGCCATCGTCTTATCGTAGGTTATAGTGGCGGTATCGATTCTCATGTATTGCTACATCTACTAGCGACCAACCGTTCTTTCTGGCCAGAACGTGAATTGGAGGCGATATATGTAGATCACAACCTGCAGGCTGATAATACTGCTTGGGGAGAACACTGCGCCAGAGTCTGTTTTGAACTAGATATACCGTTCAAGGCATTACAGATTGATGCTCGACCCCACTATGGTGAAGGCCAGGAAGCAGCTGCTCGCCGTGCACGCTATGCTGCCCTTGCTACTGAACTTAGCCCCAAATCCGCGCTTCTAACCGCACATAATTGTGATGACCAAGCTGAAACTGTTTTACTACAATTACTGCGTGGCGCTGGGCCACATGGATTAGCAGCGATGCCAGAGTCAATAAGACTGGGTCAAGGTTGGCTATTACGCCCTTTATTGGGGTTTAGTCGTACTGAGTTATTAAAATACGCATTTAGTGAAAATTTACACTGGATCGAGGATAAAAGTAACGCTGATATACATTTCAGTCGTAATTACCTTCGCCATGATATTATTCCACTGATAGGGAGACGTTGGCCGGCTTTTAGTCGTAGTCTATCACGCTCAGCTAGGCTATGTGCCGAAGCTGCTTCTTTGCTAGATAAAAAAGCTGAAGTTGATCTAGCTCAGACACAATTTGATACAGGGTATAAGGACGCGCTGTATATCTCAAAGCTGTGTAGATTAAGCGAACAAAGTCAACGCAATCTAATACGGTACTGGCTGCGTCAGATTGGTTTACCAGTTCCTAGCAGCCAGCAATTGCACTACCTCCTTCGGGATATCATAAGTTCTCGTCAAGATCGGCAACCGTGCGTGCGCTGGCCAGGCGGGGAGGCACGGCGCTATAAAGATATGCTATATGCTATGCCACCGTTGCCAGTACACGATATACATCAAGATTTTTTGTGGAAATCTGATAACCATCATAGCTTCTGGCCACCGCTGTATTTGCCAGGTATAGGCCTGCTGCAGATGAAAGCCACATCCAATTTTGGAATAAGATCTGAATCTCTGATTCAGGGTCTCCTGAATGTCCGATTTAGAAAAGGTGGTGAACGGTTCCATCCATCATTCCGCCATCATAGCCAGGGATTGAAGAAATTATTTCAAGAGGCTAGTATACCGCCATGGCAACGGGGCCGTTTACCTCTTATATATAGAGGGAGTGAACTGATTGCTGTAGTTGGTTTAGGAATTGCGTATGATCACGGCACTAGCCTCGGTAAGGTAGGCTGGCAACCGATTTTAGATACAAGAAGTGGATTGGTAAAGTCATCTGGGACTTCTCAACGCTGCAATCTAGGAGACTGCTAGATACTAAATTCCGAATATAGAATGGCAGATTTGTTATCGATGCAAGTTCGGAGTCGATTAATGCGAATCGTCGCGCACATTATATTTATGTATTTAAAGGTTGATGAGACACGACACAATATTTAAATATAAAAAATTGCATTATCTCCCATATCGGACATTACCAGATGCCAGTTAAGTTCGCTATTGGCAGAATGGTCTGATATCCTGCGGTGTCATTTGGCTACCCTCTCCTTTGGTATGACGCGATTTATTTTTATTACTGGTGGTGTAGTTTCATCTTTAGGCAAAGGTATCGCTGCTGCTTCTCTGGCAGCAGTGCTGGAGGCACGTGGGCTCAAAGTCACACTGATTAAGCTTGACCCCTATATTAATGTCGATCCTGGAACAATGAGTCCATTCCAACATGGGGAAGTATTCGTCACCAGCGATGGTGCAGAAACAGATCTTGATCTCGGTTACTACGAGCGTTTCGTGGATATAACTACTACTCGCTGTAACAATTTCACTACTGGTAGCATCTACGAAACTGTAATCCGCAAAGAGCGGCGTGGTGACTATCTCGGAGGCACTGTACAGGTGATTCCGCATATCACAGATGAGATTAAGAGCCGCATCCAGTTAGGTGCTGGCGACGCTGACATAGCCCTTGTAGAAATTGGAGGGACTGTCGGCGACATTGAGTCACAACCATTCCTAGAAGCTATTCGCCAAATGGGTGTAGAGTTGGGCTGTGACTTATGCTTGTTCATACACTTGACACTAGTACCCTACATTAAATCTTCTGGTGAACTAAAAACTAAGCCAACTCAGCATTCAGTCAAAGAGTTGCGCTCTATGGGAATCCAACCAGATATCCTATTATGCCGATCAGATCGGGAAGTGCCTAATGAAGAGCGATACAAGATTGCACTGTTCACTAATGTAGAAGCTAAGGCGGTTATTAGTGTTCCAGACGCTGATACTATCTACCGCATTCCGCTGTTATTGCACGCACAGGGCGTAGATGAAATAGTTGTTAAAAAATTACGCTTAGGAGATTTGACACCCGTTGATTTATCAGATTGGGAACGAGTAGTCCGGGCTACTGAATCTCCAATCGGCGAGTTAGACATAGCGATGGTTGGGAAGTATGTAGATCTGACTGATGCATATAAGTCTTTGAACGAAGCGCTGTTACATGGTGGTATTCATACTCACACCAAGATCAACATTCACTATATCGACTCTGAGCATATAGAGTCTAGTGGTACATACCTCTTGGAAAATATGGACGCTATTTTGGTGCCAGGTGGTTTCGGAGAACGTGGTATTGAGGGTAAAATCACTACCGTCCGCTATGCCCGCGAAAAATGTATTCCCTATCTAGGAATTTGTCTTGGTATGCAAGTAGCAGTAATAGAGTTTGCCCGCCACGTCGCTAGCATGGAAGATGCACATAGCACTGAATTCCGTAAAGATACCCCATATCCAGTAATAGCTCTGATCACTGAATGGACTGATGATGACGGTATTTTACAACATCGCCGTGCAGGAGGAGATTTAGGTGGAAGCATGCGGCTGGGTGCACAGCCCTGTTGGCTCGTTCCTGACAGCTTAGCACGTGCTACATACGGTAAGGATGTGGTAAATGAACGTCACCGACACCGCTACGAGTTTAACAATAGCTATCGGGAGCCTCTACGCGCCGCCGGTCTCATCTGTTCAGGACATTCTTTAGATGGTCGCTTGGTCGAAGTAATCGAATTGCCTGGTCATCCATGGTTCCTAGGCTGTCAATTCCATCCAGAGTTTACTTCTACACCACGTTCCGGTCATCCATTGTTTCAGGGCTTTGTTGGAGCTGCACTTAGATATCGCCGGGAACGTCAGCTAGAGGCAGTTAAAAAAGTATGATGCAATTATGCGATTTTGAGGTCGGACTAGACCGACCATTATTTCTTATCTCTGGCCCATGTGTTATTGAATCTAAACAAATGGCTCTTGACATCGCTAGCCAGCTTAAAGAAATAACAGATAGGGTAGGTATACCTTTCATTTATAAATCCTCATTCGACAAAGCTAACCGCTCGTCGATAAAGAGTTTTCGTGGTCCTGGCCTATCAGATGGACTAAAGATTTTAGAGACAGTACAGAGAGAGGTAGGTATACCAGTTCTGACTGATGTACATGAATATACTCCATTAGAGGAAGTTGCTACTGTAGTAGATGTACTACAAACTCCAGCCTTTTTATGTCGGCAAACCGATTTTATTCAGAAAGTCGCTCGCCAGGGTCGAGCAGTAAATATCAAAAAGGGGCAGTTTCTCGCACCTTGGGATATGTGCCATGTGGTTGATAAAGCTCATGATGCTGGAAATGACAAAATCATGGTCTGTGAAAGAGGTGTATCTTTTGGTTATAATAACCAGATATCTGACATGCGTGCCCTAATGATTATGCGTAACACCGGTTGTCCAGTAGTTTTTGACGCCACACATTCAGTACAGTTACCAAGCAGTCAAGGCCAAACTTCAGGTGGCCAGCGCGAATTTGTGCCGCTGCTGGCGCGGGCGGCGGTAGCAGCAGGTATTGCTGGACTTTTTATAGAAACACATCCTAATCCGAACCGTGCTTTAAGCGATGGGCCGAATTCATGGCCACTGAACAAGATGGAGTCACTGCTAGTGACACTTAAACAGCTAGATATATTAGTAAAACGACAGGCTTTCTCAGAAACTACATTGATCATATAAAACTGAAAATATACCCAGAGGTGTTCGATAATGTCAAAAATCATATCAGTCAGGGGACGTGAGATTCTTGATTCGCGTGGAAACCCAACCGTAAGCGTAGATATTTTTCTAGAATCTGGTGCCAGAGGTAGTGCATGTGTGCCTTCAGGTGCTTCTACTGGCAGCCGTGAGGCGCTAGAATTGCGTGACGGTGATAAGAATCGTTATCTAGGTAAGGGCACTCTCAAAGCAGTAGCTAATGTGAATGGTGAGTTGCAAAGTGCAGTGATTGGTATGGAAGCGGTTGCTAATCAAATAGCAATTGACCAGAGAATGATAGATTTAGATGGTACACCAGCTAAGAGTCGTTTAGGTGCAAATTCTATCCTTGGTGTGTCAATGGCCGTTGCCCATGCAGCAGCAACTGAGAGAAGGATGCCATTGTATAAATATCTTAACCCCAATGGACCTTACCATTTACCTGTGCCGATGATGAATATTCTCAACGGTGGTGCTCATGCTGATAACAGTATCGATATGCAGGAATTCATGATTATGCCTGTTGGTGCACCCAGCTTCCATGAGGGCCTACGCTGGGGTGCTGAAATATTTCATGCTTTGAAAGCTGTCTTAAAAAAACGGGGTATGAACACATCTGTTGGTGATGAAGGTGGCTTCGCACCAAATTTATCTTCTAATGAAGAAGCCTTAGAAGTTGTGATGGAAGCTATCCAAAACGCTGGTTACAAACCTGGTAGGGATATATATATAGCTATAGACTGCGCTAGCTCTGAATTCTATAAAGATGGCAGATATATGCTAGAAGCTGAAGGGAAATCTTTTACATCTATCGAATTTGCAGATAAGCTGGCCGATTGGGTTAACCGATATCCTATTGTGTCAATCGAGGATGGGATGGATGAGAGTGATTGGGATGGCTGGTCCGCACTTACTAAACTGCTTGGCAAGAAAATTCAGTTGGTTGGTGATGATTTATTCGTCACAAATACCTCAATTCTTAAGCGAGGAATTGAGCAAGGTATTGCTAACTCTATCTTGATCAAGGTTAACCAGATTGGTACTCTAAGTGAGACCTTAGCCGCTATCAAGATGGCGGCCGAGGCTGGTTATACCTCGATTTCTTCACATCGCTTAGGCGAAACTGAAGACACTTCTATTGCCGACCTAGCTGTA
>CAIRZE010000087.1 GCA_903882995.1 uncultured Candidatus Competibacteraceae bacterium
TCAGACTCATCATAGTTTGAGACGAAATCAATGGTTTCTTTATCTAAATCTGCTAACATTTCATGAGCAATGCGTGACATACGGACTTCTGTATAGCGCATTGCAGCTGGCGCATCTCCATCGATACTGCCAAAATTTCCTTGACCGTCCACTAGCATGTAACGTAGGGAGAATGGCTGAGCCATACGAACTATGGTATCATAGACAGCGGTATCACCATGCGGGTGGTATTTACCGATAACATCACCTACTATGCGAGCCGACTTCTTATATGGTTTGTTCCAATCATTCCCTAATTCACTCATAGCAAACAGCACACGCCTATGCACTGGTTTCAGACCATCGCGTACATCTGGTAGAGCACGGCCCACGATTACACTCATAGCATAATCGAGATAAGATTGCCGCATTTCATCTTCCAGGTTAACCGATAAAATCTCTTTAGCAATTTCAGTCATTCACAACCCTTATCTACATCAAATCCGCCATCAACTTAGCGGTTAAATTGGCTGATTGTAGCACAGATATATCTGTAGACTGTGCTAAAAGTGGTACAGTTTGATTAGTTAAATTTAAGAAAAACAAGAGGTCCAACTGGCATATAGATAAAGATAACTTAAGACATTCGCAAATACCGGTTTTAGGAAATCTATTCGATAATTTTAAAAGCGGTAGAAACTGCTTAACACAATCTACCTTACACTAAGAGGCAATACCATCTTTATCTACTGTCGCAAGACATCCTTACTAGTATGGACGTCCGGCAAGCACCAACCGGTAGTGTGATATCCAAACAGCCGCTAGTTATACAATTGAATATGCCTATGCAACTGGTCATGAGTCTAGTTCAAGCTAACATATTACAGCGTAACTCGCTCAGTAGGCTTAGTATGGTTGCTGATAGTCAATAGCTAGAAAGGAGTGTTAAAAACTTCCTGAACTGTTACTTTAGTCGGAATACCCACAATCCACACCACCCACATTCCGGTTCCAGATCAAGATTGCAGTCAGTATCTTTAATCTTCTATATTCTGTTCGGTAAAGTGATATACGCCTCCTCGGTTTTAGTGTTGAGGGTGAGTGGAAGATAGACATCCTATCAGAGATTTTGGGTTAGCGATGATCATATCACTTTGTGCTAATATCTCAACCACTATACATATCTTAACAGTTACGGTTATCTCATATCGACTACTTTACCTGCTATGTGAATCATATCCTAATCGTGAATATAATAATCAAGATGTTAATAAGATTACATAAATGTGACTGGCTCTGTTTAAAAAACTAGCGTTATCTCTTTTGACACGTAGAATGCTCATTCAGGGTGTGAATTTATAACTCTCTCCTACCAGACCACTGCAAGTTTAGAGAGACAGCATGATCTTTAATTTGTCTCACTATACAGTACCAGTGTCACGCTCCACAGTTATATATGCAAATAATCAACTAGGAGAATTAGTCTTTCGCTGATTTCTCCAACAATAAATTACAAACTTGGTCGTTGTTTCTCAATATAATTTCGACTGTTTATAAAACTTGCAAGAAATCTTAATAGGGAGCCAGCCCAGCAGATCTCCTACCCATATAGCAAGCGCAGATGTCTTCAAACTCTCCAGCGTCTCTCTAAGTCACTCAGCACGCACTTGATAGAATTCAAAATTCGGAGATGATAGTGCTCTGTTGCGAATCACGCTATTAAAGCGTAGCGCTGTGTATAAAAATGGTGCAAATCAAAGGCTGTCCTATTAAGCTATTAGTATGCAAAATAAGCATGCGGGTGTACACACCTAGTGTGTTTATCCAGAAATAAGATCGCTAAGCAAGCATCTCTATCAACCACATTCAAGCTGGCTTCAAATACTGTTTGAAGCCTACCCAGTCCAACCCAGAATTTCTGGGCAAAAAAAACACTATTCTAATTCTTTCAGACTATAGCAGCTAATGGGCTTATGGAATGTTGATTTTAAATCACTCAGCGAGAGGAGCAGTCAGCAGCTATCAAGCTTGATAACTCAAGAATTTGGTATATTTACCCCTTGAGTTTAGGCATATCTTAGCACCTTACTAACCTGCTTCTGGACAGCGACCGCTTGTATACAAAATCCTATCATGGGCTAGGTAAATAGCTAGTGAGAATCAGTGGATATAATCTGAATCTGACTTATCATAGGCAGTTAGAGATTCAACGCATTAGCATTGACTTCATTTTAACATGGTATCAAGGAGGAGATTACTAGCTCCAGAGCGGCTAGTAGTGAAGAGTCAGGCATACGGGAAAGTACAGGCTGATATCACAAGGTCTGTTATACATTCTGATCCGTGTCTATCTGATCCACGGCTATAAAAGGAACTCATTAATTTCTGTGAATTCATCACATATTTTTTCAGATTTTCGATGCA
>CAIRZE010000088.1 GCA_903882995.1 uncultured Candidatus Competibacteraceae bacterium
CGCACTAGTCACCGTAGTTGGCGTCGTAGCAGACGTTACAGTAGTTGGAGTAGTTGCGCTTGTTACCGTAGTCGGAGTCGTAGTGCTGCCTTGAAAGCAACAGAGGAGAAACTAGATCTAAAAGATGCAGTGATGGGTTCTGATGCCTTTTTCCCATTCCGGGACTGTGTCGATATTGCTGCTGGACATGGCATTACGGCGATTATTCAGACGGGGGGTTCAATAAGGGATAAAGAAGTTATCACAGCTGCTGAAGAGCACGATATAACGATGTTATTTACCGGAATGCGGCATTTCCGACACTAAAGTTTTTAAATAGATCCAATGGATGACAAAGATTAATAATGAACATCTTGATCGTTGGCAGCGGTGGCCGCGAGCATGCTTTGGCTTGGAAAGTCTCTAAATCCAGCAGAGTCGGTAAGGTCTATGTAACACCTGGTAACGCTGGTACCGCGCGTGAACCTAAGGTTACCAACATTGCGATCTCTTCTGATGACATTTTAGGGTTAATGAGATTTGCTAAAGGATATAATATTGATCTCACCATTATTGGTCCGGAAGTACCACTCGTACTTGGCATCACTGATTTTTTTGTTAATGCCGGATTGCGTTGTTTCGGGCCGAGCAAGGCTGCGGCGAAATTAGAAGGTTCAAAAACTTTCATGAAAGAATTTCTGGTTCGCCATAGTATACCTACAGCACGCTATCAGAGCTTTACCAATGCCAAGGTTGCAGAATCTTTCATCCGCAAGATGGGTACCCCTATTGTGATTAAGGCCGATGGATTGGCTGCTGGTAAGGGTGTAATAATCGCTCGCAGTGAGCAAGAAGCAATCGATTCAGTACATTGTATGTTGAGCGGTTCTGATTTTGGCGAGGCTGGGCGGAAGATTGTAATAGAAGAGTTCTTAAATGGTGAGGAAGCTAGTTTCATCGTGCTGACTGACGGCAAGCATATAATACCGTTTGCATCTTCACAAGATCATAAGGCCGTTGCTAACGGTGATATTGGTCCTAACACTGGTGGAATGGGTGCTTATTCTCCAGCACCAATAATTACCAGAGAAATGCATGATAGAATCATGACAGATATAATTTCACCGACCGTGCGTGGTATGGCTGAGGAAAACCATCACTATTTCGGTTTTCTCTACGCTGGTCTGATGATTGGCACTGATGGTCCCAAAGTCTTAGAGTATAATTGTCGGTTAGGCGATCCTGAAACCCAACCTTTGATTATGCGACTTCGTTCGGACCTAGTAGAGTTATGTGAAGCAGCGATAGATGGAAGGTTATGTGAGTTTGAGATAAATTGGGATCCCCGACCCGCATTGGGGGTTGTAATGACTGCTGCCGGTTATCCTGGTTCTTATCGTAAGGGTGATGTTATTACAGGTTTGCCATGCGACCCCAGAGAATTAGCTTCTGAATCTAAGCTGTTTCACTCTGGAACTTTGGAGACGGTTAGTGGTGAAGTTGTGACAAACGGTGGGCGGGTATTTTGCGCAACTGCTCTCGGCAGTTCAATCTCTAAAGCGCAGACATTAGCATACGAATTAGCTAATCGTGTGCATTGGGATGGTGTTTATTACCGTACTGACATTGGTTATCGAGCAATCGAACGGGCCATATAGCCTGATCCTAGCATCATCTCTACCCTCTTCGCTCAGTTCTCGAGCGCGCATAGTCCCAGAAGGACACAAGTTAGAAAAATTAAAAAACAGCTGATAGAAACAAATTTTTTAAAAATCCTCTTTTGAAGTTACTGTTGCTGATCAGTCTTCGATAATCTATAAGAATGTGGTACCCTCAGCATATTGGCGTTTGTTGTATGTTCCGTTTTTCTGGTGATGTCCGTTTGATATGAAGTAAAGTTATCAGAGTAGAGTTATTCGATCTAATCTATACCGTATATGTTTCTAAAGGAGCTATACAATTGAAGATTGTAACTTCTTGCAAGTAGTAATTATTAACTAGGTCCCTCAAGTCCTTGAAACGCTAACAAAGATAAGTGAGCTCTCCATGTCATCTCCTAGAAACCTGCCGATCTGGCAAGAGCTGAAAGATCATTATAATATTGTCGCTGGTCAGCACATGCGCGATTTGTTCGCTACAGATCCAAAAAGATTCAAAAGATTTTCTAGAGAATTCGGGGACTTATTAATCGATTTTTCCAAACACCGTATTACTGAAAAAACATTCGATTTGTTAATTGAATTAGCTCGCCAGGTACGAGTTTCAGATTGGGCTGAGATGATGTTCAAGGGTGAGATTATCAATCACACTGAGTACCGAGCTGTAATGCACACCGCTCTCCGTAACCACAGCGGCCGACCGCTCTACGTTGGAGGTCAGGATGTGATGTCAGAAGTGCATAAGGTCCTTGAGCATGCACGCAAATTTTCAGAGCAGATTAGACGTGGGAAATGGCGTGGTCACACTGGAAAACGCATACGTAGTATTGTCAATATTGGCATCGGTGGTTCTGATTTAGGGCCAAAGATGGTCTGTCAGGCGCTGCAACCGTACTCTGATCCTAACCTAAGCATGCATTTCGTTTCTAACGTAGATGGAGCGCATATTAGCCGTGTTCTAGCTGATTGTGATCCAGAAAGTACCTTGTTCATTGTTGCCTCTAAGACTTTTACTACACAAGAGACGATGACCAACGCCCAAACCGCTCGCTCTTGGCTTATAAAAGAACTTGGCGCAGAATCCGCAGTAGCTAAGCACTTTGTGGCCGTGTCTACTAATACCGATAGAGTGAGTAAATTTGGTATTGATATAGCTAATATGTTCGTATTCTGGGACTGGGTCGGTGGGCGTTATTCACTATGGTCAGCAATCGGTCTGCCTATCATCGTATATCTTGGTATGGACCATTTTATGGACTTACTTAAAGGTGCTTATATGATGGACCAGCATTTTCTTACAGCGCCACTTGTAGATAATTTGCCGATAATTCTAG
>CAIRZE010000089.1 GCA_903882995.1 uncultured Candidatus Competibacteraceae bacterium
CTTTCCTCCAGAGGAAAGGCAGTTCTCAGGCAACGCATAATTTAAATGGGCAGTCTGATAATGGCCGCCCATTTCGTTGTTTTATTTCTAAGCAGCCGTGTCTTTAACCATTTGCCCGTGATTCTAGAATTTCAACAGCAGGTAATACCTTACCTTCAAGAAACTCTAGGAACGCGCCACCAGCTGTTGAAATATAAGACACTCGGTCGTAAATATCATATTTCTGGATAGCAGCGATAGTGTCACCACCTCCAGCTAAGGTAAAAGCATTAGTGTTAGCAATAGCCTCAGCAATCTTCTTAGTACCTTCTCCGAATTGTTCGAACTCGAATACCCCGACTGGTCCATTCCAAACTACTGTACCAGCTTTCATAATAATATCGACAAGTTCCTTAGTACTCTTTGGGCCTATATCGAAGATAATATCATCATTATCAACAGCATCAGCATCTTTATGTACTGCTAACTCATTAACATTAAAACTCTTACCAGTAACAACATCAATTGCAATTGGAATGCGCGCACCGCGCCTGCTCATCTTCTCGATAAGTGCTTGAGCAGTCGGAACTAAGCCTTCTTCGCTTAGTGATCTACCAATATTTTTACCAACTGCTTTAAGGAAAGTATTAGCGATGCCGCCACCAACGATAAGTTGGTCTACCTTCTCAGATAAACTTTCTAGAACAGTCAACTTAGTTGAAACCTTTGAACCGCCGACGATAGCAACCAATGGACGAGATGGTTTAGCCAGTGCTTTAGTAAGAGCATCTAATTCTTCAGTGAGCAAAATTCCAGCGCAGGCTACAGGTGCGTACTTGGCAATACCGTGAGTAGATGCTTCTGCACGATGGGCAGTACCGAATGCATCCATGACGAAGACATCACATAATTCCGCATATCGCCTAGCAGTATCATCATTATTCTTCTTCTCTCCTTTATTGGTACGGACATTTTCAAGCAATACAACTTCACCATCGGTCACTTCAAATCCACCATCAACCCAGTTGCGGATAACACGTACTGGTTTCCCGAGTTTAGATGAAATTATCTCAGCAACGGGTCTTAAAGAATCTTCTTCAGAGAATTGGCCCTCGGTTGGACGCCCTAGATGGGAAGTTATCATAACTTTAGCATGAGCATCTATTGCATACTGTATGGTCGGCATTGAAGCAGTGATGCGCGCATCTGAAGTGACTCTGCCATCCTTGATAGGAACATTAAGGTCAGCACGAATGAATACTCTCTTACCAGCTAGATCAAGTTCTGTCATACGCTTAAAGTTCATTACCATATCCTCCGTCAAATAAAACCCCCGCCAGCCTAATCAAATCAGATATAAGGGGAGCTAGCGGAGGCAAATCGCCAGGTTAGCAAGAAGCTTGCTACCATGACAAGATACTTGTGTTCACCTTACTTCATCATAACGCGTACCATTTCTAAAACCTTACAGGAATAGCCCCATTCGTTATCATACCATGCCACAACCTTAACAAACGTATCGTCTAGTGCGATGCCGGCATCGGCGTCAAAAGTAGATGTGCAGCTTTCACCGCGGAAGTCAGTGGCAACTACTTTCTCCTCTGTATAGCCTAAGACTCCTTTCATCTGCCCCTCAGATGCCTCTTTCATGGCTATGCAAATATCTTTATAAGAAGTTGGTTTATTCAGTTCAACTGTTAGGTCTACTACAGAAACGTCGGATGTGGGGACACGGAATGCCATACCAGTCAGTTTTTTGTTCAATTCAGGAATTACTACACCGACAGCTTTCGCAGCACCAGTAGATGATGGTATGATATTTTCTAGGATGCCGCGCCCGCCCCGCCAGTCCTTGTTAGAAGGACCATCTACAGTCTTTTGGGTAGCGGTAGCTGCGTGGACCGTCGTCATCAGACCACGCTTGATGCCCCATCTATCATTTAACACTTTTGCAACTGGAGCTAAGCAATTAGTGGTACAAGAAGCATTTGAAATAACAGTCTGACCGGCATAGCTATGACAGTTGACCCCGAATACAAACATCGGGGTATCATCTTTACTAGGTGCGCTTTGAATAACTTTACCGGCACCAGCACTGATATGTTTCTGACATGTCTCCCGAGTGAGAAACAATCCTGTAGATTCAACGACAACGTCAGTACCTAGTGCGCCCCACATTAGTTCAGCAGGGTCCTTGACAGCAGTCAGTCGAACTCTTTTCCCGTTGACAGATAATGTACTGCCATTGACAGATATATCACAATTAAAACGGCCATGTACTGAGTCATACCGCAGCATATAAGCCAGATACTCTGGTTCGAGTAAATCATTTATACCTACAATCTCAATATCCTGAAAATGCTTCAGCGCGGCGCGAAATACCATGCGACCAATACGACCGAACCCGTTAATACCAACTTTTATAGTCATACTTTTCTCCAAAACTTCTATGAGGGTGAAATACTTATTGTCGCAAAGATGGTGAGAAAGGCACTCTCCTGAGGTAGTAAATATGCTGTAGAATCTAACTCTCTGATTAATTACTAGAATAATGCCACTACAGCTGCAACAACCCGCTCAGCAGTGAAACCGAAATGCTGAAAGATAATTTCCGGTGGCCCTGACTCACCGAAACGATCGATACCAACCACTATCCCCTTTGGACCGGCATATTTATACCACGGTGCTGTCACTCCAGCCTCAATTACCAAGCGTCTGGTAATATCCGACGGTAATACTGATTCACGATAAGCCGCATCCTGAATATCGAATACGTCCACTGAAGGCATTGATACTACCCTAATCCTACGACCTTGCATGTTGAGTTGTTTGGCTGCTTCAACAGCTAACTGTACCTCAGATCCAGTAGCAATGATGATTGCATCTGGATGTTCACCATAATCAATCAACACATATCCCCCGGACGCAATAGAACGTACTTGGTCTGGTGTACGGTACTGATGAGGCAACTTCTGACGTGTAAAAATCAAAGCAGTTGGACCATTAACGCGCTCCAGTGCGAACTTCCATGCGACAGCCGTTTCCGCTGTATCACAGGTTCTCCACACTGATAGATTTGGAATAATCCGCAAGCTAGCGACGTGTTCAACAGGTTGATGGGTAGGGCCATCACCACCAACACCTATCGAATCATGAGTAAGGATAAATACACAACGGATCTTCATCAAGGCCGCCATACGAATAGCACTGCGACCGTAATCTGCAAACATTAGAAACGTACCACCAAAAGGCACATATCCTCCATGGAGTGCTAACCCATTCATGATGGCGTTCATTGCAAATTCACGGGCACCGTAAAAGATTAGGTTGCCGTCTGGATGTTCAAAATCAACTGGTCTAGAACCAACCCATGGAATACCAGTAGACTCAGCTAAGTCAGCTGAGCCTCCCACCAAACTTGGGAAATGCGGGCCATAAAACTCTAGAGCACGCTGGGAGGCAGCACGAGTAGCCAGATTCTCACACCTCTGTTGAGTAGAATGAATAAAATTCCAAGAAATTTTATCCCAGTCAACAGGGAATTCGCATGCCAACCTTTTCATAAATTCACTAGCCATCTTGGGAAATTGCACACAATAGCGAGAGAACATACCGTTCCACTCTGTTTCCCACACTGCACCCTTAGACCGTGCGTCAAAGGCTCGATAAATCTCGTTTGGAACTATAAACTCCTCATATTTCCAACCAATTTTTTCACGTACAGCTGCAACTTCTTCTATCCCTAGAGGGGCACCGTGTGATTTCTCACTTCCACATTTGTTCGGAGAGCCCCAAGCAATAGTTGTTTTACAACAAATCAGAGTTGGCCTATCGTGAAAGGCATGGGCTTGTTCAAGTGCATTATGCACCGCATCTGCATCATGACCATCAATATCTGAAACAACTTGCCAACCCAGTGCTTCGAAACGTACTGGGATATTGTCGCCAAACCAGCCTTTCACTGGTCCATCGATAGAAATACCATTATCATCATACAAGCAAATCAATTTGCCTAGTCCCCAAGTACCAGCCAGAGAACACGCTTCCGCAGAAATGCCTTCCATTAAGCATCCGTCGCCAAGAATTACATATGTATAATGGTCAACTATTGGAAATCCAGGGCGGTTGAAGCGAGTGGCTAACGCCCGCTCAGCTAAAGCCATACCGACACCATTTGCTAAGCCTTGTCCAAGAGGACCGGTAGTCGTTTCTATGCCTGGGGTACGTCCGTATTCAGGATGTCCTGGTGTCCTAGAACCCAATTGACGAAAATTACGTAGATCCTCAATAGTGAGATCATAACCGCTCAGGTGTAGTAATGAATACTGCAACATTGCGCCATGACCGTTAGATAAAATTAACCTATCGCGGTTAAACCAATTTGGGTTAGCAGGATTGTGCCTTAAAAAATCATTCCATAAAACTTCTCCAAAATCGGCCATTCCCATAGGTGCTCCAGGATGTCCAGATTCCGCTCTTTGCACCGCATCCATACTTAGAGCACGAATGGCGTTTGCCAACTCACGGCGTGTAGGGAGTAATGATTGTCGGCGCAATGTGTCGGATGTAACCGTAACTGGTTCGTCAACCATGTTATTGACTGGGTAACCTACAGCCAATTCGCTACGCGAGGGCATTAAGTCTATCTCCTAAACATCAGAGAATGATAATCTGATGTGATTATGGCATATCATTTGGATGCGATTGAACAATATGATTAATTAGGTGTGAAAAGAGCTCCTTACTGAAAACTAGAAAGTAAGCCTGTGTAATGAGTACTACCCCAACGCTCAGATCAAATCAGTAAAGTAAGGCTTAAAATCTGCTCTCGATTTACACTGAATGATGTTAGGCATACTTATACTGACTATAGTTAACACAACTAGTTAATCGCTATTGTTCCTAAAAATATCTAGAAATATTAGCCTAATGACCACACGCACCTCCATATATATTGCACGGTATTTCTGAAAAATGGTGCTGATTATAGGAAAAATTAGCGTACCAGCCAAATTATTTATTTTAACCTTTAGAGCAACTCTGGATCAATCTCTGGTATTTGTATATTTCATAGGGCCTTCATACTAATCCCGACGTAACCTGTCCGAGATGGCTACAGGAGTCGGATAATTGAGCACTAGGTAATAAGTTGATGCAATAAATGTTAATAGTGTATAGATATGAAGCTTCACTGCTAATTAACTGATTCTGTTTAGCCAAAACTGCAATCAACAAGGCAAATTCACTTACTTGACCCAGCCTTACTCCTACTTCCATCGCAATATATGGTTTTTCCCCAGCCCATTGTAGGAAGCCTTGAAATACCAACGGCCTTAGCTACCATCAATAAATACCCTAAGAGTGAGGTTGGTAGGAATAACTCACCCAACATTTCCAAATTGAAACTGGCACCCAGAGAAAAGAAGAAAAGAACTAGAAAGAAATCTCGTAGTATCTTAAGACTATCTGCGATGTAGAGTGCAATAGGGCTAGTGGCAAAAGCCACTCCACCAATGAAAGCAAGCTCCAATCTCATTGGATAATCCTATTCTAAGGACAAAGAGGCATCAATCAATAGCGATTAGAAATATATATTCCTCGGATCTTGTCGAATTTATGGATGAGTGGAACGATTACATATCGTGCTGATAAAAGAGTAAATCCTAGCAGAAGTGTAAAGTGATAACTAACAGGCCTGCACCCTTTATAGAAGAATCATGTCCACTTAAACCACCAATTAAAAGCAGAACTGCAGTAGCTAATAGATTTTGCAAAAGCAGAATACTGATAATAATTTCTCCGGTATGCTGATGATGTAGGGTACGTGTCGGTAACAGTTTGAGGCAGATGATGGTACTAGAAAAAGTCATTGACAACCCAACAAGAACACTCTCAATACCGATATATACAAACAAGTATGCAACAGATCCGCCGATTAATGCAAAAACCAGCGAAGTCCCTAAAGTAATCAGTGTAGCCTTACGCAACATCTGTAACAAACGCTGTGGTGACAAATCTAAACCCCAATAGGAACAACAGGAACATAATCCCAATCTGTGCCATTTCTCCAATAGCCGCAGCATTATCAATCAACTTTAAACCGTAAGATCCAATGAAGATACCTAACAAGATGTATGCAACCGGCAACGCTTGTCTTGCATACAGCGCCAGAGTTGCAAATATCGCTGCACCAGTGAAAATCATAAATAGTGAAAAGATAATCGGATTTTCTGCTTCAGACATCTACAGACTTCCAGCAATACAAGCGTATTAAATCCACATAAAGAGATAACTATAACAGCGTTCAGTTTTATCAGAAAATGGACATGATGCTAAGTAAGATTGTTAGCACCTATATCCAATGATTAAGGATTTTGAATGTTAATATACATTATGCTTCTTACATGTAGTATCATCTATGCGATCTGTTCCTGTTATTCGAAGTAAGTAATATGATAGATATGACATAACTTGACAAATCTGCTTTGGAATTGTGTCGATAGATATTTCAAGGTAAAGAAAAACTACGGGATTTTAAAATACCATGCTTAATATATCTAAATAGTTGTAGTAGTCGTTTATTCTTCGAGATTATATTACGATTCCTCACTTCAATAATTTAAAGATGCTATATATCAAGCATAGCATGCTATCGCTTCAACTAACTATCTACAGCATAAATCTACAGGGTGTGATACACCGGCTAATAAATTGAAATATGAAGCAACTATCACTAAGATGGCCTACTGTTACTCCTAATAGCTTTAAATATCAAATTCATTGGTTCATCGCCAGTATGATGACTAATTGCATTATAGAGATAGTCTAGTACTCAGGATAATATACTAAAGATTAGTTGTTTCCTCACGCCTCTATTTCCAAGGATTATGGATCTATACATTGGTAATAATTACGAGTTAACATACTTAAATATGCCTCACGAGAGATACAGACATTTGTTGTGCCGAGTTAAGCAGAGATCTCTAATAGTTAAGTGCCAGTAGGTATACGTTATTAATAGGTAGTCTGCTCCAATAAGAATACGAATATTTATGTTATCTCTTTGAAA
>CAIRZE010000090.1 GCA_903882995.1 uncultured Candidatus Competibacteraceae bacterium
AAATTCATTTTCTCTTTTTTCATCTCTTTAATCAAATTATTATTATTCATATAATTTTTTCTTCTGAATATGAATTCAAATTCAATATGTTGAATCATCAACTATCCTAAAATGATAGGAGTATATTTATTGAATATCACTAATACTCTTCTTCCATAGCTACTAGTATCCATTACACGACACTTAAAATGCTAGAAAATCTTCTTTATTAACTTAGTAAAGTAAAGGGTAAGTTGTTAACTAATTCTCTAGCGAGAAAAGCGGTAACTGATACTTAAAAAGTATAACCACCTGTTTCAAATCAGCTATAAACGGCAATTGTGAGGAACACTCATGTCTGATATGTCCCTTGAATTAGAAACAGGCATAAGCCTAACAAGTTTTAAATCTAAACCTACTGGCAAAAAAACTGCACACACCTCATCAGATACTACTGAACAGTCCTTAGCCTTTCGAGAAGGTTTGTTAGCGTGCGCTTGGGTCGACCGGGATCTGAGCTGGCTAGATTTTAACGGACGAGTACTAAATGAAGCACTAGACGAGCGTACACCACTCCTTGAGCGGTTCAAATTTCTAGCTATCTTTACATCTAACCTCGATGAATTCTATATGAAGCGTGTAGGGTTATTACCTCGCAAACGGCTCGCTCAGATTAGACAAAAGGTTCTGAACCAATTGAAACAACAGGCACATTGCTATCTAGAATTAGTGCCCACGTTGGCCGAAAATGGTATCTTCCTAGTTAATTGGGAACAACTGACACATGTACAGTGTGAGGAGGCTTCTAATTTCTTCGATCATAATGTTTCACCAGCATTGACTCCGCTTGGTATGGATCCAGCACATCCATTTCCCTTCATGTCAAACCTCTCAACTAACTGGGGATTTATCCTACGCAATCCAGGTACTGAAGAATACGTTCTAGTACGAGTTAAAATACCCACAATCCTCCCTTCATGGATCCAACTTACGTCTGATACAGTATCTGGTGAAATTCGGTTTATATCTTTAGAAGATTTGATACGTAATAGCACTGATAAACTGTTTCCTGGAATGGATTTAGTGAATGCTACTCTGTTCCGTATCTTGAGGAATGCAGAGGTAGAGCTAGATGAAGAAGACGATGACAGCCTACGAGAAGTTATAGAGGAGGCATTGCAACAGAGACGCTTTGAACCGGTAGTACGCCTTGATTTAACACCAGATGCACATCCTGCGTTGCGGCAGGGGCTAATGGAAAGGTTTAAGCTGGAAAGCTATGAAGTCTACGAACTTCCCGGGCTACTCGACTACACTGGACTATTGCAAATTGCTGATCTAGATATACCAGTATTGCGTGACCCTCCTTGGAAACCACTGCCACCGCCTAGGTTACCTAATGAAGATATCGATATATTTGCGGTAATTAGAACAGGTGATCTGCTACTTCATCATCCCTATGAATGTTTCGATGCTAGTGTTGAAGACTTTATAAGTGATGCTGCTACTGATCCACAAACGGTGGCAATTAAGATGACGGTCTATCGGATAGGAGATGATACGCCATTCGTCAAATCTTTGATACGTGCCGCTGAATCTGGCAAACAGGTGGCATGTGTGATTGAACTGAAAGCGAGTTTTGATGAAGAACGTAACTTACGCTGGGCTAAGGAGTTAGAGAAAGTTGGTGCTCACGTCACGTATGGTGTCTTAGGTCTTAAAACTCATACAAAAGTAGCGTTAGTTGTACGCAAAGAGGGTAGTGGATTGTGCTGTTATGCCCATATTGGCACAGGCAACTACCATGTAAAGACGGCACGCCTGTATACTGATGTCGGACTTTTAACTCGTGACCCTACTATTACCGCAGATGTAGTTAACTTATTTCACTATTTAACTGGTTGCTCACGTACTCCACAATTCAAAAAACTATTGATTGCACCAATCAATAT
>CAIRZE010000091.1 GCA_903882995.1 uncultured Candidatus Competibacteraceae bacterium
AAGCTCCCATACCATAGTATGGCCTCTATTAACTTAAAATGGTGCTGTTTATATGTCAGTATACTAGATTTTAGCAAGCACTCGGCGTACTCATCATCAGCGTTAGAATCCCAGATTAGACCACTGCCAATACCGTATATAGCTTGTTGTTGACTGCGATCGATTAGTACAGTGCGTATAGCAACGCTGAACTGTGTTTGTCGCCCAGGGCTGATAAATCCGATAGCACCAGTATATACAACATCAAGCGATCGTGTCTCAAGTTCGCGAATGATTTGCATGGTACGCACCTTAGGGGCTCCGGTAACCGAAGCACATGGGAACATACTAGCCATAATATCAGCGATCGGAGCTTTAGTACTGGCAGAGACGGTAGAGGTCATCTGTAACAGAGTGGGGTAGCATTCAACCTCAAATAATTTATGGACAGTTACACTACCTATTTGCGCCACTCGACCTAGGTCATTGCGTAGCATATCTGTTATCATCAGATTTTCCGCTATTTCCTTCGGAGATTCCCTCAATTTCTGGATTTGAGATGCGTCCTCCATAGGGCTACGAACGCGGGCAGCTGTTCCTTCCATTGGTTTTACAGTTAACCGTTCACCATTAAGTTGAAAAAATAGTTCTGGTGAAGCTGAACAGATTACAAATCTGCCTGTGTCAATAAAAGCGGCATAATCCGCGCGCTGCCTAGCAGTTAGATCACTAAAGAAAGCAAGTGGTTCGCCCCTGAAGGATGCTTATAAGGGAAAAGTATAGTTGACTTGATAGGCATCTCCACGAGCTAGGTAGTCCTTAATACTTCTCACTATTTCTACATAATATTGACTACCGATTGCCGCCTGCCAGGTGTCTACAGAGTAGAGGGTAGTGACCCTATATTACTCACCTGAGTATTAATATATTCTACTGTTTCATAAAGACCAAACCAGAAAAAAAGACCAAACCAGAAAAGAGGTAACCCTGGCATTGAGTTATGAACGTCAAATCGATATGCAGCTGCTGCCTCATAACTAATGAGGCCAGCAGCATATCGATTATATTTATTAACTGAGAATTCGACTTCTTGCAAAGCTGGGATCACTTCATCAGTTTGCATTGCCGTCACGACACGCACTAATGTATTAAAGTGGCACTCAAACCGGCCATTTCGGATGATAGCAGTCTCTGGCATATTATTTAGTATCATTAATTACAAGGGTGACAACGAAAAAATCTTTAAAAAATTTTTAGATAAAATCACATCACTCTTATATAGGAATACCACCAGTTTCTTTATCTGACCCGAAGATTCGGTACTGGCCATTAAATATAAGTGCCTGGTTACCACCAGCGCTAATAGTAACTCTTAGCCTCCAGCTTGCTTTACCATGCTGTCTATAACTATCTATGAACCGTTCAATTTCAGGAGATTCCGGCCATTTGCATTCTGCTACGATCTCTTCACGCACTGGACGCAGGAATCTCAGCGTGCTACTGCTGATCACAATTTCAGCCGCTTCGTTATGCTCAATCAGGAGGACGCGGGTCATTGCCCATCCTGTCAAGAAAGCGATAGCCGCCACCGCACCACCGAACGCAGTACCTTTGTCGTTGATATTCGGTGACAGTGGTGCCTTCATACACAACACGGTTCCATCACAGCGCTCTAAACGAGCATGCATTGCTTGATAAAGCGGCACGTAGCAAGCGAGATAGTCATTTATTTCCTGTTCATAATAAGACATAAAAGTTTCTTTGTAAGAATTATTCAGCTATATGTGTAAGTATATCCTAATTTTGCTATTTTTATTCTTGTTATAGTATTAGGTCTCAGGTTGAGTAACCGACAATGGAGATATTATGCATGATTGAGAAATTAGCTGACACACAAGTGCCCATCGCTGATTTAATCGCCCGTCGTTGGAGCCAGCGTGCTATCGATCCTGATAGATTGCTCAGTCGTGAGAATCTACTAGCGCTTCTGGAGGCTGCCCGTTGGGCACCATCGTGTTATGGTAACCAACCATGGCGCTATCTTATTTGGGATAGATTTAGAGATCCCAGTAATTGGCAACGCGCATTCTTATGCCTGGCTGAAGGTAATCAGATATGGGTTAAGAATGCACCAGTTCTATTATTATCGATAGCGACCCCAAGCTTTAGACACAACGGCCAGCCAAATCGCTTTGCACAGCATGATACTGGTGCTGCCAGCGAAAATATTAGTTTACAGGCCACGGCCTTGGGTTTAGTTACACATCAGATGGGCGGCTTCGATGCTGATCAAGCTATGGCTATTTTCAATATTCCAGCTGATCATACTTGCATGGCGATGATCGCGGTTGGACATCCAGCACCTACTGAGTTTTTACCTGAAGATCTACGTGATAAGGAACTAACATCACGCAGTCGTGAACCGATAAATAGCTTTGTTTTTGAAGGAAGTTGGGATGAGAAGTTTAAAGGGCTATAAGTGGAACAGTTGAAACATCAACTGGAGTTTCTAATGCTATAACTAGAGAGATAAGGCTGAACCGGCCTGGTCTATTCTGAATGCACCTTAACGTTTTTTTGAGGGATTTATATATTCAAACAATTTGGTTTCTAGTTATTGCACTAAGTGATCTAGTAGTCACTGAATGCTGAATAAGGCACAGCCCTTAGGCTATTGACTTTTCAGTTAGTTTGAAAATAAAAAGCCACTAATTAGGTTAGATATCCTAATTGGGGTAGCCCATCAGTTCAGAGTATGATGGCATAAAACTAGAGGGTAGTTTTAATGAGATTTAGAACGACAGAAATATGTGATAAATTCCCAGACTTCCTGCAGATTTCTGAACCGGTTTTCAGCGATTATGGTAAAGAAACTATGATGCATGGTCTAGTAGTTACCCTGAAGGTGTTCGAAGATAATGCATTGGTAAGAACAGTGTTGGAGGAACCTGGTATGTGTCGGGTTCTAGTAGTGGATGGTGGTGGCTCGATGCGCTGTGCTCTGCTTGGTGATAAATTAGCCACAATGGCAAAAGAGAATAGTTGGTCTGGTATAGTAATAAACGGTTGTATCCGTGATTCCGCGGTAATTTCTAGGATTGGAATCGGTATTAAAGCGCTGGGTGTACATCCACTTAGAAGTATTAAACGTGGGTTTGGGGATCGTGATATTACAGTACGCTTCGCCGGGGTCAACTTCATCCCCGGACACTATATTTATGCAGATGAGGATGGGCTATTAGTTGTGGAAAACCCATTGCTTTGATCATTTTCGGTGATAATGACAGCTTTCACTTTCTCATAATAGCAACAGGAGCGATATGAACAAATAGTCTTTGCAGAAAGGCAACATCACCACCCTAGGTAACAGAACGCTGAAAAAATTAAGTCTGGAACATCGCAATCAACCATGGCTCAAGTCAAGTCCTCATCCAGGAATTACACAGCAATTTATGGATCACTGAGTAACCCCTGTATGGTAGGTGTAGGTAATGGGTGTATATAAGTCACTTGGCAATGCGGTTACGCATAAGCTCAATAACTACACTTGGATCTGACAGCGTGGAGATGTCCCCCAATTGATCTAATTCACCAGCCGCAATTTTACGCAAAATTCGGCGCATGATTTTACCAGAACGGGTCTTAGGCAGACCAGGGGCCCATTGAAAAATATCCGGTGAGGCAATTGGTCCAATTTCTTTTCTGACATGCTCAACCAACTGTTTCCGTAGTTCCTCTGTCGGTATAACTGAAATCTTAAGAGTTATATAGGCATAAATGCCTTGCCCTTTTAATTCGTGCGGATAGCCAACTACTGCGGCTTCAGCTACTGCTGGATGTAGAACTAGTGCCGATTCGATTTCAGCAGTTCCCATACGATGCCCAGAGACGTTGATGACATCATCAACACGGCCTGTGATCCAATAATAACCTTCCTCATCGCGGCGAGCACCATCTCCAGTACAATATAATCCCTTATATATTGAAAAGTAAGTTTCGATGAAACGCTGATGATCACCGTATAAAGTACGCATCATCCCTGGCCAAGGATAGGTGATAACGAGATTTCCATCGTTAGGACCTTCTAGGAAATTACCATCTGCATCTACTAGTGCTGGACAGACTCCAAAAAATGGCATGGTAGCAGAACCAGGTTTTAACTTGGTAGCGCCAGGCAACGGTGTAATCAAGATACCACCAGTTTCAGTTTGCCACCAAGTATCAACTATTGGGCAGCGTTCTTCTCCGACATACTTATAATACCAATCCCAAGCTTCGGGATTAATCGGCTCCCCTACCGAACCCAGTATCCGCAGGCTATCTCTAGAAGTACCCCTGACAGGGTCCTCACCCTCACGCATTAAAGAGCGGATTGCAGTCGGAGCGGTATAAAAAATATTTACTTTGTGTTTATCAACAACTTCCCAAAATCGACTGGCATTAGGATATGTTGGTATGCCCTCAAACATAACAGAAGTAGCTCCATTTGCTAATGGTCCATAGACAATATATGAGTGGCCGGTGACCCATCCAACGTCGGCTGTACACCAGTAGATATCACCATCATGATAGTCAAATACGTACTTATGGGTAATCGCAGTATATAACAGATATCCGCCAGTTGTATGTAGTACACCCTTTGGTTTACCAGTAGAACCTGAGGTATATAGTATGAATAATGGGTCCTCGGAATCCATATGTTCCGGTTGACAGTCAGCACTTGCCGTTGCCATAAGATCTTGATACCACACATCACGATCATCGATCCAGTTGATATTACTGTCAGTACGCTTGACTACTATAACTTTCTTAACACTATCTATATTTTTCAGAGCTTTATCGACATTTTCCTTCATTGGCACCTTACGTCCACCACGCATACCTTCATCAGAGGTGACCACAATGTTACATTCAGCATCCATGATTCGATCTTTCAATGAATCAGGAGAAAAGCCACCAAAAACAACCGAGTGAATGGCACCAATGCGAGCACAAGCCAGCATAGCTACAGCAGTTTCTGGGATCATCGGCATGTAGATGCAGACACGATCACCTTTCTTAACTCCAAGTATTTTCAATACGTTAGCAAACTTGCATACATCAATTTGTAATTGAAAGTAAGTAATTTTCTTACATTCTGATGGGTCATCTCCTTCCCAGATGATAGCTACCTGATCGCCACGAGTATCTAGATGACGGTCTAGGCAGTTGTAACTGACATTCAATTTGGCGCCTTCGAACCAACTAACATGGCCTCTGGTGAAATCCCAGTCTAGAACCTTATCCCAACGCTTGTACCACGAAATAAACCTCTCAGCTTGTTTCATCCAGAAGCCTTCTGGATCTTCTATGGAGTTTTTATACATCGACAGGTACTGATCGTTGTTGATCCAAGCGTGAGCAGCAACTTCTGTCGGTACGGGATAGACCTTGAAATCGGACATTACCGTATCTCTCCTTTGGTGATGGTGTTTGGTGGTATACGATCTGTTCGAAACAAGCGTTACTAATCTGTGCTTGTAAAGATAACTATTATTTTCTAGTTTAAGGTTTGAGTCTTGTCTACACCACACCACAATCTGATACCTTTAATCTTATACAATATCTTTCACCATACATGCCAAATTTGTTATCAGATATTGGTAATAGATGAGTCTGTATGCTGTATTAGCCTAATTAAACAACAGATACCCATTTTTTAGAGTATGAATTCAATAG
>CAIRZE010000092.1 GCA_903882995.1 uncultured Candidatus Competibacteraceae bacterium
TACTACACGCTGGGGGGCCAGCTATTCTATTTGAACACCCTAGGGGTTATACAATCCCAGTACTCGGTAATCTGTTTGGTACTAAACGTAGGGTAGCTCTAGGTATGGGTGTAGATGATATAAGTAATTTACGCGATATCGGAAGAATGCTAGCCTTTCTTAAGGAACCAGAACCGCTTAAAGGGATGAAAGATGCATGGGCGAAGTTACCAATCCTTCAAAAGGTGTTTGATATGACACCGAAGAAGATCAGCCATCCACCATGTCAAGACTATGTTATCGAAGGAGTTGCCGTTGACTTATCGCAGTTGCCGGTTCAAACATGTTGGCCAGAAGACGCAGGGCCATTGATAACTTGGGGTTTGGTTATCACGACAGGCACTAGAAAGATGCGCCAGAATATAGGTATCTATCGTCAGCAAGTAATTGGCCGCAATAAGGTAATTATGCGTTGGTTACCTCATAGAGGCGGCGCGCTGGACTTTCAAGATTGGCAAAAGTCCCGACCAGGAGAGCCATTCCCTATTGCGGTTGCATTAGGTGCTGATCCAGCAACGGTCTTAGCAGCTGTGACACCAGTACCTGACATGTTGTCAGAGTATGCTTTTGCCGGGTTACTGCGCGGCTCTCGTACCGAAGTAACACGGTGTTTAGGTAACGACTTACTACAAGTGCCTGCTTCAGCAGAGTTCATTCTGGAAGGACATATTTTACCAGAAGAAACTGCTCTAGAAGGACCATTTGGGGATCATACCGGATATTACAATGAGGCAGAATTCTTCCCAGTATTTACAATAGATCGGATTACTCACAGAGAGAACCCAATATATCATAGTACCTACACTAGCCGTCCGCCAGATGAGCCTGCGATACTTGGTGTAGTATTAAACGAGATATTTATCCCAATTTTGCAAAAACAGTTTCCTGAAATTGCGGATTTTTATCTGCCGCCAGAAGGTTGTTCATATCGTCTT
The DNA here is from genome assembly GCA_903882995.1 of uncultured Candidatus Competibacteraceae bacterium. Taxonomy (GTDB): domain Bacteria; phylum Pseudomonadota; class Gammaproteobacteria; order Competibacterales; family Competibacteraceae; genus Competibacter_A. The sequence goes on from CAIRZE010000092.1 coordinate 975, forward strand.
GCAATAGTTTCGATACGTAAGCAATATCCAGGTCACGCTAAACGGGTGATGTTTGGGATCTGGTCTTTTCTAAGACAATTTATGTATACGAAGTTTGTAATTGTAGTGGATGAGGAAGTTAACATCCGTGATTGGCCAGATGTGATTTGGGCGATTACTACTCGTATGGATCCAGCTCGTGATACAGTGCTCATCGAGCATACACCTATTGACTATCTAGATTTTGCCTCACCAGTATCTGGATTAGGTTCGAAGATAGGTTTAGATGCTACCAATAAATGGCCAGGGGAGACTAATCGACAGTGGGGTCGTCCTATAATTAGGAAACCTGAAGTGAAGAAAAAGGTTGATCACATATGGAGGGAGTTAGGTCTTCTGTGAAGAATTGGATAAGAGCCGGGGACTAGTATAGACCAGATATGCATGGGGGGTTTCTCACTGGTTCTATATCAGAAAGAAGGACAACCCCCTTGAGACTTTGTAGCCAAATTGTAAACTATTTCCCAGTGTGAAATTACACTAGTCGACTACTACTTACTGCTCAGTCCTATTTGTTCAGGGTGCCATATCACCCACTATAGCACTAAACCACAAGCATACCCGCATTTCCATTCCGCTAACTGGCATGTTTTTTCCCTTAATTTTTATTCAAAAGTTGATTGCTCTCTAGTATAAGGGAAAATACGTTCAATGCCCTAGCCTGAATCTGAAAATTATCGCCAGGATTTATTGAAATTTCACCTTCAGCCAATTTTGGCTGTGAGGTGTCTAATAAACAGCACCATTGATTAGCCCCAGGGAAAACAGGCATATGAAATGGTAATGGATTAGGTGCTGCATTAAAAATGATAAGTAAGGTATCATCAGTCTCCTGATATCCATCTGCATTAAGATATTCCCCAGCATCTCCGGCAAGCAACAATCCACAGCAGTAAGATTTTGGTTCCTGCCACTGGGAACTGTTCAGGATATCACCACTTGGGCTGAGCCATGAAACATCAAGCAACTTTGAGACATTTGAAATCTTATTACCATGTAAAAATCTGGGTCTGCGCAGAACTGGATGGGCATGGCGAAAATTGATTAGGCGGCGAACAAACTCTAGAAACTCCTGTTCTTCTGAGGAGATATTCTGCCAATTTAACCAACTATTTTCATTATCCTGGCAGTATGCATTATTATTCCCAAGTTGGCTACGACCTAGCTCATCACCAGCCAGTATCATAGGCGTACCCTGAGACAGTAATAGTGTCGCAAACAAGTTGCGACGCTGACGCAATCGAATTTGTTGTATGGCATAATCAGCTGTTGGCCCTTCAGTACCATAGTTGTTACTGAAGTTTGAAGGATGACCGTCGCGATTGTCCTCACCATTAGCGTCGTTATGGCGATCGTTATAACTTACAAGATCGGATAGTGTAAAGCCATCGTGGCTGGCTATGTAGTTTATCGTAGATGCAGGTCTACGACAGTTATGCTCAAAAAGGTCACTTGAAGCCAAAAGGTTAGGTGCAAGCCTTGCTAGTATACCATCATCACCACGCCAAAATCGACGTGTGGTATCACGGAATCTGTCATTCCATTCAGCTGTACCAGCTGGAAAACCACCAAGCTGATAACCACCAGGCCCAATGTCCCATGGCTCAGCTATAACCTTTACACGCGAGAGAGCAGGGTCCTGCCGAATCGCATCGAAGAAGCCTCCCTGGCGATCATAACCGTACTCTTCACGGCCCAATGTAACTGCAAGGTCGAAACGAAAGCCATCAACGTGCATCTCGTTAACCCAATAACGCAAGCTGTCCATCACCATTTGTAAAACTCTAGGATGTGTCAAATTCAGTGTATTACCACACCCTGTGTCATTAATATAATGGCGCTTACTTTCTACATTTAGTCTATAGTAAGATGCGTTGTCGATACCCCGAAAACTTAGGGTCGGTCCCATCTCATCACCTTCAGCGGTGTGGTTGTAAACTACATCTAGCAGTACCTCAATATCAGCATCGTGCAGTCTTTTTACCATGGTCTTAAATTCTGATAGATGCCCGCTGCTCAGGTAGCGTTGTTCTGGAGCGAAAAAGCACAGAGTATTATAGCCCCAGTAGTTGCGTAACCCGCGGTCTACCAGAAAACGGTCATCTATAAATGCATGTATTGGCATAAATTCTACAGAAGTTATGCCTAGAGACTTCAGATAGTTAATAATATCTGGATGAACCATTCCAGAAAAGGTACCACGTAGATAGCTGGGTAATCCTTCATTTAGAATGGTGTAACCCCGAACATGTGTTTCATATATCAAAGTTTGCTTCCAAGGTATCTCAGGAGGACGGTCACCATCCCAGTTAAAATTGGTGTCTATAACCACGCATTTCAGCATGTCGCATGCATTATCACGAGTGTCAAAGGATAAATCAGAATCTCGATGTCCAACTTGATATCCGCAGTGTTCATCACCTAAATGTAGCTTTCCATAAAACTGCTTTGCATAAGGATCCAGTAGAAGCTTATGGTGGTTAAAGCGGTGCCCAATATAGGGGTCATACGGACCGAACACTCGGTAGCCGTAGAGTGTGCCAGGCCACAGTCCAGGAACATAACCATGCCAGATTTGATCAGTATTTTCAGTAAGAACAAGCCGTTCTATTTCGCGCTGGCCTGAGGAGTCAAATAGGCACAACTCAACAGCCTCTGCATTGGCAGAAAAAAGTGCAAAATTGACACCTTTACCGTCCCAAACAGCACCGAGAGGATAATATTTTCCTGGCCATACCCGAGCGCGTGCTGACATATGTCACTCCATTTTTTATGTGAA
>CAIRZE010000093.1 GCA_903882995.1 uncultured Candidatus Competibacteraceae bacterium
ACTCATTTCGGTCTGGTGCTTCAAGTATAGACTTGAAAGTATCTTTACTTCTAGGTTTTACCTGTCCAGCTAATATAGCTAGAAGAGTGAGATCATGATTACCTAATACCATAATTGCTTGATCACCTAGACTCCGTACCAGTCGTAACACTGCTATTGAATTAGGACCACGGTTAACTAAATCACCAACCAGCCATAACTTATCAACAGTAGGATCAAACTTCAAAAGGTCTAGCAATCTCATAAATTGATCATAACAACCATGGATATCACCAATTGCGTAAACCGTCATTCTAATTCTTTATAGGTAATTTAATATATAGTAGTTGAGGTATTAGCCGCAATAAACAACGCATTTAGAATCTTTCATTTTCCATTAAGAAAGTAAGTGATGGTTACCAACATATTATAAGTAGAACATTCATTATAAGAATAAAGATAGTTTTGACTACAGTAAAGAATTAGCTTAAGTAAATTTAAAGCCAAACCCATCTGATTATACTACAAAAGTTTAGTGTTATCCTAGTATGAAGTAAGCAAATATATTTAACTCCTTAATAGATCCTTACTAGACTAGATATGTTTGTTTTACGGAATTATGGTCCATTGATGGCAGAACGTGATAGCATATAGACATTTAAAGAGGATCATTAACTCTTTAAGATATCCAGTGTTAAAGAGTGATTGTGTATATTAGTTAGTAAGGTAAACAATGTGGAAAATAGAACGAATGAAAGATTATCAACCTACTAGTTATATCTTGAGAGATAGGGTTATCCTAGTCACTGGAGCTGGAGATGGGATTGGGCGTGCCGTCGCACGCTATCTTGCTACTTATGGTGCAACGGTAATTTTACTCGGTCGAACAATTTATAAGCTTGAACGTACTTACGATGAAATTGAACGTTCTGGAGCACCAAAAGCTGCTATATACCCTCTGAATCTGGAAAGAGCTAGCCCTAAAGACTATGCCAATTTGGCACACGTGGTAGAATCAGAGTTTGGTAGGCTAGATGGGCTACTCCACAATGCAGCTCTATTTTTAGGGCTGACACCGCTTGCTAATTATGATTTAGAGATCTGGTATCGTACTCTGCAAACCAACTTAAATGCTCCATTTTTATTAACTCGGGCATTGCTAAATTTATTAAATCTGGCTAAAGACGCATCGATCGTATTCACAGCTGATCGAGTTAGCGAGATTGGCCAGGCTTATTGGGGGGCCTACGCTGTATCTAAGGGCGGATCCGAAACGCTAATGAAGATACTAGCAGAAGAACTAGAAACTAATACCCCAATTCGTGTCAACAGCATCGACCCAGGATCAGTTGACACTGGCATCACCTTACGTGCCTATCCAGGCCGTGATCCCGGAGTATCAGCTGATGACAAATCGTTATTAGGCACTTATCTATATCTACTCGGACCAGATAGTAGAGGCATCACTGGACAGATATTGCGAGCATATTCCTGAAACCAGCTCTCTATCACGAGCCTGATGACTGATGATATCATATCCTACCGACGCCAGTAATTTATAGACCTGAATTCTATCCAATTTTTCCCAGCATCCTGGATGTAAGTCTCTACGCAAGACAACTGTACCATAGCGGACCCGAATCAAGCGGCTAACTAAGAATCCCTGCGATGCTAACAATCGGCGCACTATGCGGTTACGTCCCTCATGTAGGATAACTTGATACCAGTTGTTTATACCATTGCCACCAACTTTTATTATCCTATCGAACCTTGCTAGTCTTCCTTCCAGCACAATACCACTTAATAATCTTTGTATGTTCCCTTGTGACAAGGGACCTAGAACACGCACCGCGTATTCACGTTCTACCCTATATTTAGGATGCATCAACCGGTTAGCAAGTTCACCATCAGTAGTAAATAACAATAAACCTTGGGTGTTGATATCAAGCCGCCCTACAACAACCCACCGTCCACTTTGTAAAATAGGTAAACTTTTGAACACTGTCGGACGCCACATTGTATCATGTCTAGTGGTTATTTCTCCAACAGGCTTATGGTAAGCTAGTATCATGCACTTCTGCTGATTTAAGTTAAGCTTTTTACCATCTATCTTGATTTGATCATCACCATTAATCCTGATTCCCAATTGCGCTGGTATATTGTTGACAGTTAACCTACCCTGTCGGATCAATTCCTCCACTTGACGGCGAGACCCTATACCAGAACTTGCTAGTAACTTCTGTAGACGTTCAGACATCTAAAATTGATTCCAGCGATCATCATTAAGAAACTTATTTAGAATAATAACCTTCTCTGATTTTACAACATCCACTTAGATCTACAACTAATCCGGCTGGTGAATAGAATTGGAATTCTTATACTATATCGCTAAGAGGACGGATGCCAACCGCTCGTCGTAATTCTCTTAGGAAAGGTATACTGTACTCTCGAGCCTGTGCAGCGCCATTTTTTAAAACTGTTTCGATATAACCAGGATTTTTTAGAAGTTCCTGATAACGCTGACGGGGTTCAATCAATCTGTTGTTCAGAATCTCAAATAAAGTCTGTTTCATTTCACCCCAACTGATACCAGTTATATACCTTCTTTGCATTAAGTACGCTTCCTCAGCGCTTACGAAATTTTGATAAATCTGGAACAATGTACAGGCATTTGAATCTTTAGGTGCTCCTGGTGGTAATGAATTGGTTTTAATACTCATTATACTTTTTTTGAGCATCTTCTCTGATGCAAACAACGGTATGGTGTTATCATAGCTCTTACTCATTTTACGTCCATCTAAACCAACTAGAATAGACATCTTCTGATCTACGATAGCTTCCGGTATTACAAAATGTTCTCCATACAGATAATTAAAGCGAGCAGCTATATCACGTGCCATCTCTAAATGCTGGATTTGATCGCTACCAACAGGGATCTTATTAGCCTTGAAAATGAGAATGTCTGCTGCCATTAGAATCGGGTAACAGAATAGTCCCATGCTTACCCCTCTGTCTCGATCATTACTGGAGTCTGAGGTATTTTTAGCCACTGCTGCTTTATAAGCATGGGCACGGTTCATTAAGCCTTTAGAGGTTACGCAATTAATAATCCAAGCCAGTTCCAGAATTTCTGGAATATCAGTCTGAGCATAAAAAATAGATTTCTCGACATCTAACCCTAAAGCTAGCCAAGTCGCAGCCACCTCTAGCCTAGATCTATGGATTACAGCAGGATTATGGCATTTAACAAGCGCATGGTAATCCGCTATAAAGTAGAAAGACCTCACATCTTTGCAGCGGCTAGCTTCAATAGCAGGTAATATAGCTCCTACATAATTGCCTAGATGTGGTATACCTGTAGTAGTAATCCCGGTCAGTATTGTTTCCATAAATTATGAATATTTCAACCACGCAATTAGAGGGAACAGATATCTGGTTAGTGAAAATACCAGTCAGTACCATCAGATATTGGGAAGTACCTGAGTAGAATCCTAATAAAAAATCAGATGAAGCTGCTATCTTTTTGCAAGTACTAACAAATACAACACTAAATGAATAAACAGCTATGTATTCGAATATAGCTAGAAAAACTTACCTCACACTGACCATTATGACCGATTTTAGGTCAAATATAAATGTTAACTTAAGCACAAAAATAGCTAAATGCTTATATGTATTGACTAGCATCTCCTAAACCAGGACGAATCAGCATTGGTACTTCACCTGTCAAGTCAATTACAGTCGTAAATTCGCATTTACATATTCCACCATCTATAACTAGATCAACTTGATTGCCTAACAGGCTTTTGATCTCCTGTGGATCATACAATGGCAAATTATATCCAGGGAGAATTAGGGTACAACTCATTATCGGTTCACCCAGTACTGCTAATATGGCACTAGCAATGATGTTTTCTGGTATCCGGATACCGATTGTCTTACGGTGAGGATGCTGTAAGCGTCGTGGAACCTCATGCGTTGCTTGAAAAATAAACGTGAACGGTCCCGGAGTTATTGACTTTAGCAAACGGTAGCTACTATTGTCTACCTTAGCGTAGGTAGCAATTTCCGAAAGATCACGGCAAACTAGAGTGAAGTTGTGATGCCGGTCGACTTGACGAATATGACGAATGCGTCCTACTGCTTCTTTATCACCGAGGCGGCAACCAAGAGCGTAACTAGAGTCAGTTGGGTATACAATTACACTACCAGTAACCAGGTGCTCGACAGCAGTCCTGATTAGGCGCGTCTGGGGATTGACAGAATGGATTTGTAAAAAGCTACTCACAGACTGTATCATTCCGGGGTTATTATGGAAGTCATATATCAATTAGCCACTTGCCAGTCTTGCTTTGGCTGGTTAAGAGAGTGATTATTGGGTCTCCTACCTTTACCCTATTCTTATGAAATTCTTATTCGACCTTCTAACTATAGTTCTCTTCTTCATTACCTATAAATTATCGGATATCTACACTGCAACCGGAGTTCTAGTAGTAGCTACTCTAGCTCAAGTCGGCTGGGTTTGGATATGGCAGCACCAGTTTGAGGAAACAAATTTGATCACCGCAGGCTTGGTAGTAGTATTTGGTGGGGCAACCTTATTCTTGCATGATCCGATATTTATTAAATGGAAACCGACCATAGTAAACTGGCTATTCTCTATAATGTTTTTATCTAGTCTCTTTGCTGGCGCTGGCAAGAGGCCAACGTTAAAGTTGATGCTTGGTGATCAACTAAACCTTCCTAACTCAGTTTGGATCAAGCTCACTTTTGCTTGGGCAATATTCTTCCTTGTAATTGGATTAGTAAACCTGTATGTGGCCTTCACATTTGATGAGCCTACTTGGGTCAATTTTAAACTATTTGGGATAATAGGACTGATGTTATTATTTGCAATAGCTCAGGCCGCTTACACAGGTATCCATCTTAAGGCTGATAGCAACTCATCGTCAAATGGATCATAATATCTCACCCAGATACAGGAAAGGGCAATCCTGTATAACTTCTTACATATACATAGGACATCTAATCTAATGGCCAGCTAGCATAATCACCTTTAGCAACAGTCCAGTCCAGATCTTTATCTGGATTCCATAGTAGACTGAGTATAATGATGATTACTGAATTCTCGTTGATAAAAGTTGACAGGATCTTGGTAAATACCGATCCTGCTGGCTATTGGTACTAGGATGCAGGATGTATGCCGCTGTTGAAATATATCAATCCTAAGAAGAATTACCAACATGAAAATGAAAAGGTTGGTGTTAATAGAAGAGCGACTGAGAGCTGCACTATCTCCTGAACATCTAGAGATTTTAGATGACAGTCTTGACCATGCTGGACACACTGGTGATAGTAGTGGTGGTGGGTACTTTTCTATATATATAGTCTCAATAGCCTTTACCGGTAAAACCCTGCTTCAGCGTCACCGTCTGATTCATGCAGCGGTTAAATGCTTGATGCATTGTGAGATTCATGCACTGAGTATAAAAAAGGCACAAACCCCTGAAGAAGCTAGATTTTCAAAATCTGGAATTTAAGATCATTGATGGAAAAGAACCTCATGCAAAAAACCTATAGACTGCCACTCTCAATTTTATTTTTATCCTCTACACTTTTCCTATCCAGCACATTGCTAGCTGTAGAGGGTAAGGAACCTGCTGTACCTGCTGATGTTTCTTCTTCAGTATCAGCGGCAACTTCTAAAGTTCTAATTATCCAAGATCCTGTTGCTATAGTTAATGGCAAGCTGATTTCCAAGGCTGCACTCGAGCAGTATATTCAGCAGTTACATGGACGAACTAAGGTAGATTCTGTTGAAGCTAATAATGCCCTGGTAGAACAAATGGTATTAGAGGAGCTGCTCGTACAGGAGGCTGAGAAACAAAAGCTTTATGATGACTTACAAATAAAACAACAGTTAGCATTGGTGCAGCGTAGCCTATTAGCTAGCAGCGTGATAAGAAAGATGTTGAGTGAAAACGCTCCTAGCGAGGATGTCATAAGGAAGGAATACGAGACTGCTATAGCAGCTATGAAAGGGAAAGAGTATAAGGCTAGACATATCCTTCTAGATTCCGAAGATAGTGCTAAAGGAATCATCACGGAGCTTAAGAAGGGCGGTAATTTTGCTGAACTTGCTAAGTCAAATTCCAACGACGCTTCTAAGGAGAACGGCGGCGATCTGGGATGGTTTACACCAAATATGATGGTCCCTCCTTTTGCACAGGCTATTACTAAAATGGAGAAAGGCAGTTTTAGTGAGCAACCCGTACAAACTTCTTTTGGTTGGCATGTCCTATTACTCGAGGATATACGCGATGCCGTACCACCATCTCTAGAAGAACTGAGACCGCAAATTGAACAGATAATCCAGAGCCAGAGAGTGAATGAGTATCTAGAAAAACTGAAAGCTGTAGCTAAGATCTCAGTCAGTGAGATTCGGGATGGTGAGACGACTACAAATTTAGGAACAGAAACAGCCAATAAGCAAGAAAAGTAAGTAATAATAGATAATAGAAAAGGGCATATTCTCTCCTCTAGCAGCTCTCGCTTGCCAGTAAATAAGTAAATATGGAGGAGAGAGCTGCTAGCCTGAGCCTGCTGCTACTGCTAGCAGAGCCATTAATCCGGGCTCGTCTAAGATGACTAGACCCAGCTTCTGGGCCTTGTCTACCTTATTGGATCCTGCATTGCGGCCCACTACTACGTAATCAGTATCTTTTGACACGTTATGAGCTAGCTTGGCCCCAAGCTCACGTAGTCGAGCCGAAACCTCTATACGAGTCAAGGACTCCAGCACTCCTGTTATCAAGAAGCTCTTGTCGAGAAGCGGATAATCGTTATTCAATGAAGCTGAAACAGGTATAGGCAACCAATGTACACCTGCTTCTCTTAATCTATTGATAACGTCTTTATTCTGTATATCCCGGAAGAATGACCATATAGATATAGCAACAATTGGACCTATATCTTGTACCTGTTGGAGTTGCATCTTATCCGCTGCAATGATATTGTCTAAGTTTCCAAAGTATTCTGCCAGAGATGATGCAGTATACTCGCCTACACCCTGGATCCCGAGTGCATAAACGAAACGCGCTAGCGTTGTGCGTTTGCAATACTCTATATTTTTAACCAGCTTAATAGCTGATTTTGTACCCATTCGATCTAAATTGGACAGTAATGGTACATTAAGAGCAAATAGGTCAACTGGATCACACACTAGGCAACACTCAACTAATTTCTCGATCAGTTTTTCGCCTAAGCCTTCAATATTTAGGGCACGTCGAGAGGCGAAATGAAGGATCTTCTTTTTCCGCTGGGCAAGGCAGTACAGACTACCTATACAACGTGATACTGACTCTCCTGTGAGACGAAGCAATTTTGATCCACAGATTGGACAAACCTCTGGCATCATAAAGGGCATAGAGTTATAAGGACGGTACTCTAATATCACCTCAACGACTTCTGGAATTACATCTCCTGCACGCCGTATACGTACAGTATCACCAACTCTTATATCCTTACGCGCTACATCATCAGCGTTATGTAATGTAGCGTTCTTAATAGTAGCACCACCTACAAACACTGGTCTGAATCGTGCCACTGGTGTTATTGCTCCAGTACGACTAACCTGTACTTCAATAGCTTCGACTATAGTTAGTTCTTCTTTTGCTGGAAATTTTTGTGCCGCCGCCCATCTTGGCTGACGGGTACGAAACCCCAGTTTTTCTTGCCAGTCAAGACGATTGACTTTATACACTACACCATCGATATCAAAAGGTAGTAGTGCACGCTTAGAAGCGATAGAGAGATAAAATCTGATCAGGCCATCCCCACCACGCTCGACAGTATACTCTCCACTAACTGGAAAACCAAAAAGCTCTAGAGTATCCAATATTTCTTTATGAGTTGTAGGAAGTGGTGACCTCCAACCTTGTACCTCACCTAAGCCATAAGCAAAAAAAGATAGCAGGCGCTTGGAGGCTACATTTGGATCAAGTTGGCGGACACCACCTGCTGCCCCGTTGCGCGGATTGACTAAAGTTGGTAACTGTGCTGCACGCTGCAGCGTGTTGTAGAGCTCAAAATTCGAGCGACTCATATAAACTTCTCCACGCACCTCTAGTATAGCTGGTGGATTACCATATAACCTCAATGGGATTGATTTAATAGTCATTATATTATTTGTGACATCTTCACCTATTTCACCATCTCCACGGGTAGCAGCATATACCAGTATGCTATCTTCGTAACGTAAGCTGATAGCTAATCCATCGAATTTTAACTCGCAGACGTATTCAACTGGTGTAGAATTATCTCCTAAGCTTAGTAAGCGCCGTATCTGTTTATCAAAATCTATAGGGTTATTACCAGCTATAGTGTGGATTGACAACATCGGAACCTTATGCCTGATTGATAAAAATGTACCTAGAGCTTTTCCACCAACTCGTTCAATCGGAGAACAGGTACTTTGCAATTCAGGATATTTAGTTTCTAGAATTTGTAATTCTATGAATAGCCGATCGTACTCAGCATCGGTCATTTCAGGGTCATCTAGAACGTAATAGCGGTGATCGTGATATGAAATCTGAACACGCAGTTCATTAACCCGATTGACTATAAATATGGGAGCCATGATGGCGTACCTAAAATCAGGGGTCAGTGTGATGAAAATTCTATTCTTCTATTCTGGCTACTTTATCCCTTAGATCTAATAAACACTTGTTAGTCAGCCGGTGACAGTTCTCATCGCAAATCGAACCGCTGAGTCTGCGTGCTAACTGATAAGCGGTTAGTATCAATAGATCGAATGCTTCAATGCTATCAAGTGAGCCCGGAAGATTTGAGAATAATAATAATCCTGGAGTAGACAAGCTAGCTAGTGTTTTTAGATCGAAAGATCCTGGTTTACGCAAGTGTGCCAGACTAAATACTGGAGTACCTCTAATACCATATAATTCTGTAGTGAGGTATCGCTCGAAAAGACCTGTTGCAGATAATTGCAACCCCGCCTCTTCAGCTGCTAACCGTATATCTGCGCCGATAAATAAACGCTTCCTAGGTGCCATCACTGTTAAGGCAACAGTAATTTTAGAGATCTTAGCTCTGACGGATAAAGGTGAATTTTTAATTGTTAGGTTATGTGCAGTAACCTCGCCTACTTGTCTAACTAGTTGAGAAACGTCTGATGATGATGGTAACATAGCTCCACTTAGAGGTGAGATTATAAACGGCGCAAGCTCAGATTCTGGCTGGCAATCAAGTTGTCTTTTCTCTCCATCTGCTAGAATATTTTCTGTTAAATAATGATTAGAAGTTACGCAAACTAATTCACTATATTCATGCGGCTCTCTTACCTCTTCCTCATTTAGGTCAGTTGGGATTGTACCAAAATCAAAATTTGGCTCGTTAGTGAACTTAGACCTCCTCTGACGGTCTCTGCGGACTCTTTCTTTAATACGCGTCCGTATGCTCCATAAACACGTCATTCCAAAGACCATGCCTCCTACACCTATAACTGCTAATAGCCAATTTAATTGCATTTTGACCATTTATTATCAATCCAAGGCTTCAATATCTTTTCACAAAATAGAACATCAGACTCTACACGCTGCGTGGAGTACTATTGGCCTGGGTCTAAATCTATCCAATTAATAGATAGGCACTTTATTTAATTTTCTAATCTAGAAATTACCATGAATATGGTATGGACCATCCTATGATAGTTTCAATGGTACTGAGATGAGGTAAGTAAAATACTATTATTCTGAATAGTTTCCAGCAAGGCCATACCCACTACTATCAAGATGATAATATTTGTTAAGCATAGCCAATTAGTGGCTTAATTATTATAATATGTATTGCATCACTGATCATTTGAAAATAGTCACCAACTGCACTATATCTATGTGTTTAGATCAACATCTTTATAACACTAACAATTTTATAACACTAGCAATCAAATAAATAAACACAGATAGTACAAAGCGACACAAAAGTGATGAAAAGGACGACTTTAAACTAGTTATTAAATACCTTTTTAAAAAATACAAATAACAAACAGCTTAATACTGATTAAATAAATCAAAGTCTTAAAAAGAAAAGTACTTACCAGCTATATTAAAAACATGCAATGGTTGATTTATATCAAGAACATTTTGAGTAACAGCACCGAATGGTAAATGACAATAAAATGTCATCTATTAAAAAATGAGTAATGGGTTTAGAGATAATAAATTATTAAGATTGGCACTACTTGGATATTGTACCAGACTATTATTAGAAGGAGAGGCTAAAGGTACCATATTAATTCAATGATAGTGCGTACCTTATATTAATCTTTGTGTTATTTATATATACATCATAACAAACTTCACGGACTTAATTTAC
>CAIRZE010000094.1 GCA_903882995.1 uncultured Candidatus Competibacteraceae bacterium
GACTAATCAGAGATGAGTTCCCTCGATAGATTTTAAGATATAATGGAGATTGCATTTTAGGATACTTATTTAAATATTTTCAAATATTCCAAATTCAATGATGGTGTACAGCTTCTGTACCTGATGTTGCTAGCCACGTACTGCCAAATAAAATCAGCTCTCTTAAAATCAGCTCTCTACTTAACCATGCCATTAATAAAATAAGTAACTAACTTAATCGAGCTTTTGTCGCGTCAAATCTGAAGAACAGCAACCAGATAATACAAATCATCCAGAGAATTTTTATGAATTACTACTTTGGGAAAAAAACAAGATTGATTATTACCTATTGTACTAAGTGTCAGTGGCTGTTACGTGCTGCTTGGATAGCACAGGAACTTCTAGCTACATTTGGGGAGGAACTGGAAGAAGTAACACTGCAGCCTGGTACTAACGGCGTGTTTGAAATTCGGATGAACGATGATCTCATATGGTCCCTAAAACTGGTAGGGCGGTTCCCTAAAGCTAAAGAAATTAAAATATGCGTGCGAGACTTAATTGCTCAATATCCGTTTCTGGACGATGTCAACCGTCAACATCGAGGTTAAGTCCCTTATATACCCTAAATGTGAAAAGCGATAGATCCTACCATGCACGATCTTCATGTGAAGGATGTTAACAACTCTCCTCCTGAGTTTACGTGGTTATCGCGTCGAAGGTTAAATACGCTAGGTTTTCTATTATGTATGTTTAGCGTAATTTACGCCCATTTTGCACAATTCGTACAGGGATTTGCACCTTGCCTATTATGCGTCTTGCAACGCCTGGCTTTAACAGTTATTGGAATAATCTTTTTATTTGCTGCAGTGCATGGACCTCGCAGTTGGGCGGCGAGAATCTATGGTCTGTTAATTGATTTAACAGCTATGATTGGCGTGATAATATCAGTTTGGCACGTTTGGATACAGAATTTGCCACTAGAGAAACTGCCGAGGAGTTGTGGACCGAGTCTGGATTACATGCTAAAGAATCTTCAGCCTCGAGAGGCTCTACAACAATTGCTGACTGTTTCTGGTGAATGTGCTAATACAGACTGGAACTTGCTAAACATAAGTATACCAATATGGAACATACTATTTTTTTTCGTATTGGGTATATTTGGTCTGGTAGCTAACTATTGGCCGCGGCGCTAAAGGAGTATCTATTAAATATCACTATACTAGTTATGGGTATATGAGTATTACCAATATCAAAGAGTGGCCTGATAGCTAGGTTATAAAATTAAGAGGGGTATAGGGTTCGTAGTCTATACATACTCTTGAAGTAACACTAAAAATTTATAGTTCTATGAACTACCGATTTTGATAGTTCTTCACTATTTAATGAGATTGGATAAGGACGATTTTAAGATACTTCTTGCAGTTCTCTCTAATTCTCTTGAAACTTTGCAACTTAGCTCCCATTCCTCTCAACACCACTTGACATTGGAATATTTATGATTATCATTAGCACTCATCGAAGACGAGTGCTGATAATTTTGATTCCAACTTTGGATCAATAGACCTTATAATTTTAGATTGTGGGAGATGTATAGCGATGAACATTCGGCCCTTGCATGATCGAGTACTGGTCAAGCGTGTTGAGGAAGAAGCTAAGAGTCCTGGTGGGATCGTCCTCCCCGGCACTGCTGCTGAGAAGCCCTCGCGTGGCACTGTGCAGGCAGTTGGGCGTGGTAAGCTGTTGGAAAATGGCGATGTACGGCCCTTAGATGTTAAGGTGGGTGACCATATTCTATTTGGTAAATATTCAGGTAGCGAAGTCAAGGTGGATGGTGAGGAAGACCTAATCGTCATGCGTGAGGACGAAATCATGGCTATCCTTGAAGGTTAATAAATTAGGGATGTTTTAACAGCTTCAAGAATAATTTGCTTATTCTCAAACTCTCTACCGAAAAAAAGTTTTATTTAGAGGATCTTTCTATGGCTGCAAAAGATGTTAAGTTTGCTGATGATGCCCGCTCACGCATGGTGCGTGGCATAAATATTTTAGCTAACGCTGTTAAGGTAACTCTGGGTCCACGCGGTCGTAATGTACTACTAGACAAAGCATTCGGCGCCCCAACTGTAACTAAAGATGGCGTATCGGTTGCTAAGGAAATTGAACTAGAAGATAAGTTCGAGAATATGGGAGCTCAGATGGTCAAGGAAGTTGCTTCTAAGACCTCTGATGTTGCAGGTGATGGTACCACTACTGCTACAGTGCTAGCTCAAGCTATTGTCCGTGAAGGAATGAAAGCAATTGCTGCTGGCATGAACCCAATGGACCTTAAACGTGGTATTGATAAAGCAGTTGTTGCTACGGTTGAAGAATTGCGTAAGTTATCTAAGCCTTGTGCTGATGATAAAGCAATTGCCCAAGTCGGTACTATCTCTGCTAACGCTGATGAGGCTATTGGGCAGATCATTGCCGATTCCATGAAAAAAGTTGGTAAGGAGGGTGTTATCACTGTTGAAGAAGGTAAAGGATTGGAAAATGAACTTGATGTTGTAGAAGGTATGCAATTTGATCGTGGATATATCTCACCATACTTTATCAATAATCAGCAGAGTATGAATGCGGAGTTGGAATCACCGTATGTCCTACTATATGACAAGAAGATTTCTAATGTCCGAGATTTATTGCCAGTACTAGAGGCGGTGGCTAAGGCTGGGAAGCCACTTCTAATTGTGGCTGAAGATGTCGAAGGTGAAGCTTTAGCTACCTTAGTAGTAAACACTATTCGCGGTATCGTTAAAGTTGCTGCAGTTAAGGCACCTGGGTTTGGTGATCGCCGTAAGGCAATGTTGCAGGACATCGCTATCCTCACTGGAGGTCAGGTGATTTCAGACGAGGTCGGCCTGAGCTTGGATAAAACCACTCTAAGTGATTTAGGTACTGCTAGGAAGATTGTAGTTGCTAAGGAAAATACTACCATCATCGATGGTGCTGGTAAGGCTGATGAGATTAAAGGGCGCGTTGAGCAAATTCGTCGACAAGTAGAAGAAGCTACCTCTGATTATGATAAAGAGAAGTTGCAAGAGCGTGTTGCTAAACTTGCAGGTGGTGTAGCAGTTATTAAGGTCGGTGCTGCTACTGAAATTGAGATGAAGGAGAAAAAGGCTCGTGTTGAAGATGCTCTGCATGCGACTCGTGCTGCTGTAGAAGAAGGAGTGGTAGCTGGTGGTGGTGTAGCTTTGATTCGTGCCCTTCAGGCTATAAAGGGTCTAAGAGGTGCTAATGAGGATCAAAGCCATGGTATCTCTATTGCTATGCGTGCTATGGAGGCGCCCCTACGTGAGATCGTTGCTAACGCTGGAGAAGAGCCTTCTGTGATCCTCAATAGGGTACTTGATCACAGTGGTAACTATGGTTACAACGCTGCTACTTGTGAATATGGTGACATGATTGAGATGGGGGTATTAGACCCTACTAAAGTTACCAGATTTGCTCTTCAAAATGCTGCTTCAGTTGCTGCGCTGTTAATTACTACCGAAGCAATGGTGGCTGAGCTACCTAAGAAGAGCGATGGACCAATGATGCCAGGTGGTGGCGGTATGGGTGGCATGGGTGGCATGGGTGACATGATGTAGAAGATAGATATGAACTTTTTATATCTTTAGATCATCGAATGGTTCTATCTTGTAAAGAAAGCCCCGGTTCAGCGGGGCTTTTTTAAGTGAACATAAAAGTCTTAGTAGAGAGTATATGCTAGATGATTTATAAAATCTTATATTATATTTTGAGCTTAGAGTTATAATTATAATAACTAAATATTAATATGACACAATCTAAGTGCTCCTAACTATAATAGAAAAAAGTACCTATTAGCGATATCTAGTTTAATATTTGAGATATCACTAGTAATAAGAACTTAAACTCCGATTGACTGTTTAAATATCCAAGACTATTGACTTGCTTATTAATAACTGGAACTGAGCTTCCTTAACACCACTCTAGTAACCTAGAGTAGCTACTAAATAGATAATGTATCTATCGAATGAGCGAAATATCTATCCTAGAATAGATTATTGATCTTGATGAAAATTTCAAGTTTACTGTAAATTCTATATTAATATCCTTATGATATTAGGCCACTAGTACTTTCTTTCTATGCTCTCAAATATTAATATCATTCATTACTATGGGCCGATATTGGAAATACTGTATGATGATCAAGTTACGGCTAGTTATCTGTTGGTAAGATATGGCATTGGTATCATGTCCGAAGGCATTCTTGCTTATGTAACTGCTCGTGGTACTTCAATTTATATATTAAAATTCCTATCGTGGGCCGATGCCGTCTATTAATTGCAGTATGCACATGTATGATGAGAATAAAAAATCCCTTCTGCCTATGGCTGCTACAGTTCTGAAGTTATAGAGACGAATATATGTGTATAACTACTGCTTAAAGATAGGTTGCGTATCTAGGAAAAATCCGATGTTCGCGTAATAATTTATCATCTAAAGAGTATTTAGAGTTGCTATATGTAAAGCTAAAGCAATGGGTAATTAGATTAATTAGGTGCTTACATTAGCCTTGCAGTGCAAGGTGGTTATGATGAGTCAATGATAGTTGATGTGGTGAGGATATCTTAGGTTTAGCTTCAGCGTTAGAAGGCACTACTACTGATGATACTATGGCATAATTTCTCTGTAGATCTTGGCTTACCGATCAAGAAAATGGATTATCTAAGATAAAGTATATATTGTCTATGAAGCTTTTTTCACCGGTATTGTTACTGAACTGATACCTACTGGATAGGAGTAGGATCGGTGGTAGTAGCCGCCGCGGACCGATCATCTTTATGTTTCTACTGATTCTATGATCGCCGTAATAGATATCTTGAGTTGTCAATTCTAGTCTGATCTTATAGCGAAGAGCTGTCCTAAATTTTCTCAATCTATATCATCTTAATAATATGAACAGAATAAGGAAAATAATTGATGGTCGTTACTGCTGAAGCTTCTTCTGAGATGGATATTTACCCTAACTCTCAAAAGAGTTATCAGGTGACTATCTCTGATTTACCTCTATCATGCCCGATGCCAGGTATGATGGTATGGTGTTCTCATCCTAAAATATATCTATCTATTGAATATACTAACTTTGTTAAATGTCCCTACTGCGGCTCAGAATACAAATTGGTAACCGCTAATTCTAAATTTTAAATAGAACGAGGATGCTAGTGTCACCTCTAGTTGTGTGGTGGCTAAGGGATGGCAAGGCTGGTCATGATAACCAGAGCCGCGGATTATTACAGGCTTTAAAAAAATTTAGAAAAGTTAGGACTCTAATCCTAAATGTACCGTTTCATTTTGAATCACTAGCTGCTTTCTCTGTTGGCAAGTTATCTAGAGCTTGGCGTAACTTACCAGCTCCAGATTTATTAATAGGTGCTGGGCATAGGACACACTTACCCATGTTGGCTGCCCGCAGTTGTCAACAAAGTAGCAAGATTGTTGTACTGATGCGACCTAGTTTGCCAATTTGTTGGTTTGATTTGTGCTTAATCCCGGCACATGATATGCCCCCAGTTCATCCTAATGTGTTAGTCACCCGCGGTGTCCTTAATCATATCCAACCTTCAAAAGTATTGAAAAATAACCAAGGATTGATACTGATTGGAGGAATTTCTGCACATTTCGGTTGGGATGATGTCAGCTTACATCATCAAATAGTTTCTATTTTTGCAGCTACACCTGGCGTGCAATGGAAATTAGCTACATCGCGCCGCACTCCTGAGAGATTTCTAATCCAATCTATATCTAAGCTAAGTGAAATGATAACAGTAGTTCCATTTTTAGAAACAGGCTCAGATTGGTTACCAACCCAATTAGCACAAGCTGGTCAAGTATGGGTAACTGCTGATAGCGTCTCAATGGTTTATGAGGCTTTAACTACCGGCGCAAATGTAGGGATTTTAGAAGTGCCGCCGAAGCGTTCAAACCGCATCAGCCGCAGTTTAGAAGACTTAATAGCACAAGGTTGGGTAACTTCCTTCAATAGTTGGCAACGTACTTTACTTTTGTCCCGCCCCACCGGCTTGTTCTACGAAGCTGAACGCTGTGCTAGATGGATTATTGAATTATGGTTCAGATGAGTGTGGTACAAGTGTTACCTGCCTTAAATAGTGGTGGCGTAGAGCGGGGTACTCTAGAAGTAGCAAAGGAATTAATCAAGCGTGGTCATCGCTCGATAGTTATTTCTGCAGGAGGACGGATGGTACCAGAGTTATTGCACGATGGTAGTGAACACTTGGAATGTCCAATAGGAGTCAAATCGTTATTAACTCTGCGTTGGGTATTACCTTTTAGATACTGGATGAGTAAACAGCATATCGACATCCTACACGCTCGCTCTCGCTTACCAGCTTGGATCAGCTGGCTGGCTTGGCGTGGCATGCATCCAGCTACTAGGCCTCGCTTTATTATAACGATGCATGGTCTATATTCTTTCTCTCTATATAGCGCTATCACGACCCGTGCGGAAAGATTAATAGCTGTGTCCGAAACTACACGTTCCTACCTGAAGCATTGTTATCCCAAGCTACCGGAAGAGTATATTCGGGTAATTCAGCGTGGTGTAGACCCAGCTGTTTTTCCCTACGGATATTCCCCTACAGAGAATTGGCTGGTGGATTGGTATACACAGTACCCGCAACTAAGAAAAGTACCAGTGCTAACTCTACCAGGGCGACTAAGCTGTTCTAAGGGTCATAAGGACTTCATTAAGCTGATTTCTCAACTGAGGAATCTAGGTTTTTTGGTATATGGACTCATAGTTGGCGGATCTGATTTACACCAAAAACGATATACAAATGGCTTACAAAAACAGATTCGATCTCTAGGTTTGGAAGATATAGTCGTACTTACTGGTCATCGTAGTGATATACGTGAAATCTATACAGTTTCTAAACTTGTGCTATCGTTATCTACTAAACCAGAGTCCTTCGGACGGACTGTTTTAGAAGCACTCAGTTTGGGAGTGCCTGTAGCCGGATATGATCACGGCGGGGTCAGCGAAATTCTACGGAGGATTTACCCAATCGGCTTAGTACCGTTTGGTGATCTTGAGATACTAAGGGAAAAGGTAATCTGCTTATTAACTAATAATTTCCCGACTGTACCGTCAACACCTTTTTATCCCTTGCAGCATATGCTAGATGAAACTATATCTTTTTATGAGAGCCTATAATAGAGTGGGATATGTTATAATCTATAACAGTTTTAACATCTTATGATAAATATCTAAATAAGCATTAACTATTGCGGTATTGCTGTACCTTTTTTCCAGCTTATGATGTCTATTTGTAGCCAATTTAATACGTAACGTCTCATCTCTCAGCAAATTCTAAAATTGAAACTCTCAAAACTAATTTTATTGCTTTATCCTTCTAAATCCATCTATTAGTCAGTTGTTTTTCAGCACGATC
>CAIRZE010000095.1 GCA_903882995.1 uncultured Candidatus Competibacteraceae bacterium
ATGCTTACAGCAATCAGCTTCTGTATATCACTTGTATAAATAGGTATTTTCAACTGATTATAAATTTTAAGATTTCTGAAAGAACCAAATTATGCCTATCGGTCTGTTTCTAGCAGAAATTTCTTTTTCTAAGGATGGGAATAGATACGGTACTATGAATTGTCCTAGAGACTAGGAAGGCATGAACTCCTTCCCTTAACCAGGGCTAATAAACTCCTGCCTGTATTGAAGATTTGTTGGCTGCATTTCTGTATTTAAGATTTTGAGATTCATTCTAGAATGGTAAAGGTGGGGGTATTGAATTCTACAACATATAAATACTACCTCTGCTGGTGAAAATCGGTCATTCATTGAGGAGTGCCATTATTAATGTTGATTGGTCTTTAGATTACCGAAATTGATAGATAAAAACAAATCATATCCAAAAAATACAATTTTAAATTTCATAGAATTATATCGTTCATTTCTATTTACTTCTGAGAATTAGAGTAAGAGGAAGATCAGTTCAAGTTTTATTTATTTTATATTTGAGAATGATTCTCATTTTTTCTATAATGCGTGCGGAATTGGTACTATAATCCTAACCGATCTCTCCAGTTTCTATTTTATAGCTTATTATAAACCTGTTACACACTAAAATTTTTAGATTAAAAAGGCAGCATCTACATGAGCAAAGAAATTGACAGAAATACTGTCATCAGTATCTTAAATCGTATCCTCGAACTAGAGTTAGCTGGTGTAGTACATTACACTCACTACGCTCTAATGGTATTTGGCTACAACCGTATCCCCATAGTCAGTTGGCTGAATACTCAAGCTGATGAGAGCCTGATTCATGCACGTCAAGCTGGTGAATTAATTACTAGCCTAGGTGTTCATCCATCACTAGGGATCGGTCGATTGTTAGAAACTCATCAGCATGATATTGGTAACATCCTGCGCGAATCTTTAGCACATGAGAATGAAGCACTCAAAGCTTATAATGACCTTCTGGACTGCGTGCGCGACAATGATGTGCGCCTGGAAGAATACGCTCGTACTCTTATCAGACAGGAACTAGCTCATCAGGATGAAGTAGATAAAATGTTACGGGAACCAGGGCAAACTCAAACAGCTGTGGAGAGCACATGACTAGTAATGATAATGGAGATGGTAAGAAGGTCGCACCACAGCTACTTGGTAAGATGCAGACAGGCAGTCTAGGCCGCATTATAGCTATAAGTAGTTGTGAATGTGAAATTGAGCGTTGTTTATTAGAAATGGGTTTCGTGGAAGGCGCTTCAGTTGAGGTGTTGCATCATGGTTGGTTACGGCGAGACCCACTAGCAGTACGTATAAATAGGGGTATGACAGTTGCTTTACGCCGTTGCGAAGCCGATGCTGTGCTAGTCCATCCATTGTTGATAAATAATCCAGTAAAGAGTATTAGCCAATATGATCTGGAGCGTGCGCTATCGCTCTGAGAACTCTGAACGGTTCAGAGCTGCAAGAATAGCCTTGGTCGGCCCGCCAAACAGCGGTAAGACTACTTTATTCAATACTTTAACAGGTGGCCGGCAAAAGACAGCTAATTATCCAGGTGTCACTGTCGAGCGCAAAAGTGGCTTATTAAAAACACCAGTTGGCCACACAGTGGAAGTTCTAGATTTACCTGGAAGTTATAGTCTATGCGCTAGAAGCCCTGACGAGGCGATAACAAGAGATTGCATACTGGGTCGGCAGATGCAACCGTTGCCAGATGCTATCGTCTGTGTAAACGATGCTACTAATTTAAACCAACACCTACGGCTGTTACTGGAACTACGTCAGTTAGGCTGGCCACTGATACTAGCATTAAACATGATGGATATTGCACAAAAGCGTGGCTGCCAGATCAGCCTTGAAGTTTTATCTCGAGAATTAGGGGTTCCAGTTATCGCAATTGTCGCTGTGCGTAAAAAAGGGGTGAAAGATCTACTTAGACAGATCGATATGTTACTAGATTGCGATTACGCATCTGATAAGGATCATATTACCAAAATCGCAAGATGGCAAGAAGCTTCTCTAGATACAATCCGTACCTATCACATAGAAGTCGAGCGTGTGTTGCGGCGAGCAATTTTGCATGAAGGTGAACCTGCACGCTTCACGAGACAACTGGATCGCATCCTGCTACATCCAGTAGCTGGACCGGTCATTCTGTTCGCCTTGCTGTTTCTGGTGTTTCAAGCTGTATTCAGTTGGGCAGAAGCCCCAATGAGTTGGATCAGTTACGGAATTTCTAGTCTGCAACAGTGGCTCGCCGAGCATATGGTAGATAGCTTGTTGAAGAGTTTGCTGGTTGACGGTATCATCGCCGGACTAGGCGGAGTAGTAATTTTCCTTCCTCAGATTTTAATACTGTTCTTATTTATTCTACTGTTGGAAGATTCCGGCTATATGACCCGGGCTGCTTTCCTGATGGATCGTTTTATGAGTGCTGCAGGATTGAATGGCCGTGCTTTCATTCCATTGTTATCCAGTTTTGCTTGTGCAGTGCCTGGTATTATGGCAGCACGCACTATATCACACCCGCTAGATAGGCTAATTACGATTCTGATCGCTCCTATTATGACTTGTTCAGCACGATTACCTGTATATGTCCTATTGATTGCTGCATTTATCCCGAATAATACAATCTGGTGGGATATTGGCTTTCAGGGTCTAGTAATGTTTGAATTGTACGCAATAGGTATAATCGGTGCGTTAATGGTTGCTGGAATTTTACGCTTAACGCTTTTGAAAGGTAGCCGGCAACCATTATTAATGGAACTACCAAGTTATAAATGGCCAAATCTTGCTAACGTGATGTTGAGTTTGTGGGAAAGGGCAAAAGTATTTATTAGTCGTATTGGCACCACTATCCTCAGTCTAATGGCTATTCTCTGGTTTCTCTCAACCTTTCCAGCCTCACCAGATGGTGCAAAAGAGCCCACGATTTACTATAGCTTCGCCGGGATGATTGGGCGTTTTCTAGAGCCGCTACTCACGCCAATTGGTTTCAATTGGCAAATTGCTATCGCCTTACTACTAGGGCTAGCTGCGCGTGAGGTAGCAGCAGCCGCACTCGGTTCTGTATATGCATTGAGTGGAGACAAAAGCGTAGTTAATGAGACACTATCAGTGATACTGACGCAGAATTGGAGTTTAGCGACTGCACTATCCTTTCTGGCTTGGTATATATTCGCTCCGCAATGTTTAGCAACTCTTGCTGTTGTACGTCGTGAGACCAACTCCTGGGGATGGGCGATTTTCATGTTCATATATTTAATGGTTTTGGCATATATAGCTGCCTTCATCACTTATCGTGTAGCACTCGCTCTGGGAGGAGGATAAAATAGTGTGGGAAGATACCATCGCCCTATTAATAGTAGTAGTTTCTACTTTAACTTTAGCGCGGCGTTACATACTGACTTGGCTATTGTATTTTGGTACATTCCGGAAAAATGATGATGCTTCTGTTAGAAATAGAACATTGGATAGGTGGTGTGAGTGCGATGGTTGCGTGTTTGGCTTATTTAAAAATCGTCACCTACCTGAAGACCGCAATGTACAGTGCATACTAATAGCAGCACCTGGTGAAAAAATACTAAGATAATTTACAAGTATTAGCATCTAGTAATATGACGCTATGCGCGAAGTGCGGTGTGGTATATTTATCGGATACGGATGATATCTTGACAGCGTGTTTCTCAATACTAGAATAATCTCTGCTGCTGTTGGAATAGTTGATTTAAATTTAATCATCCTTAAAGATGAGGTTAGTTGGCAATTAACTGGTTCCTGGTACTTACTGCTCGG
>CAIRZE010000096.1 GCA_903882995.1 uncultured Candidatus Competibacteraceae bacterium
TATAGCTACTCTCTTGAGAAATGTCTATTTTATAGTCATCAGATGGCTAATATAAAAAATGAATAAAGATAAAAGATGGCGTTATTATTTGCATGCATTGGGAATTCCTCTTTGGGTATCAAGACAGAGTTTAATGGGCCAACCAGCATTGATTGTTAATGTCCCAATCTATCCATCAGTAGATCCTAATAAAATGGAGCATTGTACAAGAGAAGAATCTGCTGTTAATATCCATAAAATAGATCCAATAACAAATCAAAATATTGTTGATAGTAGAGTGACAGATATACTTAATATGGGCTGGACAGAGTTGGAAGGAGCAGTCAAAGAATGCACAGCATGCGAATTATATAATTCACGTACGCAGACCGTTTTTGGAATTGGTAATCATAATGCAGACTGGTTGGTAGTTGGCGAAGCACCAGGTGCTGATGAAGATCTACAGGGTAAACCTTTTGTAGGGCGAGCAGGTAAACTACTAGATCCAATGCTAAAAGCTATAGGTCTCGAACGAGATACAGTGTTCATCGCCAATATTCTAAAATGTCGTCCACCTAAGAACCGTGATCCATCTGTGTTTGAAGCATCACGCTGTCGTCCATTTTTAGAACGTCAGATTGCATTGATTAAACCGAAGATGATACTTGCTGTTGGTCGAGTCGCTACTCAAAATCTATTAAATACAGATACCCAAATCAGCAATTTGCGTGGTCTTATTCATAATTTTGGAACAGAACATATTCCATTAGTTGTTACTTATCATCCAGCTTATCTTTTAAGATCACCAAGTGAAAAAAGAAAGTCTTGGGAAGATTTAAGGATGGCAAAACGCGCTTTCTTTTTGAATACTATAGACGCAGCATCTCAAATATGATCCAACCCGATTGGAAATCCAGTTATTGCAAATTTCGGCAAATGCTATCAACTGACTTAAAAACCATAGTTCATATAGAAAGACTAGCATATGAATTTCCATGGACAGAAGGAATTTTTAGAGATTGTATTCGGTTCGGTTATCAATGTTGGGTATTGGAAAAGATATGCAATTATATCCAAGGTTATGGAATAATGTTATTAGCTTCTAAAGAGGCACATATTATCAACATCTGCGTACGTCCGGAACTGCAAGGGCATGGGCTATCACGGCAGATACTAGACCACTTGATAGAACTAGCTAAACTGATGGATGCACAAACTGTATTTCTAGAAGTACGTACTTCAAACGAACGCGCTCTCAAACTCTATTTGAGCACAGGATTTTGTGAAATCGGTTTGCGGTGTGGTTATTATCCAGCTGCCAATGGTAATAGAGAGGATGGATTAGTATTGGCTAAGGAATTATGATAAGGCACTCAAGCTAAAAATGAACAATTGAGTGATTAACACTTGCTCCATACACATTCTTAGCATATAGTCATACACTGTTGAAGCTCAACTTGGTGAATTTGTTCGTCCTCAGTAACACCCTCTCCAAGGTATACAATTCAGTTCGTCATTTTCACTTGCTTGGTTCTTGTATGGCTTCTTCAGATTTAACGCTATTTTCAACATTTTTGTTTTCAGGAAACACGAAAATCTATGGTCACTGGCACCGTCAAGTGGTTCAACGAATCAAAAGGTTATGGTTTCATCACGCCCGACAGCGGTGGGGATGATTTATTTGCGCATTTTTCGGCCATTCAGGCCCGCGGCTTCAAGACACTTAGAGAAAATCAGAAGGTGTCCTTCGACGTCACGACGGGACCAAAAGGCAAACAGGCGACTAATATCAAGCCAATAGATTAACTCTAATATCTTTTTAGATTTCCTCTACCAGAGCCCAGCGTTTTCGCTGGGCTTTTAGCTTTTTCCGCACTTAAGATTTTTCTCTTATGCTATTGGGATATCGTTATAAATCAGTAAATCCTGGTAGAACGGACAAACGGAGCGCTTGTGCAGCTAAAGCGAGACTTGTACCAAAGGGTATGACTCCTATAAGAGGGGTACCTAACCGGGTTTGCAGGCTTTCAAGATTAGCTTCAAAGCGGTTCATATCTGGGTCGATCTGGTTTGCGATCCACCCTGCTAAGTGTAGTTTTCTATTTCTAATTGCCTCAGCTGTTAACAATGCGTGATTAAGACAACCTATTCGCATCCCCACCACTAATATAATAGGCAACCCAAGCAATTGAGCCAGATCAGCTGCATTGTGCCTATCATCGAATGGTACTAGTAACCCTCCTGCACCTTCCACCCATAATACATCCGCTAGTCTTTGCAACTGCTCAAAAGCATGTCTGATAACCTCAATATCTATGGACCGTCCTTCTTCTCGGGCAGCGATATGTGGTGCTACAGCAAGACCATATAAGAATGGGTTTACCCATTCTAATGGGGGTACAATCGAACTAGCAGTTAACAACTTTACAACATCGGAATTTCGGCCATCTTTTTCTACACCAGCAGCAACGGGCTTCATACCGATAGCACTAAATCCTAAAAGACGTGTAGCATGCAATAAAGCACAGGTAACGTGAGTTTTACCCACATCTGTATCAGTTCCCGTTACAAAAAACGCCTCCTGTACGACTCGGTTCATATCAGCAGCTATCGAGTAGCAATTAACCAAATGACGTCATAGGTCAATGGCAAACCATTTGGTTCACGCCATTTTTCATATTGATCAATCATAGCATACCAAGCTGCTCGGCTGAAAAGTGCCGGCCGGCGTTTCTCGACTTCACTAGCTCCAATCTTCTTAACGGTCTTAAGCAAAGATCTAACATCAGGATAGTATCGACGGATAGGGTGCCTTTCATAAATCTTTACTTGCCAACCTCTTTCGCGACAACCTGCAAGCAGTAATTCATGAGATTGAATATTCATAACATGGCTATAGTTATCTACTTCTGAAAAAGCACTGCGTAACTCAGAAAAGTTATCTATTCCTAACGTAGCTACTGCTATAATTCCACTTGATCTGAGCACACGATCAGCTTCTAGTAAACAGCGATGAGGGCTATTCCACTGCCAGGCCAAGCTTGACCAATAAAGGTCGCAACTGCCTCGAATAGTTGGTAAAGCCTCGATATCTGCACATACTAGATCAACACCAGTATGGCAGCGATCACGAGCAGTAGCTAACATAGATGGTGCAAAATCGACCAATATTAGATGTGCTTGCGGCCAAGATTTCTGTAGCCAGACAGCGCCATAACCAGTTCCACAACCAGCATCTAAAATAGTATCCGGAAAAGAGTTAATTTTACATTGCGTCAGATAAACAGCTAAAATGTCACTGATCTCTCGCTGTACATCAGCTGCATCATCATAAGTTAGAGCAGCTTGATCGAATGCTTGCCGAATGCGATATTTTGTACCAGACAGGCTATAGTAACCCATCTGCTGCACACTCATAGAGCGCCCTAATTAAGGCATCAATCTGCGCTTCGTTATGAGCTGCAGACAGGGAAATTCGTAAGCGAGCGGTCCCATTAGGGACTGTAGGTGGCCGTATAGCTGGCACCCAAAACCCATTCTTAAATAACCTATCGGAAATTTGCATAGCAGATTTATTTTCTCCAATCATCAACGGTTGAATTGCTGTTGTTGATGGTAAAATACGCCATGGAAGTCCAAAGAGTTTATCCTGTAAGCGACAAATTAGATAGCGTAAATGTGTTCTTAGACTTTCACCTTTTTCGATCAATTCTATGCTAGCGAGTAGCGCCGCAGCAATCAATGGGCTAGAAGCAGTCGTAAATATATATGGCCTTGCCTTTTGAGTTATCCAGTCAATGACACGCCGGTCGCCAGCCACAAAAGCACCAGATACACCAGCCGCTTTACCAAGCGTCCCCATTAGAATCAACCTGGGTGAGGGCGGTAACCCATAATAGGAGATACTGCCTCGCCCACCAGAGCCAAGCACTCCAAACCCGTGAGCATCATCTACTAAAAGCCAGGCATCGAAACGTTCAGCTAATGTAAATAAATCTGGCAATGGTGCTAAATCACCTTCCATGCTGAACACTGCATCAGTAAGAATTAGCTTACGACGAGCACGACTCCTCTCTAAACATTTAGCAAGACTAGCTATATCACAGTGTGGAAATCTGATATGCTCAGAGCGTGCTAGAAGAGCTGCATCGATAAGTGAAGCATGATTTAGGCGGTCAGAGAAAATGGCGTCATTACGTTTTACAAGTGTTGGAACAACAGCCAGGTTTGCCATGTAGCCGGTAGTAAAATAAAGTGCTCTCTCACGCTCAACAAAGGATCTCAGTCGTTCTTCTAGTTCTTCATGTGGACGAAAATGACCACTCACAATATGCGAAGCACCACTTCCAACACCCCATCTTTCAGCTGCTTCTCGAACAGCTGCTATTATACTGGGATGATTAGCCAATCCTAAGTAATCATTGCTACAAAATGTGATAAGCTTCCGACCGCCGACGATTACAACTGGACCACAAGGCGTATCGAGAGTAAGTTTTTGGCGACGTAAACCGTCAACCGCTAACTGGTTAAGGTTGACTTCCAATTCATCCCATATCATAGCAGGCTAGCGTCTAATGCTTCTACTGCGCGCTCAGCTAACAAACCCGCTTCCTGATCACTGAGTATATAAGGTGGCATAAAGTAAATAGTAGCACCAAGAGGGCGTAGCAGTACCTCTTTACGAAGGGCCTCACGGTAGAATCTCATTCGGAAGTCAATATCTTCAGTGTTGATATCTACTGCCCAGATCATACCACATTGCCGAAAATTTCGTGTTAAAGGATGTTTAGCCAGAGGTTCTAGAAGAGTACAGAATTTTCTGGCAAATTGCTGATTCCTTTTTATCACATCATCTTCAATAAAGATATCAAGAGTTGCTAACGCAGCTCGACATGACAGAGGGTTCCCCGTATAAGAGTGGGAATGTAGAAAACCACGGGCTATAGCATCGTCATAAAAAGCGTCATACACCATTCCCTTTGTCATAACTACTGATAATGGTAAATACCCACCAGTTAAACCTTTAGATAGGCAAAGGAAATCAGGGTGGATATCAGCCTGCTCATATGCAAAAAAAGTACCAGTACGACCAAAACCAACCATTACCTCGTCGCAAATGAGGTGCACATCATAACGATCACACAATTCTCGTGCAAGTCTGAGGTAATGTGGGTCATACATTACCATCCCACCGGCACCCTGTACCAGCGGCTCAACAATAAAGGCAGCAGTAATTTCATGATATTCAGTGAGGTATAACTCCAACACTGCTGCAGCCCGAGCAGCAACATCAACTGCAGTTTCACCGGGATACGCAGTGCGTGTATCAGGTGAAGGCATCGTTGTAGCCTGTCGTAAAAGGGGAGAGTAAACGTTTTTATATAGATCAACATCTCCTATTCCTAATGTGCCTAGTGTTTCACCGTGGTAGCCACCTACCAGACAGATGAACCGATTTTTTTCTGACCTACCACTATTGTGCCAGTAATGAAATGACATTTTCAGCGCGATTTCTACAGCTGAGGAACCATCTGAAGCATAAAAACAGTGGCCCAGTACCCCTTTAGTCAGCTCTAACAGGCGTTCAGACAATTCCACTATTGGGGAATGGGTAAATCCTGCCAGCATGACATGCTCTAACTGATCTAGCTGATCTTTCAAAGCAGCATTGATGCGTGAATTCGAGTGCCCAAATAAATTTACCCACCAAGAACTGATAGCATCGAGATAGCGTCGGCCTTCATGATCATACAGCCATGCGCCTTTACCGCGCGCGACTGGGACTAAGGGGAAAACACCAGTATTATGGTGTTTCATCTGTGTGCAGGGATGCCAAACAGCCGAGCAGCTGCGATTAAGCCAGTTAAAATTATTGCCCATATTAGAAATAGATTGGTTCAAATACCGTGTAAACCCAACTTCTCAAATAGCAGTTGATCACTCTCTGAGTTATTATTACTCGTAGTTAGTAGTTGATCACCATAGAATACTGAATTAGCACCAGCAAGGAAGCAAAGCGCTTGTTCTGCTTCACTCATCTGCTCACGACCAGCAGATAGGCGTACGTAGCTGCATGGCATAGTTATACGTGCTGCAGCAATTGTGCGTACAAATTCAAAGATATCCACTGGCTTGCTGCTAGCTAATGGAGTTCCTGGAACTGGTATTAGATTGTTGATTGGTACAGACTCTGGTGGTGGATCAAGGTTAGCTAATTGTGATATCAGCACAGCACGTTGCTTACGTGTTTCCCCCATACCGATTATACCACCGCTACATACCTTAAGACCGGCCTCACGAACATCTTTCAAAGTATCAATGCGATCCTGGTAGTTATGAGTGGTAGTAATATCACTATAATACTCTGCAGCGGTATCAAGATTATGATTGTAGTAGTCTAAACCAGCATCTTTCAGCTGTTTTGCTTGACCGTCCTTAAGTAAACCTAGCGTAACACAAGTTTCTAAACCTAGCTCCTTCACCGCACGAACCATCTCTATAACCTTGCTAATATCCTTATCCCTCGGGCCACGCCAAGCCGCACCCATACAGAACCTTCCAGAACCTTGTGCCTTTGCCACTTTGGCAGCTTCTAACACCTCAGCAGTAGATAACAAGCTCTGCGTTTCTATCCCAGTCTGATAGCGTTTGGACTGAGAACAATAACCACAATTCTCCGAACAATTACCAGTTTTAATCGACAATAGAGTAGAAAGTTGTACTGCATTAGGTATAAAGTGAGCACGTAGTGTATCTTGGGCTTTGAGCAATAAATTTAGAAATGGTAACTCAAATAATTCTAGAATAACATCAATAGTCCAAACCGGGGACGGACAAGTTTTTATCTGTACATTCAATGATACTGGATGCTCAACAGTTGCTTGGTTATTCATAGGTTACTCAAACTAGTTAATATCGCTGAAAGATCTTTTAATCAAGTATGTAAGCAATCAGGTAATGGGTAATCGGCATACCTTTGGATGCATAATTATTTATCTGATTATGGCATCGCCCTTTTGGAAAACTAGGAGCAGCAATATGATAAAAGGCGCACGAGCAACATTGGGGAACGAACATCCACACCTTAGTCTATTATCTATTAGATGATATTAGGTTAGCTAAAAGATACTAGTTCTAGTTACTTGACTACCTTATTTACGTGATAATCATGATCATAAACATGTATTATCCCTCTCCTTCTATAACCAAACAGAGAGATAAAATAATTGACTACATAACTAATCTCTGCTTCTGGGGTAAGCTGATGTAACAACAACTGCGTCAGGCACCAATTTTCAGTTATCTTATCTTAAGCACTTTTCTTAAACACTTTAAGCAACTTTTATTTACCAACCCAAACTAACACCACCAGTGTGGCTGTTATTCTATAATAAGTAGCAAAAACAGCCTAATCTTTGGGCTCCAGGCACTGCTACTAAAGTGCCATAACGCGTCTATGAAATGCCCAGCCTCACACACAGCACGTAAACTTACTTTATAAATTTCCTCTACCTCTATATAAATTTATCAGACTCCTAGGTGTGATTAGCATCTCAATAACTCCACATTCTGGCATCATTATACGTGCACATCTGATACAAATGTCAGAGATTTATAAGATATAAAGATGGTAGAGCTATATGCTCTCATCATCTTAATAGAAGCTGAAGATCTAACATCCCCAGATCTGTTACATAGTGCACAGTTTCTTTACTGAATATTTATTCTAGATCTCTTCAGATATCCAAATTAAGCACATCTAGAGCATTCTTCTCAATAAAATCACGCCGGGGTTCAACATGGTCACCCATCAATGTAGCAAAAATCTCATCAGCTGCAATAGCATCTTCAATACGTACTTGCAGCAGGCGGCGTGTCATAGGGTTCATCGTAGTATCCCATAGTTGGTTTGGATTCATTTCACCTAACCCTTTATATCTTTGAATATTTTGACCGCGTTTTGCTTCATTTAGTAACCAATCCATTACTTCATGGAAATCTCGAACTGACCGAGTACGCTCACCACGCTGTACCCCTACTCTAACTTTGCTATCGAATAAATCTACCAAGCGGCTACCGAGCTGGCTCAGCCTTGCATACTCTGAAGATCTGAAAAAGTCTTTAGTAAGCCGAAGA
This sequence comes from uncultured Candidatus Competibacteraceae bacterium, assembly GCA_903882995.1. Lineage (GTDB taxonomy): Bacteria > Pseudomonadota > Gammaproteobacteria > Competibacterales > Competibacteraceae > Competibacter_A. The sequence continues at coordinate 8,116 of CAIRZE010000096.1, forward strand.
CGGCGATCTATACCATGCGTGCTGTGTGTAATTAAAATGCTACTGCTCCCGCTTTCGATAAGTGATTCGATAGTAAAAAAGTAAACCTCACCGTCATCTGTATGAGTATTCAATCGACAAACCAGTGCTTCAGCCCATGCACCCAACCAGATACTATCCTGCCAACGACTGCAGTCAAATGTTGGCATATACATCAACTGTTCTAGCAAAGTAATATCGTATCTACGAGATATTCGTCGGATCACCGCCATGACTACCATGTAACTGTGAGCTAGATCTTCAAGTTCCTTCCCATCTAAAGGTAAGAGATCACCATTTAACATCAATACTGCTCCGTCAAGAGCAGCTTGGAGTAGGTTTTCAGACAACTCTGCATCATCCCTTATATACTGTTCTTGTTTACCCTTTTTTACCTTGTATAGAGGCGGTTGAGCAATGTAAATATGACCACGTTTAATCAATTCTGGCATCTGGCGGTAAAAAAATGTCAATAATAAGGTACGTATATGTGAGCCATCTACATCAGCATCGGTCATTATTATGACTCGAAAATAGCGTAACTTATTTGGATTAAATTCCTCTCGACCGATACCACAGCCCAATGCCGTGATCAGAGCACCGACTTCAGCTGAGGCTAACATTTTGTCAAAACGTGCCTTCTCTACATTCAAAATTTTCCCTTTTAAAGGTAGAATAGCCTGAAAGCGGCGATCCCGACCCTGCTTAGCAGAACCGCCTGCAGAATCACCTTCGACAATGAAAAGTTCTGATAGGATTGGATCTCTTTCTTGGCAGTCTGCAAGTTTTCCAGGTAACCCGGCTATATCCAATGCCCCCTTGCGGCGAGTCATCTCACGGGCACGCCGAGCAGCATCACGGGCTCGTGCAGCCTCAATGATCTTCCCAGTAATCACTTTTGCTTCATTAGGATTTTCCAGCAAAAATTCTTGTAGCTTCTCTGCCACTACTGACTCAACTACCGATTTAACTTCTGAAGAAACTAGTTTTTCTTTAGTCTGAGAAGAAAACTTTGGATCATGGAGCTTTACTGATAAAATTGCGGTTAGACCCTCACGAGCATCATCGCCACCGGTATCGACCTTAGCCTTTTTCAGAATACCCTCTGCATCCATATACTGGTTAAGGGTACGTGTAAGTGCACTGCGCAACCCAGCTAGATGGGTACCACCGTCACGCTGCGGAATATTATTAGTAAAGCAGAATACATTCTCTTGGTAAGAATCATTCCACTGCATTGATAGTTCAATCTGAATTCCATCACGAGAAGTCTTCAGATAGAAGACATTACTATGTAGGGGTGTCTTATTACGGTGCAGGTGCTCAACGAACGCCTTGATACCACCCTGATACTCGAAAATATCTCCTTTCCCAATACGTTCATCATATAGGTGAATACATATTCCGGAGTTAAGAAAAGACAGCTCTCGTAACCTCTTAGCTAGTACATCATAATGGAAACAAATATTGCTGAATATATTAGAACTGGGCTTAAAATAGATCCCTGTACCGGTCTTTTCAGTTTCCCCAACTACCTGTAGAGGCGCCTGTGGGTAGCCAAGTCGATAGTCTTGCTGGTAGATTTTCCCATCACGATGGATAGTCAATCTTAGGGATTCAGATAAAGCATTTACAACAGACACGCCCACTCCATGTAGGCCACCAGAAATTTTGTATGAACGGTCATCGAACTTACCACCAGCGTGTAAAACAGTCATGATGACCTCTGCAGCGGAATAGCCTTTAGAGTGTTGGTCAGTTGGAATACCTCTACCATTATCTACCACTGTTACTGACTCGTCAGTATGGATAGTTACATAGATCGCAGTGCAGTAACCTGCTAGAGCTTCATCAATTGAGTTATCTACAACCTCGAATACCATATGATGCAATCCTGTACCATCATCAGTATCACCAATATACATACCAGGCCTTTTACGAACTGCATCAAGCCCTTCTAGGACTGTGATATTTGATGAAGTATACGAAGAATCGTTCATATAGTTTTATTTATTAAAACCTCTTCAAGGAGCGATATACCACTCTCTCTAAATTTGACATGTATAAATATAAAATATACTTACCTCATAATTACCCGCTACATTCAAGATATATAAACTAAGTAACAGTCATATCATCATCAATATGTAAAGCAGATTACTGAAATAAATATAAAAGCAAAAAATCATAACCGCATAGGCATAATCACATGCTTACTGTTACAACCTTCATTTTCTTCCATTAAGCAACTGCTGTCTGGATCGGTAAAAGAAATCTTAGCAAGCTCTCCTCCTAGAGCACCTAGAGCATCTAATAAGTAACTAACATTAAAGCTAATCTCCATAGGACCACCACTATAGTTGATTTCGATTTCTTCCTCAGCTTCCTCATGCTCAGCATTCCTTGCATGCACTTTCAGAATCCAATCGTCTAGTTGCATATGAATACCATGCGCCTTATCCTTGAGAACAAGGCTAGTACGTGATAAAGAATTACGCAGAACTATACGATCGGCAATTACGATCCGGTTGCCACCTTTTGGAATAACACTCTGATATTCTGGAAATTTACCATCAATTAGCTTAGATGTAAACCGGATATCACCAATTGCCAAACGTATGTGATTCTTACCCAAAAAGATAACAGCTTCTGCTTCATTATCAGCTAATAAACGTAATAGTTCCAATACACCTTTACGTGGGATAATCAATTGCCGCGGTTCTGCTATATTAACTTGTGTAGTGAATTCCTGAAACGCAAGACGGTGGCCATCTGTAGCAACTACACGTAACATATCTTGCCCTAGTTCCATTAGCAAACCATTCAGATAATATCGTACGTCCTGTTGAGCCATAGCAAAGTATGTATGCTCGATCAAGCTGCGCAAGGCACCTTGAGTGAGGTTTATAACTCGTTCGAAAGATAAGTCTTCCAAAGTTGGAAAATCTGCAGCCGGAAGCGCGATCAGAGTAAATCTGCTACGTCCACAGCGCAGAGTCGCTTTTTCACTATCGAGGCTTAAGGTTACTTTGCTTTCTTCAGGCAAAGCCCGAAGGATATCGTATAGCTTGCGAGCAGGTAGTGTAATACTACCTGGTATCTCAACTTGTAACTCCACTCGTACTGATAGTTCTACTTCTAGATCTGTGGCAGTTAGCGTTAGTTCTTTCCCTTTAGCTGCAACCAATACGTTGGAAAGGATAGGCAGAGTCTGTCGGCGTTCAACTGCACCGATGACACGCTGGAGCGGTTTGAGTAGATACTCGCGCTTAGCTTCCAGTTTCATTAAGTTCTCCAATCTAATCTGTTAGCCACTCAGTTTCAGACTGAGACAGCCATCAACTTCCTAATTAATCCAATTGTTTATTAACTAGTCAGATGGATCTAATAGTTTTTCTAGAGCATATGGAAAATATATTTCGGTTTCGGATATAAGCACTAGATGATGAGCCAACCGGCTTTATTGACTAATGAACGCTATAGGATCTATTTAGAATATAGACATAATCAGTACACATATCTAAGACTGATATCATCTATATTATATACATAGTTATTATTGAGATAGGTATTATCTGTTGATAACTATTTTTTATTCATTTAAATTATCAAATTAGGCAATTTTATCTTGTGGATAAACCTGTGGATAAAATGTGGACAAGTCAATTATTCTGTGGATAACTTAATACGAGAAAAGTAATCAA
>CAIRZE010000097.1 GCA_903882995.1 uncultured Candidatus Competibacteraceae bacterium
TCCAACTTACTATATAAGTTATTGAGATTTGTTAGAATATTGTTGAATGCGTCGTCTAAACGTGCCACTAGAGAAGGGCCAGCCTTAATAATTGGGATATCCTGTGTCATATCAAGCGGGGGTGACTGACCACCACCACTCAATTCTACAGATGCGACCCCTGTTAGTCCTTGAGTGGATAAGGTAGCAATAGTATCACGACGAATCGGTGTTCCACGCTCAATTCCAAGAACCACCTCTACCTGGCCCGGATTAGTTGGATCAATGCGAATAGACTCCACACGGCCGATTTGGACACCTCGATATCGCACAGTAGCTTTAGGACTCAAGCCAGCTACAGACTCCTGGAAATATACCAGATAACGATCATAAACCTTTCTATCACCACCAACAGTTAGCCAGAATACAATACTTAGCAGAGAAGCGCTTAGGAGAATTGAAAACAAGCCAACCAGAGTATAGTTTATCTTACTCTGCACGCGGCCTATTCTCAGCTGTAAGACCACGACCACGTGGCCCTTTGAAATAATCTTGAACAAGCGGGTGTTCGATCTTAACTAATTCCTGTATTGGTGCGTAACAGATAACCCGCCTTTCCGCGAGAAAGGCCACCATATCAGTAACTTGCCAAAGCGTATCCAAGTCGTGAGTCACCATAACTACTGTTAACCCAAGTGACTCTTTAAGTTGTATAATTAGTTCATCGAAAGCACCAGCACTCACTGGATCAAGACCAGCAGTCGGTTCATCTAGAAATAACAGTTTTGGATCTAATGCTAACGCCCGCGCCAGTGCCGCGCGTTTTAACATACCTCCGCTCAATTCGCGTGGCCATTTGTCACCAACATCAGCTGGTAAGCCTGCCAGCGCAATCTTCAGATCAGCGATTTCAATAATTTGATGTGAGCTTAACAGTGTGTGTTCTCGCAGCGGCAACACTATATTTTCCCGAACCGTCAGTGAACTGAATAATGCTCCATGCTGGAACAGCATACCGAACCGCCGCCGCAGATTAAAGGCATCGGTATCACTTATACCTACTATTTCTTGACCGAATAGTCTAATAGAGCCAGCGACCGGCTGCACTAACATAATAATAGTCCGTAGTAGCGTAGTCTTTCCAGAGCCGCTACCCCCTATCAGAGCAACTACCTTACCTTTCTGGATATTAAGATCTAATTTTTCATGAACAGAAATTTCACCGAATCCCGTATGTAAGTTATTAACGGAAATTATGAATGGTCTTGTTGGATCAACTGGTACACTCACAATCCAGCACCACCTACTATAACTGAAAATAGTGCATCAGCGGCAACAACTAAGAAGATTGACTGTACAACACTTAAGGTTGTCTGCCTACCAACGCTATCAGCCCCACCACGCACCTGGAAACCCTGATAGCATCCTACTAAAGAGATAATAACTGCGAATACCAGTGCCTTTTCTAGACCAAGTAGAAATGATGTAAGAGTGACTACCTTTGGTAACCGCTCTAAGAAATCGCTAAAGTTAACTGATAATAGTATTTTCGCCATGACCATACCGCCAAAAACGCTGATTGCGTCAGCAAATACAGTTAATAAAGGCAAAGACACAGTCAGCGCCAGCAACTTTGGTAATACCAGTAAATCTATCGGAGGAATACCAATAGTGCACAATGCATCAACCTCTTCAGTAACGTGCATAGTACCTATCTGAGCAGTGTAGGCCGATCCTGTACGGCCAGCGACACTAATGGCAGTGATCAGCGGAGCCAGTTCACGTAGCATGGTAAGAGATATAAGTTCAACAATAAAAATATTTGCGCCATATATATACAGTTGCTGTCCCCCCTGATAGGCAATTACAACTCCCATCATGAAAGACAACATAGCGATCATTGGTAAAGCATAAACACCAGCGGTTTCAATATTGCTAAGGAGTTCACTCCAGCGAAACTGCTTTGGGTGTAACATCAGAAAAGATAGAGCAGATGTTATTTTCCCAACGAATGTGAGAAATGCCAAACAGCTATTCAAATGAAATATGATCTTACGACCAAATTTCTCTAGTAACCCAGATGAAGTAGGAGTCCTCTTTGGAGATCCAGATACTCTGCAACGTTCTTCTACAAACTCTAATAACGTATGATACTCAGAACGTAATCCAATTAGACATACGAATGTGCTATTTCGCCTCCTTAATTCAGTAACCAGATTCAACAAGAACAAGGCACCAGTAGTATCTATAGCGCTTATTCTAGAACAATCTAAATTTAGTGGACCACTTGGCCACTCTATACTTTTTAGGTATAAATCCAACCTGTCAATTCCGCCGATAGTCCAGTTTCCACTACAGTAGTGATATTGCTTACTATCTAAGCGGATCGTCGCACATTCGAACTCAGTTATTTTAGCTCCCATACATTTCAGATTTATAGAAAATAACTAATTAAGCAGCATGAGGTAACAGATTATTATGGTGATGGATATTACTCTATACCTCAGCCATCAGAATGACATGTGCAAACTTCACGGTACGTATAATAAAAACCTGTATTCGACTCGACTAGTATCAAGAGCAATTTGAATTATTGCGTCTAAAAACACAGATCTAACCGAGAATGACATTACGAGATCATACATACGCTAGTAGCGTCCAGTTTACTGACCATAACAGCTACTCTGCAAAACATAGGATATAGGCTCTCAAATTGGAACAACATGAGAAGCCCATTGTCCGGTGCCATATACCAGACCTTGCAGGACCAGCCAAGAGTAGCATGCTGCTAAGAAATCGTCCAGCATTATACCAAATCCACCCTTTATTCGCTTATCTACCTGGCGGATTGGCCACGGTTTGATAATATCAAAACCTCTGAATAGAGCAAATCCGGTTATTATCCATAGCCATCCAGATGGAGCATCAACCATAGTGAGAAAGTAACCTACAACTTCATCCCATACGATGGCAGGGTGATCATGTGTTCCAAAATTTTGAGCTGTACGGCCACAAACCCATATTCCTAGTCCAAATCCAGTAAAAGTCAGTAATAAGTAGACCCAAACTGGGAGTGGCTGAGCCAGCAGGTAAAGCGGAATCGCAGCTAGAGTACCAAAAGTGCCAGGCGCTTTTGGGATGCAGCCAGAACCAAACCCGACAGCAAAGACGTGTATTAAGAAATTTATAGAATCTTGTAACCACTTTTTGCTATTCACAAAAGTGATCATAACCGAGATGTTCTAAATGAAATGTAGAACCATCGGCACGAACCAATTTTAACCCTGAACCAGATGTGATCGTACCGATACGAGTACAGTGACAGTTCCACGTGTCCGCCATATCCTCAATCTTTACAATACCCTCTAAAGGTGCCGTGAAGCAAAGTTCGTAATCATCACCACTAGTCAGCGCTGTGATCAGCGCTGTATCTCGATCCATGCTGTCTGTCAAAGCTGGAGACAGTGGTAAGAGATCTACATCCAAAAATGCTCCAACACGGCTCCGTTTAATTATATGGTTTAGATCCTGTGCTAATCCGTCTGATAAATCAATAGCTGCGCTCGCTACACCAAGCAAATCTAAGCCTTGAGCAATCCGCGGCTCTGGTCTTTCCAGGCGTTTCTCAATATATAAGCAATGCTCAGTAGGGACTACTATTCTTCCGTAGGCTGCTGATAACCCTAGTCCGGCATCGCCAAGGGTACCTGTAACATAAATCACATCGCCTAGTTTTGCGCTATCGCGACGCAATGCCTGACCCATAGGGACAAATCCATGTGCTTGAACAGTAATAATGATAGTTGAACCGTGTGTAGTATCACCACCAACGAGTTGGATACCATATAGGTTAGCCAAATCAAATAGTCCTGAGGAAAACCGCTCAAGCCACTCTTCTGAAATACTGGGCAACGTTAAAGCTAGCGTGAACCAAGCTGGTGTGGCACCCATTGCTGCTAGATCACTTAGATTGACAGCTAGTGCCTTATAACCGATGTTCCTCGGTTCAGTAGTGGAAAAGAAATGTATATCAGCTACCAGAGTGTCAATGGTAACAACCATCTCTTTTCCAGATGGCGGTAGTAACAAAGCACAATCATCACCAATACCCAATGATACATCTAGGCGGTTTAATCCTTGCGTAGAGAAATAACGGTCAATAATGGAAAACTCTGAAATTATCATCTTGAAGCTTATATTATTAAAATAGAATTTTAATCGGTCCCTATAACAATAATTTAGGTATCAGCTACAGAATAGACTGGGCACACTGTGTTGGTAATATATTTAATCATAAATAATCTTAAATTTGCGCAGTATGCGATTGAAAATAGCGTTGATATAGCCAGCGTTTCTTAATTTCTCATATCTATAAAAGATGGATGATGTCATATTTCTCCTGTACAAAGAAAGCCGCCTTTAATGAAAGGCGGCACACTCGACTTAAACGACCTAAATATATCATTTCAACTGCTGAAACACCAATGTAGCATTGGTGCCACCAAAACCAAAGCTATTAGACATAACTACATTAAGATCAATATCATCGACTAGTTCTCGAACAATAGGAAACCCTTCAGCAGCTGAATCTAGGGTTTCAATATTAGCCGAAGCCGCAATGAAACGGTTATCCATCATCAATAGTGAATATATCGCTTCATGCACACCAGCAGCGCCTAGAGCATGGCCGGTTAGTGGTTTTGTAGAACTAAGCATTGGAACATGCTCGCCAAACATCTGACGGATTGCTTCCAATTCACGTATATCTCCAATCGGAGTACCAGTACCATGGGTGTTGATGTAATCTACTAGCACGGTTACACCATCTAGAGCTTGCGTCATGCAGCGCAATGCCCCTTCGCCAGAGGGTTGTACCATATCATACCCGTCAGAAGTTGCACCATAACCTATTAGCTCAGCGTAAATTCTTGCACCCCTCTTCTGAGCATGCTCTAGTTCTTCTAATACTACTATTCCTCCTCCACCGGAAATTACAAAGCCGTCACGATGAGCATCATAAGCACGAGATGCAGTCTGTGGAACCGAATTATACTTGGTAGATAAAGCACCCATAGCATCAAAAAGATGAGTCAGGCTCCAATGCACTTCCTCTCCACCACCAGCAAACATGATGTCTTGTTTATTCCACTGAATTAACTCTGCACCATGTCCTATACAATGGGCACCACTTGCACATGCTGAACCGATACTATAACTGACGCCTTTAATCTTGAATGGAGTAGCTAAGCATGCAGTGGTAGTACTACTCATGGTACGTGGCACCATATATGGCCCAACTCGTTTTAAACCTCTACTGCGAAGTAGATTGGCAGCTTCTACCATATTCTGTGGGCTACCGCCTCCAGTACCAGTTACTAACCCGCTACGAGGATTAGAAACCATCTCTTCAGGTAACTGCGCATCGGCAATTGCTTCACGCATAGCAATATAGTTAAATGCGGCTGCATCTCCCATAAAACGCAATATTTTTCTGTCGATCTGTGCCGCAAGATCAATACGTAATGGTCCACGTACATGAGAACGCAGACCAATTTCTTTATAATCTTCGGCAAATTCTATCCCACTGCGGCCCAGCCGCAGCGAATCCAATACCTCCCAGCGGTCGTTGCCGATGCTGGACACGATACCGATACCGGTAACCACAACACGTCTCATCATCGTTATCCTCAAAAACCTTCAGTTGAGGTAAACAACCCAACCCTCAGATCATTGCCGGTATAAATAGTTCGGCCATCGACTTCCAGTGTCGCATCAGCGATTCCCATCACTAACCTGCGAAGAATGACCCGCTTCATATGAATGTGATAGGTCAGTTTTTTAGCTTCTGGGCGAACTTGACCAGTAAATTTTACTTCACCACATCCAAGTGCTCGTCCCCGTCCCTGGCTACCCATCCAGCCTAGAAAAAACCCTACTAGCTGCCACATAGCATCCAATCCTAAACAGCCTGGCATAACCGGGTCTCCAATAAAGTGGCAACCGAAAAACCAAAGATCAGGATGGATGTCCAATTCCGCAACAATTTCGCCCTTACCAAACCGACCTCCCTCAGAGCCGATATATATTATACGGTCTACCATCAACATGTTCGGCAATGGAAGTTGCGCATTTCCTGAACCGAACAGTTCACCACGAGCGCAAGCGAAAAGTTCTTCACGAGTATAACTGGATTGTTTATTCACGATCAGAAATATCCACAATAATAATGCCGTAATTTGAAAAGCCACGCGCCATCTGAAATCTAAATTATCACAGAAATACATCAACCAGTTCCCACCTTTACCTCAAATCTATGCTACCTTATCTGGTAAAATTGACCTGTTTATCTGTAACTCTATCTAAGACTATAGACTATAAGAATCACCTGCTTCTGGTGACGGCTACAGTAGGACAATACTGGGGCTGATTAAATACCATAGCTGCTTCCTAAGAAAGCAAACGTTAATAGAAAAGGAATTTAGTGAGATTATAAAGATTTTTATAGGCTATGAGTGATAGGTGAAAAGTTCTTTACCTAATGGTAATTTACCTAGTAGAGATTAATAAATGAGGATCTTATCGATTAGTTTGCAGCGTAACTGTATTTCTATCTGTAGGTGTGAGTTTCGCAGATCTGTAAAATAGCAGAAAAATACGGTTAATATATCAACTATAACTAAATAAAGAACTATTAGTCATATGGTGTATGAATATCACGAGCATTTAGATATTTATATGTACCATATACCTCACACTGGATAAAAATCCTGAAAATAAAAACCTGTTACCAATAAAGTATTTAGGGTTATGGTAATAGAGATTTTCCTGTATCAGGATGCATAAATAACAACTGACAAAATATTTTGAGGATAAAATCAGTATATACCGCACTTTTTCTGCTTTCATTCTATAGAACAGTCGGACTGACCCTCAACACCAGATATCAAGTTGCTAATGTTAGAGCGGTGTCGCCAGATCGACAATATGACCATAAAAAAAATAGCAGACAAATACACCCAAGATAATCCTAATAACCAGCCAAATAGAGGTGTCAACACTGCGGTTGTCAAGGCTGAGAGGGAAGAGATTCGGAATAAGATGGTTATAAACAACCAAGTACTGCATACTGATAGTGCTAACGACCAGGATAATCCTAATATGACACCAAATGCGGTCGCCACTCCTTTACCTCCAGTAAAACCGAAAAATAATGGGTAGAGATGACCCAGAAATGCCGCTGTTGCAGTCAAAGCCAATCCAGTTTCATTTAAGCCTAACAAACGTGCCAGAAGTACAGGCAAAACCCCCTTTAGGCAATCACCAGCTAAAGTGATAGCAGCTGCTCTCTTACCACCTATTCGGAGCACATTAGTAGCACCTGGGTTATGTGAACCTTCTCTACGGGGATCAGGTAACCCCATCATCCGACAAACTATAATAGCAGTAGAAACCGATCCAGCTAGATAACTGAATAATAAAAATAGGATAACTGAAAACATAAATATCTTCTCTAATTGTGCATCGGTAAATCATCAGTAGTAGCTGTATGTAAAAAGAAAACAAGACTAA
>CAIRZE010000098.1 GCA_903882995.1 uncultured Candidatus Competibacteraceae bacterium
GAATTATAACAGTTGGTATTTTAAATAACAAAACACTCTACGATATTTATCTTATACCTTTCCACTCTCCTTTTTGATATGCATGTTTGGTATACATACATACACATAGCAGATAAAGTTCTCATAATGAAGAGGTATGACAATGGATTTTGGTAACTATGTACGGCAACTACGCGAACAGCGCCGTGCAGTCAACCGTCGCTATTCAGTTCGGCAGACAGCTCACCGGATTGGAGTGGAACCTGCTTACCTTAGCAAGATAGAAAGAGGAGATGTCTCTCCGCCATCAGAGGAAACAATTAGACGGTTAGCTGCTGATTTAGGTGAAGATTCAGATTTTCTACTAGCATTGGCTGGAAAAGTGTCCAGTGATATTCGCGAGATTGTAATGAAAAGACCGATTTTGTTTGCTGAAATTATCCGTGGGTTGAGCGATGTACCAGACGATGAGTTAAGCCTATTAGTGCATCGAGTAAGAAATAGCGAATTTTGATAGAACATTCCGGATCAAGCCTGATACAGTTATTGGTGTGACGTAGGATGAGAATTTCCCAAAGTTGGGATGACGGTGTAGTAGATGATATCCGATTGTTAGCGCTGTTGAGGCAACATTATGCCACGGTGACCTTTAACCTGAATCCTATCTTGTATAGGTCGCAACGTACTTTAAGTTGGAGTAATGGTAATAGGTCAGTATGGCGTCTTGGAAGAGACGAATTAGCCGAGGTTTACTATAGTTTTGAAATTGCTAACCATTCCATGAGTCATCAAAGTTTGCTAAATTTAGCAAAAAAGGAGCTAGCAAGTGAAGTATTAGATAGCCGTCTGCTCTTGCAGGATTGGTTTCAGCAGCCAGTTCGCGGTTTCTGCTATCCTTTTGGTGATTGTAATCCGACCGTTAAGGAGGCTGTCCGCGCTGCGGGACATGTGTATGCTCGAACTATTATTGAGTGTGACTCTATATTTCCACCGACTGATCCTTATTATAAGGTCAGTTGTATGTTTAACGATCCTGCCTTCTAGGAACTGTATCAGCGTGCTAAATCATCTGATGGAGTGTTCTGCTTTTTTTTGGGGTCACAGTTACGAATTAGCCAGCGAGGCCATGTGGATAGCGCTAGAAGAAAAAATTTCCAGTATCAGCTCAGATCCAGTAGTAGATTGGATCAATATCGAAACTCTGTTTGACTCCAGTCAAAAATGATTGCCATATTATGGATTACTCTCCAGTTTCATAACCTAGATTAGATGCTAGCCATCTCTCAGCTTCAGGCACTGTCCAACCCTTGCGTATAGCGTAATCGGATACCTGATCCCGATCGATGTGACCCAATCCAAAATAACGTGCTTCTGGATGACTGAAATACCAGCCACTCACAGATGCCATCGGCATCATTGCAAAATGCTCTGTCAAACGGATATTAATATTACGCTCAACATCTAAAAGCTTCCAGAGTGAGCCTTTCTCGGTATGATCTGGACATGCTGGATATCCAGGTGCAGGACGGATGCCATAATAACTCTCAGTAATCAATTCCTCGTTGCTGCTAAACTTATCTTCCAACTCATAACCCCAAAACTCTCTACGCACTCTTTCATGTAATCTTTCTGCAAAGGCTTCAGACAACCGGTCTGCTAAAGCTCTCAACAGAATTGCATTGTAATCATCATGAGCTTGCTCAAAAGTAGCAACCCTCTCATAAACACCGATACCAGCGGTCACTGCAAAAGCACCTATATAGTCGGCAAGCCCAGATTTACGCGGGGCTACCCAGTCTGCTAGACAGTAATGCGGTTTACCTTTAGGTTTCTGGATTTGCTGACGCAAATGATGGAGTATTGATAGGGTGCCTTCTCGATTATCATCAGTATATAAAGCAATATCATCTTCACAAGTGCGACTAGCTGGAAAGAAACCGATAGTCGCCCGCGCAGTCAACCAAGCATCAGTTACGATATTTTCCAGCATAGCGCGAGCATCCTCGAATAATTGTCGAGCATGCTCTCCCTGTTTAGGGTCATCTAAAATGTCTGGATAGCATCCACGCAATTCCCAAGTGCGAAAGAATGGTGTCCAGTCGATAAAATCGACTAATTCTGTTAACGGATAATTATCGAGAGTATAAACACCTAAGAAATTCGGGCGAGGTGGTGTGTAGTTTGACCATATAATTTGCTGCCTGTTTGCACGAACTGTAGCTAGTGGGATGAGCTGTTCTCGACTACGCCGATTGGCATGTTGCTTGCGTTTCTGAGCATATTCAGCCTTAGTTCTCGCAATATAATGTTCTTTGGTGATTGATCCAACTAGATTTTGGGCCACACCGACCGCTCGTGATGCGTCTTTGACATATATTACTGGTCCGTGATATTGTGGGTCAATCCTGACTGCGGTGTGCACTGCAGATGTTGTTGCACCACCGATTAGTAGAGGAATGGAAAATCCATGACGATGCATTTCTTTAGCAACATTTACCATTTCATCCAACGAAGGTGTAATCAATCCTGATAATCCGATCATGTCAGCATTCTGTTCACTAGCAGCGTCTAGAATCTTCTGTGTAGGTACCATCACACCAAGATCAATAACATTGAAGTTATTGCACTGCAGCACTACTCCGACGATGTTTTTTCCTATGTCGTGTACATCACCCTTAACTGTTGCTAACACAATTCTGCCATTGGATTTTCTATCACCTTCAGCTGTTCCAGATTCGAGGAATGGGATAAGATGTGCAACAGCTTTCTTCATAACTCGTGCTGATTTTACAACCTGTGGCAAGAACATCTTACCAGCCCCGAAAAGGTCACCTACCACGTTCATGCCTTCCATAAGAGGGCCTTCGATAACATTCAGCGGCCTTTTCGCCTGCTGGCGTGCTTCATCTGTATCAATTTCAATAAATTCATCTATACCCTTAACTAAAGCGTGCTCTAGCCTTTTCTCTACTGACCATGAGCGCCAGTCTTGATCCTTGAATTTTAGTTGTTTAACATCTTTTTTATCACTATATCGGCAGGCGATTTCCAGTAGCCGCTCTGTAGCATCGGTCCGGCGATTGAGAATGATATCTTCTACCCTTTCACGTAGTTCCAATGGGATCTCTTCATAAATCGCTAGTTGACCAGAATTTACAATACCCATGCTCATGCCGGCTCTTATAGCGTAATAGAGAAACACCGAATTAATAGCTTCGCGCACTGTATCGTTGCCACGAAGAGAAAAAGATACATTTGATACGCCTCCAGAAATTAAAGCATAGGGTAATTTATTCTTAATACGACTGGTGGCTTTGATAAAATCGACTGCGTAATTACTATGCTCATCAATACCAGTGGCAATTGCAAAGATGTTAGGATCAAATATGATATCTTGCGCTGGGAATCTAACCTCATTGATAAGGATGTGATAGGCTCTTTCGCATACAGAAAACTTGCGCTCTTCGGTGTCTGCCTGACCTTGTTCATCAAAGGCCATTACAATAACAGCAGCACCATAATGGCGAATCAGTTTTGCCTGACGTTTAAACTCCGCCTCTCCCTCTTTCATACTGATCGAGTTCACTACCGGCTTGCCCTGTATGCATTTTAAACTGGCTTCTAGAATCTCCCACTTGGAGGAATCTATCATTACAGGTACCCGATTGATATCTGGTTCAGCAGCGATCAGATTCAAAAATGTGATCATCGCTTCCTTCGAATCTAGCATTCCTTCATCCATATTGATGTCGATGATCTGTGCACCATTCTCAACTTGTTGGCGTGCTACTGCCAATGCAGCTGTGTAATCACCAGCTTTAATTAGTCGCTTGAAAAATGCCGACCCAGTCACATTGGTGCGCTCACCTATGTTAACAAAGAGAGAGGTAGGCCCAATGTTCAAGGCTTCCAAACCAGATAACCTACAGCATTTATTAATTGCAGGAACTAGACGCGGGTTGAGATCTTTTACAGCATCAGAAATGGCGAAAATGTGATCTGGAGTGGTACCACAACAGCCGCCGACAATATTTACTAGTCCACTTTCTACAAATTCTCGAATAGTTGTCGCCATGCATTCTGGAGTTTCTTCGTATTTGCCGAAGACGTTCGGCAACCCAGCATTGGGATGTACAGAAATATATGTGTCAGCAATTTGAGATAATTCTAAGATGTGTGGTCGGAGTTGAGCAGCTCCCAGCGCACAGTTCAGTCCGAATGCAATCGGTTTAATGTGCGAGAGTGAATTCCATAGTGCTTCAACTGTTTGGGCAGATAGGGTACGTCCAGACCTCTCAGTGATAGTTCCAGAAATCATAACTGGTAGTTGTATCACAATTTCATCGAATATCTGCTGGATAGCGAACAGAGCTGCCTTAGCATTTAGAGTATCGAAAATGGTTTCTACCATCAGAATGTCTATTCCACCCTCTATCAGACCATGTACTGCGTCAGTATATGCAGTGACTAATTGATCGAAAGTGATATTACGAAACCCGGGATTATTAACATCAGTTCCTAAACTGGCAGTACGGTTAGTTGGTCCAAGAACACCAGCAACAAAACGCGGTTTCTCAGCAGTGCTGTATTCTGCAGCAGCTTCTCTTGCAAGCCGTGCTGCCTCCCGGTTTAGTTCAATTACTAAACCCTCCATACGATAGTCATACATCGAAACCGCATTGGAATTAAAGGTGTTAGTTTCAATAATATCTGCACCGGCTTGCAGGTAAGCAGTATGAATATTGCGGATAATCTCTGGCTGTGTCAGTACTAACAAATCGTTATTACCTTTTAGATCTTTAGGCCAGTTTCGAAAACGCTCGCCACGAAAATGTTCTTCGGTCAGGCAATAGCTCTGTATCAAGGTACCCATCGCACCATCTATTATAAGGATGCGGTGAGCTAATAATTCGTGCAGTTGGGCAGTTTTATCAAAGGTCATCAGAAGAATACTCAGTTACTTCAGTGGTATACGAAGAACTTACTTAACCTTGAAAGAATACCTTCGCAAGAAGTAATTATAGACAGTGATGTTGCATATATAATTCTTAAATTAACATCAACGAGCCAAAATTTCCTTGCGATAGCAGCCACCAGACCAAATCATCAGCAGTGGCAATAGGTTCACTTAGTTTCAGAGAATATATTGCCAAATTAAGTGGATAGCTACATCTGATTAAATGGAACTCCAGAAACTTCTAAAAGATTAAGCAAAGCTTAAGATATTGGCCCGGGTGCCCATTTATAGACTATAGCTAATTATATCAGGAAGAGTTATTCAATTAAAAATTTATGATTACAGTATCATAAATAGGATTTAATTATGACTGCGGAAAATGGCAAATTGTATGTGGTAGCAACTCCAATAGGTAACTTGGAGGATATTACCATTCGGGCATTACGAATTCTTCGTGAAGTGCATTTCATTGCTGCTGAAGATACACGATATACAAGAAAGCTCCTACAGCATTTCAAGATTAATAAACAACTTTTTTCACTACATGAACACAATGAGCAAGACAGGATTAATCAGATTATCTCGCTACTAGAACATGGTAGAGACATAGCTTTAGTATCTGACGCAGGTACACCGCTAATCAGCGATCCCGGGTTTTTACTGGTGCGTGCACTCCGCCGTAAATTGATACCAGTAATCCCCATACCAGGGGCCAGCAGTGTAACTTCTGCATTATCTGTATCAGGATTACCCACCAACCGCTTTGTTTTTGAGGGATTCCTATCTCATAAACCTACTGCACGTCGTGCGCGCTTAAGGTTACTTTCGAGAGAGGAACGTACCCTGGTGTTTTTTGAGTCTAGACATCAAATTAGGGGAACTTTGATTGACCTAGCATTAGAAATGGGTGGGGATCGTGTAGCGGTAGTCGCTCGTGAACTCACAAAAAGGTTCGAAGAAATACATAGTGCAACATTGAATAATCTTTTGGTATGGTTAGACGCTGGTCCGAACCGGATAAAGGGAGAGTTTGTAATATTAGTACAAGGTGCTTTGGTTAACTCTGAAACTGAGATCTTAAACAGTCGGCACCTACTGGCTGCTTTGCTTAAGGAATTACCAATTAGTCGGACTGTAATTGTCGCGGTTGAGGTAACAGGGTTACACAAGAATCTGCTGTATAATCTAGCACTAGATATAAGAAGTAGGCAATTAGATGAAAAGACAGACAAGGATCCATTATTCTAACTTGCTAAATCTAGAATTGACGTAGAAACTATATGTGGGGAACCGGCTTGACGGTCGCTGTATCGCTTATACAGAGGAAAGTCCGGGCTCCACAGGACAGGGCGCCAGGTAACACCTGGGCGGCGTGAGCCGACGGAAAGTGCCACAGAAAATACACCGCCTAAGTTCCATGTTAGAACTGGTAAGGGTGAAAAGGTGCGGCAAGAGCGCACCGCACGGCTGGTAACAGGCGTGGCTAAGGTAAACCCCGCTCGGAGCAAGACCAAATAGGGGAGAACTATCGCGTGGTCCGTGCGGCGCTCCCGGGTAGGTCGCTACAGGCGTCTGGTGACAGACGTCGCAGATGAATGGCCGTCTTTTACAGAACCCGGCTTATAGGCCGGTTCCCCTTTAATCATTGCTGCTATTGGTATAGTGTGTGTTGTGTGTAATGTACGTTGAGTATATATAAATAAGCTCGTGAGCTTAAGTTGGAAATGGTTTAAAATCACGCTCTCTAATGAAAGACAATCATGTCAAAATTGCCTATACACTTCTTATATGCCTATTTTACAATCTTCCTAATTAGCTACTATTTAGTACATCTAATGAAGATTAGATAGAATGGCATATTGATATGCAAGAAAGATTGCTTTGTCATCAACCTGTTCTACTAAAAGAGATATTGGATGCCCTAGCTATTCATCCAGATGGTCATTATGTGGATGCTACATTCGGATGTGGTGGGCATGCTGCAGCAATACTAGGTAAGCTGGGTCCAGCGGGTTCTTTATTGGCGCTGGACCGCGATCCAGCTGCTGGGGAATTAGCGAAGTCTGAGTTTAATGATATGCGGTTTAAGTTTATACATACTAGATTCAGCAGGTTAGCAGAAACTATCTCTAATCATGGATTATGTGGACGCATCAATGGTGTTCTACTCGATTTAGGAGTATCTTCCCCACAGCTTGACAATCCAGCGCGCGGCTTTAGCTTTACCAGGGATGGGATACTGGACATGCGGATGGATCCAACAAGTGGTGAGAGTGCCGCTGATTGGATTAGTAGAATTGATGAGTCAGAACTGGGTCGGGTACTTGTAGAATTTGGGGAAGAGAGATTCCATAGACGGATTGCACGTGCGGTTGTAGAAGCACGCAAGCATGCACCAATTACCACCACCGCTCGACTCGCTAAGATCGTCTCATCAGTCGTGCCGTATCATACACCAGGCAGGCATCCAGCTACTAGAGTATTTCAAGCTATCCGCATTGTGGTCAATGAGGAATTAAGTGAGTTAAGCAAAGTACTACCCCAAACCATACAAGTTTTAGCTACTGGTGGTAGGCTCGCAGTGATTAGCTTCCATTCTCTAGAGGATAGATTAGTCAAGCAATTTATGCGTAACCAGTCAAAAGGTCCACAACTACCATTTGATCTACCAATAATTGACATCCCAATAGTTAGAAGCTTGAAAATAGTTGATCGTTTAGTACGACCAGCAAATAGCGAAGTCCTTGATAATATACGTGCTCGTAGCGCTATCTTACGTGTATCTGAAAGAGTTTTATGAAAAGTCAGATAGTTTTGATAGTCCTGCTGGCTATTGCTGTTTTGGTATCAGGAATTGGTATTGTTTATACACGGCATATCAATCAACAACTCTTTGTTAAATTAGAAAAGCTGCAATTAGAACGTGACAATCTCGAAGTTGAATGGGAATTATTACAACTCGAACAGAGCACATTAGTTACAGATTTTGCAGTTGAAGAAATAGCACAAAGACGTCTTAATATGCTGACACCAGATCCCGAAGAGGTACTTTATATCATGCTCAATGAATAAACTGAAATACATTGCAGTGGTTATCGAAATATGTCCCGTCCCTACTTACCAGAGAAACACAATTCTATAGCACCAGCACCCACTCTCATTTACAATATTTTTATGTGCGGTGGTACGTATGTCTTTGCCATTTGGCACCCGTCAAGGATTAGTGTTAGGTTTAGTATTTATTGCAGCGATAATTATGATCTTTCGTGCATCCTACCTGCAGTTGGTCCATAACGACTTTTTACAAGAACAAGGAAACGAGAGATTCGTAAGAACAGTCGAAGTCCCCGCGCATCGGGGCATGATACTAGACCGTAATGGCGCACCGCTCGCAGTCAGCTCACCAGTCGATTCAATTTGGGCGCATCCTGAAACTCTACTACAGCATCGTGATAACTGGCCGATATTATCGGCTTTGCTTGGACTGCCAATCAGTGAGCTAGAAAAGAAACTGACAGCTCAAGAAGATCGCCAGTTCGTGTATCTGAGACGTCACATGGCACCTGTCTCTGCTCAACAGGTTTTACAATTAAAGATTCCCGGAGTTTATTCAAAGCGAGAATACAGACGCTACTATCCAGACGCAGAAGTAACTTCACATTTACTAGGGTTCAGTAATATTGATGATAATGGTCAGGAAGGGCTGGAAAAGATCTTTGAAAAACAACTACGTGGTGTTGCAGGTAGCAAACGTGTCATCCAAGATCGGCGGGGACAGATAGTAAAAGATATAGAGAACATCAAGTCGCCGGAACCTGGAAAGCCAGTGATACTCAGTATCGATAGAAGGCTACAGTATCTCGCATACCGTTCCCTCAAGTCAGCGGTTCTGGAAAATAACGCCAGCGCAGGCTCTGCGGTTATTGCAGATGTACAAACTGGTGAGATTCTTGCGATGGTAGATCAACCAGCTGGAAACCCGAACAACCGTACCGAACTTCGTGGAGAATTACTTCGTAATCGAGCAGTTACCGATGTCTTCGAGCCTGGTTCTACTATGAAGCCTTTTACTGTTGCATTGGCGCTCGAAAGTGGAAAATGGACGCCGACCACTCTAATAAATACTACACCTGGAACTCTTAAGGTAGGCCGTTTTAAGGTCCGAGATGTACATAATTATGGGATAATCGATGTAACACATATCATAAGTAAGTCTAGCAACGTCGGCACCAGTAAGATCGCATTATCTATGCCTGCAGAACGTTTATGGCGACTTTATAAGAATATCGGATTTGGTGCACCAACCGGAATCGGGTTTGTCGGTGAGCAAACTGGCGTATTGCATCATTTTGAAAAGTGGAGTGAAATTGGTCATGCTAACCACTCTTTTGGGTATGGTTTCTCTGTAAATATGGTGCAATTAGTGCAAGCCTATGTTGTTTTAGCGACAGATGGAGTGAGAAGGCCGCTTACCATACTAAAACGGGATCGACCGATTACCATATCAGAGGAGATGCGCATTTTATCACCACGTTCTGTACAACAGGTGCGTGCTATGCTTGAAGAAGCAGTGACTAAATTGGGAACTGGAAACAAGGCTTCAGTACCCGGATACCGGGTTGCGGGAAAAACCGGTACTGTACATAAAATCATTAATGGTCGCTATGCTAGCGGACACTACTTCGCTCTTTTTGCCGGAATGGTACCAGCTAGTAATCCTCGTCTGGTAATGGCGATCATAATCGATGAACCAAAAGGGGGAGCTTATTACGGTGGGGCAGTGGCAGCACCGGTATTTGGTAAGGCAATGGGCAGCATATTGCGAATTTTGAATATCATACCAGATGATATTCCTTCTATGAAAATTGCTGCAACTTCTCATTCAGTTAGAACAACACAATAGACTTCTGGAATATCGATGAACTTGGGTGAACTGTTAGCAGGGTACGCTGATGTGCCAGCTAGCTGTGTTGCAAAGCTGTTCTCTGGCTTAGCGATTGATAGCCGTATTCTTCGGTCTAACGAAATATTTTTCGCGTTGCGAGGAGAAAAAAGGCATGGATTGGAATTTTTCGAGGATGTTAAAAAAACTGGAGCAGCAGCTGTAATTTGGGAACCACCTTACGATTTTTCATTATTACCGGTAACTAATAAAAATATTCCTTTGATTGCCGTATCGGGACTACGTCATAAACTAGGGTTGATTGTGAGCCGATTTTATGGAGACCCTTCTAAAAATATACGTGTAGTCGGTATTACTGGCACTGATGGAAAGACCTCCTGCGCCCACTTTATTGCTCAGGCACTCAGTGACCAAAATATAGGGCCATGTGGTATTCTCGGAACGTTGGGTAACGGCATTTACGGTCGAACAGAACCTACGCTATGTACTACTCCTGATCCACTTGCCGTACAGATTTGGCTAGCAGAGATGGTAGCCGCTGGCCGGTATTTCGCAGCGATGGAGGTTTCTTCGCATGCTCTAGATCAGGGTAGGGTGAATGGAGTCGCATTTTCAGTTGCAGTATTAACAAATCTTTCCCGTGACCACCTCGATTATCATCGTAATTTGGAATCCTATAGGTCTGCTAAACGTCGTCTGTTTTTTGAACACAATCCAAGCTGGATAGTGTTGAATTTAGATGATGGATTCGGGTGCAGAATTGCAAGAGATCTACATGATAAAGAAACCGTTATCGGTTACGGTATTGGTCAGAGGTCTAAAATACAATCAGATCTCTTTGTATGTGGAAAAAACCTGGAACTGACTTCTACGGGCTTGCGCATGTTTATTCAATCTTCATGGGGGATTGGAGAATTACAAGTTGGATTGTTAGGAAGGTTCAATGCCAGTAATATTTTAGCGACGGTAGCAACATTATTAGCGTTGGATTTTCCTTTCCATACAGTATTAGATAGGGTAGCGAAAGTAAAAACTGTAATTGGGCGCATGGAGCGTCTAGGTGGAGGAATTGGGCAGCCGCTAGTAGTAGTCGACTACGCCCATACTCCTCATGCGCTGGAACAGGTCCTGGTTGTTTTGCGGGAATACAGAAGCAATAGTAGTAGAGGCCTGCTATGGTGTTTGTTTGGCTGTGGAGGGGATCGCGATTCTGGTAAGCGCCCTTTGATGGGTGCGATAGCTGAAAATCTAGCAGACAGAGTAC
>CAIRZE010000099.1 GCA_903882995.1 uncultured Candidatus Competibacteraceae bacterium
AATGCATTAACCACCTCATCGCCCTTTAGCACAAATTTTAATATCAAATATTTTGAAGGTCTTGGTCAGGTCAACCTTTTTTACTCGCCGGGATACGATCCTTATACGTGGGTAATGTACTTACCTATAGATAATGTTGATGCCTTCCGTATTTCATACGTAATTAGGTCTATTTCTTGTTGGATTTTTACCTACTTTTTGACGAAAAAATTATTTACAGGCAAAAATTTTACTATACCCAACGTAGATAGTATCAATATTAGAAGACAACTTAATCTACTTTAGAGCATTTATACTTTTTGTACTTAAATGTGAGTATTGCAACAACCTACAATCATACTTAAGATTTTAATCTCTTATACGCACCATTTATTATGGTTTGTTGTGCAGTAAATAGATGTTTGTGGCTATTAGATGTTACATACCAAAGAGTTATAGACTAGTCAGTAACGTTAGTATAAAAAAACTTACTTGCCTAGCAGATGAAAGTGCCTATAATGAGCGCCTATCCCTCAGGCCGGGATGGCGGAATGGTAGACGCAGTGGACTCAAAATCCACCAGTAGTGATACTGTGAGAGTTCGAGTCTCTCTCTCGGCATTATTCCTATCTTAATTGTTGCTTTGTTGTTCTCATCGGAAAATTTTGATGTCGCGTCAATTTAGTGCTTATTCAGATAGGGTTCTTCCTTATATATTAGGATTTCAGGATAGATTAACGAGAGCTCTTGGAGCTGTTGATAGTACGACAAAGTTTAAGGAAGATAACTGGTCACATCCTGCTGCGGATAATGAGGAACTATCTGGATGTGGGCGTACCTCCGTGTTAGTATTCCCGGGTGATGTTTTCGAGATGGCTGGTGTCGCTTCTTCATATATCTCTGGTCGCAAGCTGCCCCCATCTGCGACGGTTCACCATCCAGAGTTGGTAGGAAGTTCTTTTGAAGTTATGGGCATATCTGTGATAATACATCCATGTAATCCATATGCTCCAACTTCCCATGCTAATATCAGGTTCTTTCATACTTTTATGGATAGTGGAGAATCAGATTGGTGGTTTGGTGGCGGTTTCGACCTGACTCCTTATTATGGGTTTGAGGAAGATTGCGTACACTGGCATCAAACTGCCCGAACAGCTTGCAAGCCATTTGGTATAGAAGTCTATCCACGCTTTAAGAAATGGTGTGACGAATACTTTTTTATTAAACACCGTAATGAATACCGTGGCATCGGTGGGCTATTTTTCGACGATCTGAGAGAATGGGGATTCGAACGCTGTTTCTCTTTCATACGTAGTATCGGCGATCATTATCTATTAGCCTATCTGCCAATAATACAGAAGAGGCGTGATATACCATATGGTAAAAGAGAAAGAGAATTTCAGTTATACCGGCGCGGGCGTTACGTAGAATTCAATCTAATCTGCGACCGTGGAACCTTATTTGGTTTACAATCTGGTGGGCGTGTAGAATCTATCTTAATGTCTTTACCACCATATGTACGATGGGAGTATAATTGGCATCCCATACCTAGCAGCCCTGAGATGGAGTTATACGAGTTTTTCTTAAAACCACGGGATTGGTTGATAGAATTTCCAGATAATCTATAATCTTTTACTACAATTCCTCCAGAATTGGATGATTGAATGGATATTACCTCATGGTGTAACAAGTTAGAATAGTAACTATATTGAGAGTAAGCAGGGTTTACAAATTAGCAATTGAATATACCGAGGAGCAAAATCTTTAGCTACTCTATTACTCAATATAAAATGAGAGATGCTGTATAGAGTAGCACGCATTCAGTATCCGGGTTACCATCCAGCTCGATTGCTATAGCCTACCCTTACCAAAATCACAAGCGTCACCTGGAATTTCTACTCTTAGACTGTATTTCATAGACTGTATTTCAGCTCTGAGTCAGTATTGGCACTTATCTCTTATATTGCGGCCTGCACTACTTGCGGCCCCACTACTGGAGAAAGCACATACAGCAGGTTCCTGATGTCCTGTCCTAGATGAGTGGTCTTTTAAATAAAGCCATATAAAAAGTATAGAGTGCATCTAGCGATGGTTAATCATCTCTCAAGATATCGCAATTTATCCAATTTACCATCCCAATCTATTGCATCTAACGGTGCTTCTTTCTTATGTAAGATTACAGGCCATCTTTTAGCCAATTCAGCATTCAGTTCCAAAAACTTTTGTTGTCCATCTGGTAAATCATCCTCTGAAAATATCGCGTGTGCTGGGCATTCAAATTCGCATAATGTACAATCTATGCACTCATATGGATCTATGACTAGGAAGTTTGGCCCTTCGTGAAAACAATCTACTGGGCAAACTTCTACGCAGTCAGTGTACTTGCACTTGATGCAGTTTTCTGTAACTACAAACGCCATGCTTAAACCCTCTGAGTGTAAAATACACAACACCCTATTATCTAAAACAAGATGGAATAGGAAAAAGAAATTCATTTAAGTTCGAGGACAGACTAAGACTAAACCAGTATAAATGCTATGCCAGTAGTTCATTTTTCATAATCTTTACCTAATCCGTCCAGTAACTTTCTCAGATTAAGGAATGGATTGTGAGTTGCGGTGTTCCGGTTCTCGTCTGATCGATTGTATCCGTCCCTCTGTAATAATGCTTCTTCATGCCGTTGGTGTTCGTTATCGTGACAATAGAGACACAGTAGCTCCCAGTTACTACCATCTGTCGGATTGTTATCATGATTATGGTCACGGTGATGTACTGTTAATTCGTGTAGGTTCAAACGGCTGAATTCGCGAGCACAACGCCCGCAAACCCAAGGATAAAGCTTTATAGCTTGTTCACGATAGTCTCTTTCTCTATGTTCCCGGTTATTTCTAGCTACCGCCACAATTTGATCTAAGTTTATATACTTAGTGGAAGGTGATTTAGATTTCATGAATGCGGTTCTTTTGAATATGTCATACAGGATCGGCTTAGCGCAGCAAAAGCTGCTAGACTTAGCGTTTCTGGGCGAGAGCCTGGATCTATACCTGCAGCTTCGATCTGAGCCACCTTTAGAAGACCACGCAGAGAATTACGCACAGTTTTTCTGCGCTGTGAAAAAGCTTGCCGTACAATATCAGCGAACAACTGTTCATCACTGACTATCACTGGTAAATTTTTGTGTGGGACTAACCTGATAACTGCAGACCATACTTTAGGTATAGGTTTGAATGATTCTGGACTGACCTTAAATAAAGATTCAACTAGAAAGCGGTACTGTAGCATTACTGACAAGCGACCATATGCTTTTTCGCCTGGACCAGCGACTATTCGCGCTACTACCTCCTGCTGTAACATAAAATGTAGATCAACTAGATGATTGATTTGATTCATTAAATGGAATAGAAGTGGTGTAGAAATATTATAAGGTAGATTTCCGATAACTCTAAATCGATGTTCTTCTACCGCACTTCTTAGTGCTGATAACTTAAAATCTAGCGCATCAGCATGGTGTATTCGCAACTGCCCTACACTGTTACAATGTACGCGTAATGGCTCTAATAAATCACGATCCAGTTCGACCACATCCATTTCGCTAACCACTGCTAGTAGCGGTCGCGTCAATGCTCCAAATCCAGGGCCAATTTCTAAGAAACGATCACCAGATGATGGTCCAATTTCTGCGATAATACGTTCAATTACGGTGGAATCACACAAGAAGTGTTGCCCGAAGCGTTTTCTTGGTAAATGTGCACATCGGGAAGAATTATCAGTATCTCTAATATTTGATAAGGCTCTCATTGGAACTATAAGAGACTCTGCTATTTTAACTATAATTATTCCGTTCCCTTTACTACCACTGATGCAGATGGTAGATATGTTTCAACGTGTGCTTCATTACGTAAACGATGTAATAGTAAATCCCATTCTTCACTAGAACGACGCTGCAGTAGCGCTTCACGGATGCGTGCACGTTCGATTTCAGGAGAAGCTACTAGCAGCTGCCGGCGTTCGAGTACCTGTATAATATGCCAGCCAAACCTAGTTTTGAAAGGAATGCTTATCTGATTTAATTGTAGGGTGCCTATAATTTGTTGAAATTGTGGAACAAGCATACTCTGTCTGACCCAACCCAAATCACCTCCACGTTCTGCAGATGTTCTGTCATCAGAATTCTCTATAGCTAGATTTGAGAAATCTGCACCATTTTTCAGACTCTGACGTATCTGATCTAATCTTTGTCGAGCTTCAATATCGGACAACTGTAGAGTCTTAATCATAATATGCCGAATGTGTGCTTCAGTAACCATAATTTCTTTATCTGATACCTTAGATGGAACTATATCATCTTTTTTGACTTCCAAAAGTTTAACGATATGAAAGCCACTTGGACTACGCACCACATCGCTAACTTGTCCAGGTTGCAGTTTTGGGACTATATTCATGAACAAAGTTGGTAACCGATCAGTACTTCTCCAACCTAAATCTCTAATTTCCTCTTCTAATTGTTGGAAAGCAATTCCTTTGTACAACTTTGTTAATATATCCTTTGCTCTGCGCCGTGCTGTTTCAATTTCAAGTAACGATGCATCTTCTGGTAAAGGTATTAGAATCTGAGAGATGTGATACTGACGCATATTCCTACTATTAGTATCCACACTCCTATTATCTTCGTGTAGACCAGCATTTTCATTATCTTGTATCTTGCTCAGTTGGATCTGGCTTTGCAAATCTGTGATCTCTTGTTCTGAAATTTGTAATTGACTATCTACTAATTTCTGTCGCAACAAATCGCTAATCATCTTACGACGTATGCTGTCACGGAATCTAGAGAAACTAATGCTATCTCTCTGTACAGACTGCCTAATTTGATCCAGACTCATATTTTTGCTCTGAGCAAGAATTTCAATAGCCAAATCTAGTGAAACATCATCCACGGTGATGCCGTTGAGCTCAGCAAAATGAGCTTTCAATTTATCCATTATTAGTTGTTCTAATATTTGGGTTTCTGTTAATCGGTGCGATGATGGAACAGTTAGCACTTTATTTTTCATACACTCACGCTTAACAGTAAGTGTCTCTTCGTCTAATTCCTTACGGGTAATTACTTCATTGTTAACTACTGCAACTATATAATCTAGCGCACTACCTGAGACTTCTTGAATGGGTCCGAATACCAACTGTGCATGTTGAGAAATAGATACATTTGATAAAAATAAGAATAGCGTCAAAGGAAATAGCAGTTTTTTCATGCAACTAATTGACCAATAGTGTATAGTTTCAATGAAGAGGTTGATATCCGAGAATAGAGGTTTTAAGTTGATTCTCTAAACTGGAACCGATTTGAGATAATCCCTTTAACGCCACTTCGATGTAGAAAGTAGTTTGTAGATCGGCATCAACCGGGCTATTTCGGTACTGACGGACTGCTGTACGTACAGCCAAGCAGCAGCTTTCATATTCTATACCAGCTAGTGTTTCCAAGTTAAGCTCAAGATTCAGAGCTCGATTCCAACGACCTAATACCCGCCAATGGGAATTTAAAGGCCATAATAAAGATATGTCAGTTGACTGAATCTGTTCACCAACATTTAGTAAAGATCGATCTCGATCAAGAAGATATGCGAAATTTATCAGATGATGCGGAGCATCGTTAAAGTGTATGTCAAATCCAGCCCGCAGAAGGCCACTATTTTCAGGATCAAGCTGGATACCACTCTGAAAAGACCAGTGTGATGAAAAATCAAATTTGCCCTGAGCAATTAGGCCGGAATTTGATGAAATTTCTGGTGGATCATCTGACTTTAGCCCTATTATACGATCTTCAAAATACTGGATTTGTCCGATACTGAATAGTAATCTCTCACGACCGCTGGAACTATCGATAACGCGATTAGTTAGTGCAATAGCCAGTTGATTAGTATCTCCAAGCCTGTCAGCACCAGTAAAGCGATTCTGGCGGAACAGCCAGTCGTAATCTCGACCCATAAAAGCGCTATCAAATATAGGGATATCTTTCTGATTTCTATAAGGTATATATAGATAAAAAATTCGTGGCTCTAGAGTCTGCCTGCCGATAGCAATGCCTAGCCAATCGGCGGCTACAAGCTCTCTTTCAAATACTAGGCTACTATCTAAACTGATGATGGGAGCGGCACGTGATAGTATAGCTTCAATATCTTTATTCATAGCTAAGTTTCCTAGCTGATAGCTAGTATACCGAAACCCGGCTTCAGGCTTGATATATCCCCATGGCTTTTCAAGCTCAAAACTTAATGTCGGCCATATATCAAACCTGATTCCACTTACTGCAATACTAGATTGCTGAAAATTTACTAATTCACTATATAGCCCATAACGTAATCTACTAGCAACTGGCGCGAAATTACCATCAAATAATAACTGTGGCAGACGCTGGTAGGGGTTTCCTATCAAAGAAAAAGGAGAAGCATGCAGTATTTGATAACCTTGCATACGAGCTAATATCTGCCACCAATCCCCAAAATATCTAGCTTCTAGATGACGTTCTAGGTAATTAGGTGTTAGGATGCCCGGTGTCTTTCTAAGATCTTTTAAGTAATCACCATCTGAGACATACTCATAATGCAAATCAGTATATAAGCCATTTGATGGTGCAGCGTTGTCGAAGATATTAAGTGAACCGCGATATTTACCATAACGATGGTCCTCTGGCATATACTCTAAATCTATTTCCCCTAAGTGTCTGGTATCAAGAAACCGATATTCAACCCCCAGTAAAAGGCCACGCTGGGTCATTAGCCTCGGTGAGATAGTAACATCTCTGTTGGAAGCGATGTTTAAGTAGTAAGGAAGGGTAAAGTCAAAACCAGAGGTACTAGAGTGACCCTTTATAGGAGTTAGGAATCCAGATTGTCTATCGCTGTTGATAGGGAATGACAGATAAGGTAAATAAAATATGGGCATATCCCAAAGTGAGAGAAATATGTTGTGGGCTACTCCACGTCCAGTTATGTGATCTAGCTTCATCTCTCTTGCAAGTAGCTCCCAATCTTCTTGCCCACGTGTACAGGTTGAATAAGTAACATCTTTAAAATAACTTCGTTTTTTCCCTTTATCTATTTCTATTTCATCAGCTGAACCTTGTGCTTTACTCTCCTGTAGATAGTAATCGACATCTTTGAACAAGCCTATTTTATCTTTTAAATTTACTTCCGCTGATCTACCTCTAAAAGCTTGCTGTAAATCAGCATAAAAGAAAGGGTTTTCAATATGAATCAAATTAGATGGACGTTCAATAGTAATACGATCTGCCTTAAGCTGCTGTGTTTCGCTTGATAATCTGACATCACCCTCTAGAAGGAATTCTGTCTGAGAAGATTTAAATTGATCAGATTCAGCATGAATACATGAACTATCTGATAGTGATGCATTAAGATCAATTGGAACAATCTCCTGCATTAGATCATCAATAGCACACTGGGCCCAGTCAGGTACTCCTAATTGTTTAGCGCAAACACCATATACCGGTAACAGTGCTAACAAGATGCTAACAGAGAACAGGTTTATTAAATATAGTATAATGTCACGGGACAAAATTTTATGCCTAAAGGGCATCATTCTAACATTTTTAGGATCAGTTAATCTGTAATCCTACCTTTTATAGGGTAACCCTGTTGTGAGTGGTAGAGACTTTCTATTGCGTGAGTGGTTAAAGACTGTGTTACCTATTACCCAGATTCGAATTGCAATTGCATCTAAAGATGCGAGTTTCCGGCAGTATTTCCGAGTTTGGTACAATGAAAAAACTGGCATAGTTATGGATGCACCTCCTAATAAAGAGGACTGTAGATCCTTTTTAGTTATTGCTAGGGCTATGCGCCAGTTGGGATTAAATACTCCTGAGATATTAGCTGAGAATATCGAACATGGCTTTCTGTTAATGACAGATTTTGGCGATCGGCAGTATCTAGGAGAGCTCAACAGAAAGAGTGTACCTTATTTATATGCGGATGCACTGGAAGCATTGTTCAGACTACAAGTTGGTGGTGATCCTGATGCTTCCATATTATCAACTTATGATTCAGAATTACTATATCTAGAAATGGAACTATTCCGCAGTTGGTTTCTAGAACGTCAAGTTGGTTTATATTTAAGTGATGATGAACATAATGAACTTGATAATACCTTTTCAATATTGGTAAGCAACGCCGTCGCACAACCTCGTGTATGGGTGCATCGAGACTACCATTCTAGAAATCTGATGGTAACTACATCAAACAATCCAGGTATCTTAGACTTTCAAGATGCTATGGTTGGAGCAGTTACTTATGATCTAGTTTCTTTACTACGAGATTGTTACATATCTTGGCCACGAAAACAGGTGGAATCCTGGGTACTAGATTACAGAGCAAGGTTGCATGCGTTTGGTATGCACGGACTAGATGACTCTGAATTATTCTTACGTTGGTTCGATCTGATGGGTATACAACGCCACCTTAAAGCAATTGGCATTTTCTCACGATTAAATTTACGCGATTGTAGGCCTCATTATCTACTTGATATTCCACGCACCTTAGGCTATTTGCTAGCAGCATCGAGCCGCTATTCTGAATTAGCAAATTTTCATAAAATGTTGCTGGAGCGTAGGTTACATCTTTGGGAGGTTCTATAATGAAAGCAATGATCCTTGCCGCTGGGCGCGGAGAACGGATGCGGCCGCTGACTGATCATATCCCGAAACCTCTTCTAAAAGTTGCCGGTAAGCCACTGATTATATACCACTTAGAATCATTACGAGCTGCTGGTATTACTGAATTAGTAATTAATACTAGCTACCTAGGTGAACTCTTACCCACTGCTTTAGGCGATGGCCGACACTGGGGCGTCAAAATCATCTATTCACCTGAACCACAGGATGCACTAGGAACAGGTGGAGGCATCCTTCAAGCCTTACCATTACTTGAACCAGAGCCGTTTTTAGTCATCAACAGTGACATATGGACTGACTACAAGTTTGAGCATATGTCATCTCTACATGGCTTAGCGCATTTAGTACTGGTAAGTAATCCACTACACCATCCTCAAGGAGATTTTTCTTTGGAAGATAAATACTTTGTTAGAACAGGATTAGGTTTAGAACGTCTGACTTTCAGTGGAATTAGTGTGCTGCGGCCAGAATTATTCACAGGCTGCTTACCAGGAAATTTCCCGCTCGGGCAACTAATATTAAATCGTATGATATCCAAAGGAGTAGTGACTGGCGAGCATTACAAGGGCAAATGGTTTGACATTGGTACACCGCAAAGATTAGCCGAACTGGATTTGGAGTTGCAAGCGAGTAGTAGCAGATTAGTACATATGTAGACCTAAGTTCATTTTGCAACATAGCAACTCAGGTAGGAACTCCAAGTATCTTATTCCACTTACAAGAAACATACATACATGTTAGAAAATAACTGATTAATACTAACAATGATCCTTCTAAAATTTTTAAGGGGTTTACAAACTGGATAGAAATAGCTAGACAGGGATGATAGTTGAATAAAACAAACTGATTGTAACAATTCTATAACAAGTATCTATACCAACTAGCATAAAGTCAGTAATTAGTATACTATCTGTGATAGTTGATAAAATTACCCTATGAGAATATTTTGTGATGTTTTTAGGAAACAATATAACAGCTCATTTGATGAGAGCGCTGACTAAATCATGATCCTCTGATTAGGAAGGACATCATCTGAAGTATAGCGATCCCTCGCTTTACTGCTGGAATGGTGCGGGTTATATTTAATACCCGAACTGGACGCGATATGGAGGTAAATCAAGATGGATATAGAAGATCCAGATAGGGAGGTCTCGAGAGATGGTGAGATTTCGCAGACTAGCGATAGGCCTAGCGAGGAAATGCAGCATTGCCTTGATGAAGTTGTAACAGTTCTACGTAAGTATGATGTCGGCGTGACATTGTGCTTAGCTAGTGATCGAGAATCAGTGCTCATGTATAGGATACCCGAATGGTGTGCGGTTGTACTAAACGATGGAGAGCCAGAAGTAAACTCA
>CAIRZE010000100.1 GCA_903882995.1 uncultured Candidatus Competibacteraceae bacterium
AGGAAGAACAAGATATCGTCTATCTGAATAAGTCAAAGTTATTTACTCCTCCAGCACCTATTCTTCTACCAGAAGATTTGCAATGGCATGAGCATTATGATGTTAGATCTATACTGCTATTCCGGTTCTCAGCTCTGACATTCAATAGCCATAAAATCCATTACGATTGGAAGTATGTGACTGAGGAGGAAAAATATCCTGGACTAGTAGTGCAGGGTCCTCTACAGGCTCTTCTATTATTAGAATCGGCAAAAAAACATCATCCAAACCGGAAACCCTTAAACTACACATTTAGGGCGGTGAGACCACTCTTTGAATTTGACAGAATATTTCTATCTGGTAAAACTAGACCAAATAATATTTGCGATCTCTATACGTCTAATGGGGAACAGTATATTGGAACGCAAGCAACTGTATCTTGGAGATGACATAATATGGCAGAGAAATTAGAACGCTCGGTATTATTAGTACCTGCTTCTAATTGGAATATGATACAAAAAACAGCGGTGACTTACGCTGATGCTGTTTGTATCGACTTGGAAGATGCTATAGCACATAATGAAAAAGAACCGAGCAGAGCTAATGTAATTCGGGCTTATAGAGATCTAGACTTTGGTAATAAGTTAAAAATGTTCCGCATGAACGGGCTTGATACTTATTTTGCATATCGTGATCTTATTGAAATAGTAGAGTTTGCTGGTGATAAAATCGATATAATCGTATTGCCCAAAGTGAACAGCTCTAAGGATATTTATGTAGTTGAAACTTTGCTTGGACAAATTGAAAGTTATAAGAAGTACTCACACCCGATAGGTATCGAAGCTCTAATCGAGACTGCTCTCGGTTGCGTGAATATCCGAGAAATCGCATCATCCTCTAAACGCTTAAAGGGCCTGGTCTATGGATCTGGAGATTATGCCGCATCACTGCAGATGCCAATGGAATCGATTGGCGAGCTGGATGAAAACGATCAAATTTATCCTGGTCATCGCTGGCATCATGTCATGCACTCGATTGTGAGCGCAGCCAGAGCCTACAACAAACGTGTTATAGATGGTCCATTTGCAGGTATCAAGAATCAAGAAGGGTTGGTACAGGCCTGTAAGATTGGGCGCGCTATGGGTTTTGATGGTAAATGGTGTATTCATCCTAGCCAAATTTCTACTGTAAATCAAACTTTTGTCCCATCCGGAAAAGAAATTGATTGGGCACAGATGGTATTAGATGAATATGAGGCGGCTTTAAACGAAGGAAGAGGAGCAATTAGTGTAAATGGCAAAATGATCGACGTCGCCTCAATTAAAATCTGCCGTAATATTGTCGAACTGGCTAAACTGGCTGGACTACTCCATTAAGTAAGGCAATTGTCATGGTTAATATTTTGGAAGGACTGCGAATTGTCGAAGGGACCGCTTTTGTCGCTGCCCCGCTGGCTGGAATGACATTGGCCCAGATGGGGGCAGAAGTAATCCGCTTCGACCGTATCCGAGGTGGTTTAGACTATCACCGCTGGCCGGTCACAGAAGATAACAAAAGCTTGTTTTGGGCTGGCCTGAATAAAGGCAAGCGCTCGATTGCAGTGGACTTGAACACTCCGCGTGGCCAAGAGATCGTAACTCAACTAATCTGTGCACCTGGGCCAAATGCTGGAATCTTCCTTACCAATCTTAGGGTTAGGGGTTGGATGGATTACAAGCATCTTAAACAACATCGTGAAGACCTGATTATGTTGACAGTATTGGGTACTCGAGATGGTGGCCCAGCTGTAGATTATACTGTCAACCCTAGTGTAGGATTCCCTTTTTCTACTGGACCAGATGGAATTGGGCCGGTGTGCCACGTCTTGCCAGCTTGGGATTGTATTACCGGCCAAATGGCAGCTTTAGGAATACTAGCAGCGGAGAGGCATCGCCGCTTGACTGGTCAAGGGCAATCAGTTGAGATCGCTCTAAAGGATGTAGCGCTCGCTATGTTAGGCAATTTGGGTATAATCGGCGAAGTTATGGTCAACGATTTCGATCGACCTAAGTATGGAAACTATCTCTATGGTGCGTATGGAAACGAATTTGATACAGCAGACGGAAAAAAAGTAATGGTAGTAGGATTAACCAAACGGCAGTGGGATGGCCTGTGTCGGGTAACTGGCTTAAAGCCAGAGTTCGATGCTTTAGGTCAACGTTTAGGTTTAGATTTGAATCTCGAAGGCGATAGGTTCAAAGCTCGTGAAAAACTTACAGATTTGCTAAAGCCTTGGTTTTTAAGTAGAACTGTGGAAGAATTTGGTGCTGCATTTGACGAAAATGGTGTTACCTGGTCATTATTCCGCACATTTAGACAAGCTGTTACTGAAGATCCAGACTGCTCAACATGGCATCCTATGTTCGATTTATTAGAACAACCTGGAATTGGAGAATATCTAGTACCAGGGACTCCATTTGAATTCAGTGAATTCAAACGCTGTCCGCCAGCACCAGCTGTTGCCCTTGGCCAGCATACTGATGAGATATTATCAAGTCTCCTTGGGATGAGTGATGTTGAAATTTCTAAGTTACATGAGGATAAGATCGTAGCAGGTCCGCGCCGTTAAGATAAGATACTGCCCTTTGCTACTGATATGGATGATCACATGACTGAGGTGGGGGATTTTCTAGATATCATTCTTATCTAAGTCTTTAGGAGCATTAAATGTCTTATCAAACTTTATATCAATCTCAGTTTATTCGAGAGATTGCTAGGAATGATTCGAATTCGGGGGTATAAATCTCTTGAAATCTTTTGCCATCCGGGCTAACTAAGATAAAGAGAGCTGCTAAATGATGCTCAGTGGCAAGTTTAAAACCATCTTCAGACCCTAATACCATTAATGCAGTATCAATAGTATCTGCTTCCATATCTGTATCGCTGATAACTGTTACTGATACCAACGCCTGTAATACAGGTTGACCGGTATGTGGGTTAATAACATGGGAGTATTTTTGCCCATTTTTCTCAAAGTAGTTTCGGTAACTGCCTGCAGTGGAAACGCTGTGATCACTGATTTGGATAAGACGTCCAACGATGTGCTGTCCCGGTACTGGCTGTTCAATAGCGACTGTCCATGGCTGGTTTTTACCGTTATGACCTTTGGCACGTAGATCGCCACCGATTGAAACTAGATAATTTTGAATACCATTTGTTTCTACCAACTGTGCTAACTGATCGACCGCATAGCCCTTGGCAAGTGAAGATAGATCTATATAAATTCCGGGATGGTCTTTTTTTATAGATGGTGATACTAAATTAGTATGTAAGTGCCAATAGCCAACCTGTGCACGTGACTGAATAATAGCAGTATCAGATGGAATCTGATCACGGTGTGATTCTGGGCCGAACCCCCACAAATTAACTAGTGGCCCAACTGTGATATCATAGGCTCCATGGGTAATTTCACTGATACGTAGGCCTTCAGCTACTAAAGAAGACAGTTCTGGGGAAACTGCTAACCAGCTAGTGCTGTTGTTGTGGTTAAAGCGTGATAGTTCAGAACCTACGTCATAGGTAGACATTTGTTTGTTAATATGTTCTAGCAGTTCCTCAACACTGTTCTTTAGCAGCTCAGTCTGAATGGACGATTGCCATAATTTGCCAGTGCTTCTTGGGGGTATAAAGCTTATTTTATAGTTTGTACCCATAGTAAAACCTACAATTTGGACAGACTGGTCTATTTGTTCATTCTTGCAAGCAGATAGTAAGTTACAGGTGATTAATAATATAGTAAGAAACTGTAAAAAAAACGAATGCATATGATAAGAAGAAATTTTGCGATTTCTGATTAGATTATAAATCTAGACCTCACTACTTATTTAGTAGTGAGGGGTGATAGAGACGGAAGGGGTAAGAGAGAATAAATCTGGTATGTTATTCAAGGGTTAGCAGCTTCCATTCTAACTATGGCATCTGCCATACTAACCACACGGCGTGCACTCTCTACGTGTAGGTTCTCAATTAGCTTACCGTCAACTACTGCTACTCCCTCTCCTCGAGATGCAGCTTCGGTATGTGCCTGGATGATTTTTCGAGACCATATGACATCTTCTAGCTTAGGTGTAAATACCTTATTACAAGTATTAATCTGTTTGGGGTGAATGAGAGTCTTGCCATCGAAACCGAGTTGATGACCTTGAAGACACGCAAATTCAAAACCACTATCATCGTTTAGGTCAAGATATACACCATCGAGAATGGCAAGTCCTGCTGCTCTAGCTGCTAGCAGACATAACCCAAGTGAGACCATAAAAGGCAGCCGTTCATGAGTATGGGCACAGTCCAATTCTTTAGCTAGATCAGATGTCCCCATAACTAAGCCTTCCATGCGTGGAGTTGATTCAGCGATCCTTTGTGATTCTAGAATGCTGCGCGGAGTTTCCATCATTGCCCATATGGCCATTGAGTCTGGTGCCCCGTTTGCCCGCATAATTGATTCCATATGACGTATAGCATCAGCACTTTCAACTTTGGGTAACAGTAGTGCATTAGCACCAGATTGTGAAGCTAGTACGATGTCATCGTATCCCCACTTAGTTGAGAATGCATTGACTCTAATGATTACTTCACGCAAACCAAAACCACCAGCTGCAACAGTTTTACAAACTTGTTTACGGGCAAGCTCCTTGGAGTCTGGAGCTACAGCGTCTTCCAGATCGAGAATTAAGCTATCGGCTGGCAAGTTGCGCGCCTTTTCCAAGGCACGGGAATTTGAACCGGGCATATAAAGCATACTGCGGCGAGGACGTACAGATTTAGGCATATTTGTTCCTTTCAATTCGAGTAATGGGAGGTTTTAATACCTTCTATAAATAACTTACCTGTCTCACTTATCTATCTCTTATCAGTAATAATTGAGCAATATTGTGTATTAACCCAGCACATTGGTATCGGGTATTTACTAAGCTGTTAGCACTGCCGTTTCAGACTGTCTAAGTACTTATCTGCGTCCAAAGCGGCCATACAGCCTGTGCCAGCTGCGGTGATTGCTTGCCTATATGTCTGATCTGCTACATCACCAGCTGCGAATACACCTGGAATACTAGTAGATGTAGCACCGCTTCCGCCTCTAACCCGGATATACCCATTTTCCATCTCCAGCTGGTCTATGAATAGATCAGTGTTCGGTTTATGTCCAATAGCGATGAAAACTCCCTGTAAAAGAACTTCCTTTAAAAGTCCACTCTTGATGTTTTTCAGACGTATCCCAGTCACACCACCGTCATTGCCTAATATTTCATCTAATACACTATCCATTTCCAGGCTTATCTGACCACTGTTGACCTTCATCATCAGTCTATCAACTAAAATTCTTTCAGCGCGAAACTGTGGACGCCGATGAATGACAGTAATTTCTCTAACAATATTAACAAGATAGAGAGTTTCTTCTACTGCGGTGTTACCACCACCTATTACAGCGATATTCTTATTTTTAAAAAAATATCCATCACATGTTGCACAGCTGGATACGCCTTTCCCGATGAATCTCTGTTCAGATGGTAACCCCAGATACCGGGCACTAGCTCCTGTTGCGATGATTAAGGCATCACATGTATAATTTCTAGTATCGCTAATTAAAAGGAAAGGATGCTCTTGAAGGCTGACAGAATTAATCTGATCAAATACGATATTAGTTTCAAAACGCAAGGCATGCTTACTCATACGATCCATTAAATCTAGACCAGTTAGCCTCTCAGAACCAGGCCAATTATCTACCTCATTGCTTGTTGTTAACTGGCCTCCTACCTGTAATCCAGTAATCAATAACGGGTTTAGATTAGCGCGAGCTGCATATATGGCTGCTGTATAACCCGCTGGTCCAGAACCGAGTATCAATAAACTGGTATGCTTAACACTCATTAGAAAGCTACCCCATATTTTAGTTACCGAA
Organism: uncultured Candidatus Competibacteraceae bacterium; assembly: GCA_903882995.1. GTDB lineage: Bacteria > Pseudomonadota > Gammaproteobacteria > Competibacterales > Competibacteraceae > Competibacter_A. Next base: position 5,915 of record CAIRZE010000100.1, read on the forward strand.
CCGGACAGTTCTTTACAGCTATTTGATGTTTTATCCAATAAACCAAGAATTACTTCATATCCAGTATACAAATTGAATTACTTCATATCCAGTATACAAATTATATGTGTCAACCCCCCCAGAGAATATAGGGGGGCATTTTTGCTGCTTACAGTTTACTATGGTTTTCAGATAAATAAGCTGCTACACCTGCAGCAGTGGGTTTCATACCGTCCTTACCTTGTTTCCAACCAGCTGGGCATACTTCACCATTTTGTTCTGTAAACTGTAAAGCTTCAACTAGACGCACCATTTCGTCAACATCCCGACCTAACGGTAGGTTATTAACAACTTGGGCCTGTACTATTCCAGATTTATCTATCAAAAATGAACCGCGCAGTGCCACCCCAGCTGGGTGTTCGATCCCATAGGCTTTAGTGATTACATGTTTGATATCAGCTACTAGAGGAAAACTGATTCGGCCAATTCCACCTCTCTCGACTGGTGTTTCTCGCCAAGCATAGTGGCTGAACTGCGAATCTATAGATACTCCGACCACTTCTACTCCGAGTTTTTTGAACTTGGAAATCCGGTGTTCATGAGCGATGATCTCTGACGGGCAGACAAATGTAAAATCCAGAGGGTAAAAGAATAGCAACACGTAGCTGCCTCTCATAGAGGAAAGCTTAAAATCTTCCTTAATTGAACCGTCCGGCATGATAGCGGTAGCGATAAAATCTGGTGCTGGCTGAGTTACTAAAACACTCATATCATATCCCCTATTGATGTCATTAAATTCTTCAATTCCAAGTTCTTTCTTACTAGAAAATCTCCATTAAAAAAGGATTAAACTCCCTTACACAGATATCCTATATACTTGCTTTGCTTTTAAATTCTGGGTTTTACTGCACCATCTATAATCTACAATACACCTTTAGGTTAACCAGCGATGGTCCCGGACAGACTAGATTGATTATATAGCAGCCATAAATTCAGACTCCCAGTAAATTTTATTGCAGCTTTGCCCCTGTTATTAATTCCGTTTAGATTGATTTAAAGTAAATTTACCTGCCTGATTCAACAGTTTACCAGTATCGTAAGGTATTGCATCAATATGCAAAAATAATTTGAAGGTCTATATTTAGGACATCTGTACACTCATTCGGTGATTTCTAGCATCTACCACCTGATGAAAATCTTTATAATCTTTATTAAATAAGATGTAAGTATAAGAGTATCTCGAGATTTAACATAATGACGCACACAATCAGAGTCTGCAGCTTCTGATATCGGATAACTGGTTGACTTTTTTTTGACATGAAAACCCTAAATCAGATCGGTTGGGTATGGAAGGTATTTCCTACTATGGTATTTCCTGCTATTTAAATCCCAGATTTACTAAAGAAGCTACAAACTGTAATTAGTTAATCTAACATGGTGTTTAATGATCAATGAATTTCTAGCTGTCGAGTATACCCCTCCCAAAAGATGGGATACCGGGAGATTTGTCAATGAGTATTGATAACTCACTGTACCGGTGATGTTCCCGTAATGGTTGTTAAGAAGGTATGGTCTAATAGAGATAATTACGATGAAATCTGAAGATATCGTCGCAGCGATGGATCTTGGTTCAAATAGTTTTCATATGATTGTCGCGCGCATTACCAATAAGCATGTTCAGATATTAGATCGACTACGTGAGATGGTGCAATTAGCTGCTGGTCTAGATGAGAGGAATTGGCTTTCGGAGGTATCACAGCGTAGAGCATTGGATTGCTTAGCGAGATTTGGTCAGCGGCTACAACATATTGCTCCGCAGCGCTTGCGCATCGTCGGTACTAATACTTTGCGCCAGGCACGAAACAGTGCAGAGTTTCTGAAATGTGCTGAAGAATTGCTCGGCCATAATAATATTGAGATTATCAGTGGGCAGGAGGAGGCACGCTTAATCTATCTAGGCGTAGTCCACAGTGTTGCTAATATACCAGGTCGGCGATTGGTAGTGGATATCGGTGGAGGTAGCACCGAATTGATCATAGGTAAAAAGTTTGAGACATTACAACTCAATAGTCTCAAGATGGGTTGCGTAAATCTGAGTAGAACGTATTTTGATGATGGTAGAATCACAGATTCACGCTTGTTAGAGGCAGAGCTACACGTCCAGTTGAAACTAGAACCAGTACTTGAAGAATACCTAGAAGTAGGTTGGGATGTAGTTACTGGTACCTCAGGTTCAATTAAGACTATCCAGGATGTACTCATCCGTGAAGGGTGGAGCAGAGACAGTATAACTTTAGATGGATTAAGTCGCCTCAAGGCAATTCTACTCGATGCTGGACATGTTGCAGTAATAGGGAACCGTTGGCAAATGGGGATAGCACGTTCTCAGGTTTTGCCGGGAGGGTTTATAATACTGCAACAGTTATTTGAAGCGCTGAGAATTCAAGATATGCAAGTATCAGAAGGTGCATTAAGGGAAGGATTGATCTACGATCTGTTGGGGCGTATTCACCAAGAAGATGTGCGTAATCGCACTATCACTACTGTAATCGACCGTTACTATCTGGATCACGCTCAGTCCGAACGTGTAAACTTAACAGCACAAAATCTGCTGGTTCAAGCTCGTATTAAATGGAATCTGAATGGTGAGAGGTTTTCTCAAATTCTAGAGTGGGCAGCCAGATTGCATGAAATTGGTATGTTATTGAATTATAGCCGGCATCATAAACACGGGTTTTATATTCTGCAGAATGCCAATTTACCAGGTTTCTCACAGAGCGATCAAGCATTATTAGCAATCTTGATCAAGAATCATCGGCGATCATTCCGGATAAGCACATTTGCTCATTTGCCCGGAGATGTAGTTTCCTTACAGGCACAGCAGTTATGCATGCTTCTGAGGTTAGCGGTTGTACTGAATCGGTCCCGTAATCGACAGCTGCAACCAGTACCAGCCCTATTACTCAAACAAAAACGGGTATGTTTAAAATTCCCTATAGGTTGGTTAGAAACCCACCCATTGACGAAAGTAGATCTGAAAGTTGAGGCACGTTTCTTACTTAAGGCAGGTTATAGATTGAATTTTTCCTGATCTCTAATAATTAGAGGTGATCCCCACACACATGCATTGTAAGGATATTATCTAATCGATATCTATTAAATAGGATATGGAAGATATAAATTTCTATATATGTAATCAGTAGCAGAAGTCAGGTCTCCTATTAAAATATTTGAGGTATCAGGTATCTATTTTATCGGCAATACCGCAGATACAAATAGCAACTTGGCGCTAGGGGTAAACAACTGGCTAGTTGGGGTACTAGGGTATGACAAATGTGAAGGATTTATCAACTATCGCTAATGGGAATACAGAGCACATATCTCTAAAATTTTTCATTGAAAAAGCGTACCTTGACTATTCCATGTCTGTCATTCTCGATCGGGCCCTGCCCCATATCGGCGACGGTATGAAACCTGTACAGCGTCGCATCATCTATGCTATGTCTCAACTTGGCTTATCTGGTCACTCAAAGCATAAGAAATCTGCTCGTACTGTTGGTGATGTTCTGGGTAAATATCATCCACATGGAGATCTATCCTGCTATGAAGCTATGGTACTGATGGCGCAACCATTTTCTTATCGCTATCCACTAATAGATGGGCAAGGTAATTGGGGCTCACCGGATGAGCCTAAATCATTTGCAGCCATGCGCTATACTGAAGCACGGCTATCAGCATTCGCACAAATCTTGTTGGCGGAACTAGATTATGGCTCAGTGGATTGGGCACCTAACTTTGATGGTACCCTAAATGAACCAGTATTATTACCGGCTAGATTGCCAAATATTATAATTAATGGCGCGAGTGGTATCGCAGTTGGTATGTCAACTGATATACCACCTCATAATTTAGGAGAAGTGGCAGAGGCTTGTATTCACTTACTAGATCAACCTGATTGCGACATCGACTCACTATGCGAGCGTATGCCAGCGCCTGATTTCCCCGGTGGTGCAGAGATTATTACTCCACGAGAGGAACTACGTAAGCTCTATCATAATGGTAACGGAACGGTAAAAATGCGTGCCTGCTTCAACCAAACAGGCGATAACATTATTATAATAAGTGCTATACCGCATCATGTTTCTGGCTCGCGGATAATGGAGCAGATAGCTGCTCAAATGCGTGAAAAGAAATCACTAATGATCGAAGAGCTGCGTGATGAATCTGACTATGACAACCCAACTAGATTAGTACTAGTTCTACGTTCTAAAAGAGTAGATATTAATCTCTTGATGAATCATCTATTCGCAACTACTGACTTGGAAAAGAGCTACCGCGTCAACCTGAATATGATTGGCTTGGATGGCAAGCCCAATGTCAAGAATCTCAAACAAATTCTCGAGGAGTGGCTGCAATATCGAGTCTTTACCATACGGCGCCGTTTAGAATACCGTCTGAGCCAGGTTAATCAACGCCTGCATATTTTAGATGGGCTGATGATTGCTCATCTTAATATGGAGGAGATAATCAGTATTTTACGCGTAGAGCAAGTACCTAAGTTAGTACTAAAAGAATATCTCCAATTATCTGATGTTCAGGCTGAGGCAATACTAGAAATTAAGCTGCGCCAGCTGACGTCTCTAGAAGAAATTAAATTACATAGTGAACAGAATGTAATGTGTAAGGAGCAGGACAGATTACATCTATTGCTTAACTCCGAAGAGATGCTAAGGGCATTGATCAAAAAAGAGATTAAAGATGATACTCAATGCTATGCGGACCCGCGCCGTTGCTCATTGATTGATAGGAAATTAGCGAAAGATTTTGAAGGTTTAATTTCAGTACCAATCGAACCTATAGTGGTCATTCTATCACAAAAGGGTTGGGTGCGGGTTGCCAAGTGTCGTGAGATAGATGCTGTAACTTTAAGCTATAGAAATGGTGACAATTTTCTTAGCCAGGCTAAGGGCCATAGCAATCAATCAGCGGTGTTTTTCGACACTGCCGGTCGCACTTATACTCTCCCAGTATCAAGATTAGCTTCAGCACGTGGCTATGGTGAACCATTGACAGGAAAACTCGATCCTCCAAACGGTACCAGATTTTTCAGTGTATTACTGAGTAATTACAAAGATCTTTACTTGTTAGCAAGCGACTCTGGCTATGGATTTATCTGTACCTTTGATGACTTTATTAGTCATAGCAAGGTTGGTAAGCTGGTGCTGAGGGTATCTGATGGCGATCGAGTATTAGGACCTTTATACGTTACCGATTTGGAAACTGACCGTTTAGTAGCAGTTGGTAGCAATGGACGGTTACTGGTGTTTCCAGTAAATGAAATGCCACTCTTGTCTAAAGGGAAAGGCAAGAAGATTATAGAGCTAATCGTAAATCATGAACAGCATGAACGACTAGTGGTCTTAGCTGTCGTTCCAACTGGTAAAGCAGTTATACTGACAGCTGGCAAACGAGATCTGAAAATCAAGCCAAATGATCTAGACAATTATATTGGGAATAGAGGTCAGCGCGGGAGAATCTTGCCTCGTGGATTCCAACGGGTAGAGCGCGTGATAATTGTTAACAGATGAATGGCAAAACTTTCCCCATATGGTATCTGACCTGGTAACGACTTAGCGAACGATGTGATAGGTAAAGATTTATTATAGATTTGTGGTAGAGCCGTTTTGAGGATATTTTCTCTATAGCTTGCACCCCGAGGGTATTACACCTAGTTAAATACGGATCCAGCTCTTCAACAAAACCCAGTTACACTATTTATCGCTGGGAAAGCGTTTTTTAAAAAACTAATATTTAGCGGTGCTAAGAAGATAGAGATAGCGCGATAGCAATGATCAATTATTAATTATTATAGGAATTTCTTCATATATCAAAAAATATCACTTTAAGTGACTTCTTTCACTTACCGCTGATAATATCCTAAATTTAACCAAGTAATCATCATTGAGAATAGTACTGATGTTCAAATTGAACCGTTATAGGGCATGATATTAGATTCAGATGATGTTATCTCCTTTCACCTCCCCTAAACCTCGGCATCGCCGCACGCATACTTACAAATATCGGTAGAGGAGACCAGCTGCGATTATAGTATCCAACTATTTTTTCTGGCTTCAGGAATAGGGGGTTTTATCTTAATAGCTGAACAATATACTTTAAAGAGAAATACATGATCAAAAAGACCATTAACATTAATATGACGCGCCCGCTAGATCTGAAACATGAAAAGCGCAATTTAGGTCCACTGCGTATCCAGCGGCCGCTCTACGTAGATCTGCTGCCTACTTGTAACAATGCATGTCCGGCTGGTGAAAATATCCAAGCATGGCTTGCTCATGCACAAGCCGGCCGTTTCAAGGAGGCTTGGCAGGTTTTAACTGAAGATAATCCGATGCCTAGTATCCACGGTCGGGTGTGCTACCATCCTTGCGAATCTGCATGTAATCGTAGCAGCCTTGATTCGCCAGTTAGTATTCATGCAGTGGAGAGATTTCTTGGTGATTTAGCCTTACAGGAAGATTGGCAGTTCACAGTAACTTCACCACCTAGTGGTAAAAGAGTGCTAGTTGTTGGAGCTGGTCCCAGTGGACTGTCTGCTGCTTATCATTTATGTCGCATGGGACACTCAGCTGAGATCTATGACGCAGGGCCATTGGCTGGTGGCATGATGCACTTTGCCATTCCTTCCTATCGTCTACCACGTAAGATACTAGACTCTGAAATCAAGCGTATTGAGGATATGGGTGTCAAGATCCTTCGTAACCATCGAGTTGATGATCTGATAGCCGAAAAAGAGGCTGGTAAGTTTGATGCAATATTCATCGCTGTGGGCGCTCACATTAGTAAGCGCACTGATATTCCTTACCGCGATGCTGGCCAGATTCTTGACGCTATCAGCTTCCTAAAGGATGTAGAAACAGGTAACCCTCCTAAACTGGGCCGTCGTATTGCCATCTACGGTGGCGGTAATACTGCAATGGACGCTGCTAGGGTAGCAAAGAGATTAGGATATGAACCGCTCATTATATACCGCCGTGATCGTGAACATATGCCAGCACATGACTCTGAGGCGTCAGAAGTCCTTGAGGAAGATGTGAAAATTCACTGGCTCCGCACCATTAAAAATATAGATGAAACAACTTTCACAGTTGAAGTAATGGAGGTTGATGAAAAGGGGCGTCCACGCCCGACCGGTGTTTTTGAAACACTAGAAGCTGACGCACTTATTATGGCATTAGGCCAAGATGTAGATACGAGTTTCATGAATAAAGTGCCAGGATTGGACTTTAAAGAAGATGGTGTAGTAACTGTAGATGAGCACATGATGACGGGATATCCAGGCCTATTCGCTGGAGGCGATATGGTACCTTCCGACCGTACAGTTACTATTGCAGTCGGCCACGGTAAGAAGGCAGCGCGTAACATCGATGCTTGGCTATGTAGGATTAATTATGTTAAACCGCCTAAGCACAATCTAGCCACCTTCGAGAAACTACACGTCTGGTACTATACAGATGCCACCCAGCGTCCACAGGGTCATCTAGAGATGAAGAAGCGTGTTAGTAGCTTTGAAGAGGTGGTCAGTGGTTTGAGCCAAGAAGAAGCGTCTTATGAAGCTAAGCGTTGCCTATCCTGTGGTAATTGCTACGAATGCGATGGTTGTTACGGTGCTTGTCCGGAAGACGCTGTCATAAAGCTGGGGCTGGGGAACCGCTATCGTTACGATTATGAACTTTGTACCGGTTGTGCTGTGTGTTTCGAACAATGCCCCTGCCACGCTATCGAAATGATTCCCGAGCCAACTACAGAAAATCAAGATAGCTAAATCTGACTTTAATCTACAGATTACTGCTCCTTCATCAAACATCAAATAGCAGAGAAGAAGCAGAAACAGTCTCCTGAACACACTGTCCACTGCTAATGGAGAGTGGGAAAAGATAAGAGAAACAAAATGATCGAACGAAAAGTCACAACCATAGATGGCAATGAAGCCGCAGCTTACGTTGCTTATCGCATTAATGAAATATGTACTATCTATCCTATTACACCATCCTCAACTATGGCAGAACTTGCTGATCAGTGGGCTTCAGAGGGTATAAAAAACATATGGGGTAGCATACCTCTAGTCGTAGAGATGCAACACGAAGGTGGTGCAGCTGGTGCTGCTCATGGTGCTCTACAGACTGGCGCGCTAACGACCACGTTTACCGCGTCGCAGGGTCTTTTGCTGATGATCCCAAACATGTACAAGATAGCCGGTGAACTGACATCAGCTGTATTCCATGTTGCCGCTCGTGCCCTAGCGACACAAGGTCTCTCTATCTTTGGAGACCATCAAGATGTCATGTCTGTGAGATCAACTGGCTTTTGCATGTTAGCTTCAGCCTCTGTGCAAGAGGCACATGATATGGCCCTGATCGCACAAGCTGCTACATTAGAAGCTCGTGTCCCGTTTATCCATTTCTTTGATGGTTTCCGCACTTCACATGAGATAAACAAGATTACCCTATTAACTGAAGATGAAATGCGGAAAATTATCAGAGATGATTTAGTATTAGACCATCGCTACAGAGCTTTAAGTCCCGAGCGGCCATTTATACGAGGTACTGCACAGAATCCAGACACCTATTTCCAGGCTAGAGAAACGGTGAACCCGTTCTATGCTAAGGTGCCAGAAATTGTGCAGTCAGTGATGGATAAATTCGCCGAAGTTACTGGACGTCGATATAATTTATTTGATTACTTTGGCGATCCAGATGCTGAGAGAGTCATTATTATCATGGGTTCTGGTGCTGATACCGCTCGTGAGACGGTCAACTATCTAAATAACAATTACAGCGAGAAATTAGGAGTACTCCAGGTACGACTGTATCAACCTCTGTCAGCTCTACATTTCCTAGCTAATCTTCCAAATAGTGTCAAGTCTATCGCTGTTCTGGAACGCACTAAAGAGCCTGGTGCGACTGGTGAACCAATGTATCTAGAGATCGTTAATACATTAGTAGAAGCTCAACAGACTACTGGTTTGCGGATGCTACCTCACGTAATTGGTGGTCGCTATGGATTATCCTCAAAGGAATTTACTCCAGCAATGTGTAAAGCAGTGTTCGATGAATTGAGTAAAGACAAGCCAAAGAACCATTTTACCGTAGGTATTATTGACGACGTCATGCACACTAGCTTAAACGTCGATACGAGCTTCGTAATTGAGTCTGATGAAGTAGTGCGTGCGATGTTTTTCGGTCTCGGTGCAGATGGTACGGTTGGCGCTAATAAGAACTCTATAAAGATTATAGGTGAAGATCCAGAGTTTTACGCTCAAGGTTATTTTGTCTACGATTCAAAGAAATCAGGCTCACAGACTGTCTCTCATCTGCGTTTTGGACATAATCCTATCCAATCACCCTATTTGGTACAATCAGCTAACTTCATCGGTATTCACCAATTCAACTTTCTAGATCGCGGTGATGTTTTAAGCCGAGCTGCGCCTAGGGCGGTAGTTTTACTTAACACTAGTCCGCACGAGCCAGAAGAAGTATGGGATAAGATTGCTCTTCCAATACAGGAAGAAATAATTGCCAAAAAGCTAGAGTTGTATGGTATCAATGCAGAGAAAGTATCGAGAGACAATGGAATGGGATCTCGGATTAATACTATTATGCAGACTTGTTTCTTTGCTATCTCTAAGGTACTACCTCGTGAAAGTGCTATTGATAAAATCAAACATTCGATCGAGAAAACCTATTCACGTAAGGGCGATGAGGTTGTAAGAAAGAATTTCATAGCAGTTGATAATACTCTAGTCAACCTGCACCGAATTCCAGTGCCAGAACAAGCCACTAGTAAACGTGCACTACCAGCAATAGTACCTGCTAATGCACCAGCATTTGTACAGAAAGTCACCGCGATGATGATAGCTGGTCGAGGTGACGAACTACCGGTAAGTGCACTACCTGTTGATGGTACTTATCCTAGTGCTACTACTAAGTGGGAAAAGCGTAATATTTCTAACTTTATTCCTATATGGGAGCCGGATATCTGTATACAATGCGGAAACTGCAGTATGGTTTGCCCGCATGGCGTGATCCGCTCTAAGTTTTATCACCAAAGCAGCTTAGAAAAAGCTCCTAGTGCTTTCAAGACAGCGCCCATCGATGCTCGTGGTTTCCCAGATATCCGTTATACACTGCAGGTTTATCTTGAGGACTGTACTGGCTGTTCACTTTGTGTAGAGGCCTGTCCAGTAAAAAGTAAGGAGAAAGCCAGTCGTAAAGCCATTAATATGGCTCTCAAAGCGCCAGTTTTAGAAGATGAACAGGCTAATATCAGTTTTTTCGAGACTCTGCCAGAAGTAGATCGCGGTCGGGTAGATTTCTCGACGGTACGTGGAGTACAGTTTCTACCACCGCTCTTTGAATTTTCTGGTGCCTGTTCCGGCTGTGGAGAAACACCTTATGTTAAACTGTTATCCCAACTTTTTGGTGATAGGCTATTAGTTGCAAATGCTACTGGCTGTTCTTCCATTTATGGTGGAAACCAACCGACCACACCTTGGTCCGTAAACAGCGAGGGGCGTGGTCCAGCTTGGTCAAATTCATTGTTCGAGGATAATGCTGAATTTGGACTAGGATTCCGACTAACTTCTGATAAACACTTAACTTATGCGCGCGAGCTGTTAAAAGAGCTGTCGAGTATTGATAAAGAACTAGTGGAAAGCTTATTAGAAGCTGAACAGGTTACTGAAATAGATATCCGCCGACAGCGGGATCGTGTAACAGAAGTCAAGAAAAAGCTAGAAAATATTACAGATCCACGCGCTGCACAGTTACTAGCTATCATCGACCATTTAGTTCGGCGTAGCATCTGGATAGTTGGTGGCGACGGTTGGGCTTACGATATTGGCTCATCTGGTGTCGATCACGTACTCGCTAGCGGCCGTGATGTAAATATTCTAGTTATGGATACTGAAGTGTATTCTAATACTGGTGGTCAAATGTCGAAAGCGACCCCGCTTGGGGCGGTTGCTAAATTTGCAGCTGCCGGGAAATCAGTTGGTAAGAAAGATCTCGCATTGCAGGCAATTTCATATGGTAACGTTTATGTAGCTCGTGTAGCTTTAGGTGCTAATCCGCAGCAGACACTATTAGCTTTCCGAGAAGCTGAAGCATATCCAGGAACCTCTCTGATCTTAGCATATAGTCATTGTATCGCTCATGGTATCAATATGCAGCGTGGTCTAGATCAACAACGTTTAGCTGTAGAAAGTGGACATTGGCCGTTGGTGCGTTATAACCCAGCAGTGCGTGAATCCTGTGAAAATCCATTTGTCCTTGACTCAGCTAGGCCGAAAATTCCGCTCAAAAAATATGCTTACAATGAGGTACGTTACAGAGTACTTGCTCATACTAACCCTAAGGAAGCTGAACATCTCATGGAATTAGGTCAGCAGGCAATTAACCAACGTTGGTCTATATATGAAGAGATGGCAACCAGTAGCGGTGCAGTTTTCCAGCCGAAATTCAAATAATAAGAAGCACATCATCTCACCCGTAACCCTATTAACCCTTTCCTTTCCCGATCAGCGGGAGAGGTGATACTTACAATAGGGGTAGAATTGGGATAGATGACGATCCATCGGAAATATTTTTTTAAGTAAAAGGAATCGCCATGGATTTAAGAACTACTTATATGGGTATGGAATTGAAGCATCCAATCGTAGCTTCAGCCTCACCGTTGTCAGGGACTGTGGCCAATATTAAGCGCCTGGAAGATGCTGGAGCGTCTGCTGTGATTATGTTTTCACTATTCGAAGAGCAGTTACAACAAGAGAGTGCTGCATTGGAATATTTGATGACCGCTGGTACTGAAAGCTTCGCTGAGTCTCTCAACTATTTCCCAAGAATGTCTGACTATACGGTTGGCCCGGATAGCTATCTAAACTTATTGAGAAATGCTTCAGAAACGGTGGATATTCCGGTTATTGGTAGTCTGAATGGTATTACTAATACCGGATGGATTGATTATGCACGGTCCATGCAGCAGGCGGGTGCTAGAGGCATTGAGCTGAATATCTATTATATTCCCGCTGACCTAAATATAAGCGGCCGAGAAGTTGAAGATCGCTATATTGAGATATTAAAAAGTGTAAAGGCGGCAGTGTCACTGCCAGTGGCGGTAAAGTTGAACCCATTTTTCAGTGCTATCGGTTCTATGGCTAAAGCACTTGATGATGCTGGTGCTGATGCTCTGGTATTTTTTAACCGTTTCTACCAGCCAGATTTCGATCTAAATAAGATGGAAGTTATGCCAAATCTGCAACTAAGTACAACTGAGGAAATTCGCTTACCGTTACTCTGGCTAGCCATTTTATATGGGCGATTACAGGCCTCACTAGGTGCAACCCGTGGGGTCCACTCTCCGGTGGAGGTAGTGAAGTATCTAATGGCTGGCGCAGATGTAGTAATGACTACCTCAGCTCTACTCAAGAACGGCATAGATTATCTGAGCAATTTGCGTGACGGCTTGTCGACCTGGATGGATATGCATAATTATGTATCTGTAGCACAGATGAAAGGCTCAATGAGTCAGCACAATGTTACTGATCCGACTGCTTTCGAACGTGCTAATTATATAAAAATTTTAGAAAGCTATAAGGGTGATTACACTGCTTGAGCTAGATTAGCTAGCGCTTGTTTTGGTGTGGGATCGCAAAAGCGATCCCTTTTTGCCTTCTATAACTTCAGTTACATTGAGCTTAAGATAGCCGGAATCCGATATTGATATTTATGTGATTACCGTTGGTGACTCTCTGCCTGTGACCTCTTTAATACATGCTAGATTGTTAGCGATGTTAATTAACTTTGCCAGTGCCCGTTGAGTGTCCAAATATTGCATAGCTGGATCAGGTTCATAAGCTTCAATATAGACACGTAACGTCGCACCTTCTGTACCTGTACCAGATAGTCTGTATACGATGCGTGAACCGTCTTTAAACCCGATACGAATACCTTGTCTATCGCTTACGCTACCATCTATAGGATCGATATAGCAGAAGTC
>CAIRZE010000101.1 GCA_903882995.1 uncultured Candidatus Competibacteraceae bacterium
AAAAAACTAATGGAGATGAAATACGTGATTCATATTCTGCCTAGACTTCCTTACTCTAGTAAGGCACTGGAACCGTATATATCAACAGAAACTCTTGAATATCATTACGGTAAGCATCATCAGGCCTATGTTACCAATCTCAATAACCTGATCAAAGGTACTGAGTTTGAGCAACTTTCTTTGGAGGAAATTGTGTTGAAATCCTCGGGTGGTATTTTCAACAATGCTGCTCAAGTGTGGAATCATACCTTTTATTGGAACTGCATGCAGCCCAACGGTGGTGATAAGCCAAATGGCGAGCTGGCTGAGGTGATAAACAGCAAATTTGGGTCTTTTACAGCTTTCAAGGAAGAGTTCACTAAATGTGCAACTGGTACCTTTGCATCTGGTTGGAGCTGGCTTGTAAAGAGTGATGATGGCTCGATAGAATTATTGAGCACTTCTAATGCTGGTACTCCAGCTACCTATGGTAAGAAAGCATTACTGACTTGTGATGTATGGGAACATGCATATTACATTGACTATCGCAATCTCCGCCAAAAGTATGTTGAGTCATTCTGGAGCTTGGTAAACTGGGAATTCGTAGCAGAAAGATACGCTGGTTAAAAGAATGGTGCGGTTGGGGTTTAAGCGTTCGGTATGTTTATCCCAACCGCCTGACTTTTTCTCTTAATGGTTAGCAAAAAGATATTCATTTTACTTAACAAATTTACGTATCTATTTTGATTAATATTAGATAAGATATACGCCTTATAGGACTCAGGCTGGTTACTTTCAACAGATAGATTGATACTGATGTTAAGTAACAGGTGCATAATGTTGCTTTTCATCCATTTAGTAGCCATTCACGGACGATAGCGATCTGATCTTCGGAAGTTAGGGCTGGAGCATGACCCATATCTGGTAGTTCAATTAGTTTCGCTTTGGGGCCGCGTTCAGTCATAATCACGGCATCTTTATGATTTAAAACTTTGGAGTGTACACCACGCAGTACCAGAGTCTGGCAACTGATGTTATCCCAAATAGACCATAAATCGATGTCCTTTAACTCCATCTGCCTAAAGTTATCAGCAATACCAGGATCATAATTTGTAACATATCGGCCGTCTGCCAATCGCCGTGAACTGTAGATGGCTATGTGTCTCCATTGGGCTTCTGTTAGCTTTCCGAAGGTTGAAGTAAAACAGCGCAACGCACGCTCTACATCTTCGATGGTATCGAAAGCTACTGTTCTTCCAACATAATCAGATACCTGCTTCAGTCCAGCTACAGGGATGCGTGGCCCGATATCGTTAACCAACAATCTAGAAATTGGTGTCCCTGGATAGCTGGCAAGAAATATACCAATTAGACCACCCATTGAAGTGCCGACCCAGTCGATCCTTTCAGCATTAATTCTTGCAATGAGCATTGCCATGTCATTAATGTAGAGTGGGTATGTATAATCAGTCTTTTCATCTAACCAATCACTCTCGCCGCGTCCGACGATATCTGGGCAGATGACTCTATATTCTTCCTCAAGTGTGGATGCTAGGAAATCAAAATCTCTACATGTTCTAACTAAGCCATGAACGCAGATTAAGACATTAGGATTTTTAGGGTCACCCCATTCGGTATAGTGTATACGGTGGAACCCATGTGGACTGAGCGAACGATAATAGTTAGAAGTCATAGTCATGGATCAATTTCTCTGTCTTTTTATAATGTGCAGTTGCGGCTATAGTCAACAATCTACTGTAGAGGAAAGGGCAGGGTTTAAGCAACAATAATGTAATGGCTATACTATACTACACGGATAGCGGTCGAGGTGAACCTCTAGTTCTTCTGCATAGTGGCGGTATGAGCGGTGAGGAATGGAAACCACAAATTTCTTCACTCTCTCGCCATTTTAGAGTAATCGTACCTGACCAATTAGGTCACGGTCGTAGCCCAATGGTGGCAGAGCGCCTGTTAGTTTCTGATATGAGTTATGCAATATTAGAATTGTTGGATGAACTTAATCTAAGAAGAGTAAATTTGTTGGGTTCTTCGCTGGGTGGGGCGGTAGCACTATGGCTCACTCTTCACTACCCAGAGCGGATAAGCAAGCTGGTATTATATAGAACTAGTTACTGCAAGGATTCGCTATCCTACGATAGTATAGTAAATATTACTAATCCATCATATTGGCAAGATGCCGGCATGCTTAGCTGGTTAAGTAAAATTCACCATCCACAAGGCGGACCTGATGCCTGGCAGGTTGTCATTGGCAGAGTACTAGAAGCTCTAGATCCTAATACCACTGGCTACGGGCACCAGTTAGAGATCATGAAAAATATCTTTCAGCCGACCTTACTTGTGGTGGGGGACCGCGACCCTCTAGTGCCACTAAAGAGAATGTTGGAGATGTTCCACACAATTCCTAACTGTGGACTGTGGGTGATGCCATATACCAGTCACGTTACTGCAACCGTTACATGGCGGGCAACCTCCTTTGCACAGGAAGTAACAAGATTTCTAAAAAGTAAATCCAGTGGCTAGAGGCATTACAGACGACAGCATGACCAGCCCCGCAGTTATTTTTTAAATGAAATTAACTTTTTATATTAAACACTACCGGACGTACAGCACGAGCCAACTTATCGAGCACACCGTTGACAAACCGGTGCCCTTGTTCAGCACCGAATAACTTAGCGAGTTCGACAGCTTCGTTGATAATGATCTGATGTGTAATATCAGCATGGTGCATCAATTCGTAGCTACCGATGCGTAGGATCGCGCACTCTACAGGATCTACTTGCAGCACAGGCCTATCTAGAAAAGCAACTAAAGCTGCATCTATCTCCTTAACACATACAGGAATTTGAATAACTAGTTCTTGAAAGTAATCTGGATCGGCCTTAGCTAAATCCTGGTAAGCCAGAAAATGGGCTGCTATCTGATCTGGTTCCTGACCAGTTAATTGCCACCCATATAACGCTTGGGTAGCACAGCGCCTAGCCCATGCTCGTTTACATGTTGAATTTTTACGAGTATGAGCACGATTAACACAGTTCAATTTTTTTCCAGCTGCCGCAGGAGATTGACCATTTCTAGGGCTGATCTAGCAGCTTCTGCTCCCTTATTACCTGACTTAGTGCCAGCTCGCTCTACTGCCTGTTCTATAGTATCCACTGTCAACACGCCAAAACCTATAGGGATATTATAGCGAAGTGAAACGCTTGCTATGCCTTTAGCACACTCCCCAGCAACATATTCGAAATGCGGTGTGCCACCACGGATGACTGCACCTAGGGCAACAATACCATCGTAGCACCCATTAGCTGCTAGTTTTTGCGCAGCTAGAGGCAACTCGAAAGACCCTGGAGTCCAGATCAAGTCGATATGAGTCTCTGGCACTCCGTGTCGTCTTAAGGTATCAACTGCACCATCCACTAAGCTATGAACAATAAAACTGTTGAAGCGTGCTACCAAAATAGCGAAATGGACGCCTTGCGACGGTATAAAATTACCTTCAATTGTATTTATCATGTTAATGTATGACATTAAGAAACTCGTTCCACAATCTCCAGCTCGAACTCAGATAGGCCAGACAAGCTTTTTGGGGAGCCCAGTATGCGCACCTTTCGAACCCCAATGTCAATAAGAATTTGAGAAACGTTGCCATAAGTACGTAATTCAATAGATTGTCTGTCAGTATGCAGTGTTTCTATATAGCTGAGTTGATGGCCACATTTTATCCCGTTAATCAACGTGGCAAGATTCTCAGGGTAAGCCAGAAAGACCAGTACTCCGCCAGATGGTTCGCTCGCAACTCGTTGCATGGCTACTCTTAATGTCCAGACGCCATCTGGAAGTTTTAGTGCTAACATATCACTCAGAAAATTTTGTATGTGAATGTATATAAGCACAGCTTGATCCGGATTAATTTCTCCTTTGACTAATACAAAATGAACATGTGAACTAACTATATCCCGGTAAGCTAGCACCCGAAATGGCCCAAATTCGGTATCCATCATGGTTTCAGCTACTCGCTCGATAGTCTTTTCTTTATGCATTCTATAGCGTATTAGATCAGCTATAGTACCGATCTTTAAATAATGTTTCTTTGCGAATACTTCTAGATCAGGCCGTCGTGCCATAGTGCCATCTTCATTTAGGATCTCAACGATCACTGCTGATGGTTCTAATTCAGCCAGCCTTGTTAGATCGCACCCTGCCTCGGTATGACCAGCTCTGGTTAACACACCTCCGGGCTGTGCCATCACTGGGAAGATATGGCCTGGTTGCACTAGATCTTTTGGTTGAGTGTCTGGATGTACAGCAGTACGAATAGTGAGGGCGCGGTCGTATGCAGAAATACCAGTAGTAACTCCTCTTGCGGCTTCTATGGAAATCGTGAAGTTGCTATATGGAATGTCCCTATCATTTACCATCAATGGCAGATGTAATTGCTGGCACCGTTCTCGAGTTAAGGTGAGGCAGATCAGTCCGCGACCGTATCTAGCCATAAAGTTTATGTCCTCTGGACGAACACTAGACGCTGCCATTAACAGATCACCTTCATTTTCTCGATCTTCGTCATCCATGATTATTACCATCTTGCCTTGCCGGAGATCATCAAGAATCTCATCTATATTATTCAATAACATAACTATTTCCAGAAACCATGTTTGCGTAATATAGCTTCAGTTAGGGCGCTAGCTGGCTGTGCAAACCGGTTGACCAGAAACAGCCTTTCTAAATACCTAGCGATTAAGTCTACTTCCAAATTAACTCGCTGGCCGATTTTAAAATCTGCTAGTGTGGTTTCCGCCAACGTGTGGGGAACAATATTTAGTTGGAAGTTGACTCCATTTACCTGATTTACTGTAAGACTAACACCATCAACACAAATTGAGCCCTTTTCAGCAATATACCGTGTCAGAGTATCAGGCGCTTGAATTTGCAACCACCACGAACGTCCATCCGGCCGCCAGCCTGCAATAGTACCAGTGCCATCTACATGTCCGCAGACTAGATGGCCACCGATCCGAGTAGTGAGAGTTATAGCTTTTTCTAGGTTAACATTGGTTCCCTGTTTAGCTTCCAAGAGAATAGTATTCTTTATAGTCTCACGTGAGACATCAGTCCAAAACCCATTACCAGTCAGATCGACGACAGTAAGGCATACACCACTGACAGAGATACTGTCACCTGACTGCACATCGCTTAAGTCTAGTTTTCCAGTGCCAATGTGTATACGGATATCTCCACCCCGCGACTGAACTGTGGAGATAGTCCCAACGGCGGCGATGATTCCGGTGAACATGATTGCGTTGCTCCGTTCAAACCGTAAATAACAGGATTTATGAGAAAGTTTGATTTTCTCCTAGCTATTGTGGTCGCAGCGTTATTCGCCAGTCTTGGCCGATCGCTCGTACTTCGATAATTTTCAATTCCATCCTTTCTGTTATGCGTGTCAATTCCGGCAACTGAAACAATCCGCGTGCTTTATCACCTAATATAAAAGGAGCTATATAAATTACTATTTCATCTACTAGACCAGCTTGTAATAGTGAACCAGCAAGAGTTGGTCCACATTCTGTATGAATTTCATTACATTCGCGATTTGCGAGTTCAGTCATGACTGCACGCAGATCCAAATAAATTCCGGATCTTGGGACGACAACAATATTAGCGCCTACTGCCAGAAGTGGGGCTTGTCGATTAATATCAGAAACATTTGTAAAAATCAGTACAGAACCGTCCAAATGTAGTGTCTTAGCGGTTGGTGGCGTTCGTAGCTCTGTGTCGAGAATTACACGCAACGGCTGGCGTTTATCGTCAGGTAACCGGACGTTGAGACCAGGATCATCGGATAATATCGTATCGATGCCAGTCAAAATCGCAGAAGCGCGGGCGCGTAACCTTTGTACATCCTGACGTGCTATAGTGCTAGTTAGCCATTTGCTTTCACCAGAAGATAAAGCAGTACGCCCATCTATGCTCATTGCCATTTTGACTCGGACAAAAGGCCTACCTTCCGTCATGCGTTGTATGAAACCTGGATTTAGGGCCTGTGTCTCTTGTTCTAATAGACCACATTCCACTAACACGCCAGCTTCACGTAGGATTTCTAATCCCTTACCAGCTACTCGAGGATTGGGATCAGACATCGACACAACTATGCGTGAGATACCAGCCATCAGAAGAGCATCCGTACATGGTGGAGTACAGCCATGATAGCAACACGGTTCAAGCGTAACATATGCTGTCACACCTCTGGCACGTGTGCCAGCTATATTCAATGCATTAATTTCTGCGTGTTTCTCACCAGCTCGCTCATGCCACCCTTCACCAACAACTTTACCATCTCGGACAAGGACACAACCGACTCGTGGATTAGGGTCAGTGCTGTATAAACCACGCTGAGCGAGCGCTAGAGCACGACTCATATAAAAGTAGTCATCTGGAAGAATCAAACTGAATCTACTCCAGATATTTTTTGCAAACGCTCGATTTCTTCGCGAAAGGCGTTAATATCCTCAAAACTGAGGTAGACAGAAGCAAACCTAACATATGCAACTTGATCGAGATTAAGCAATTCCTTCATTACCCGTTCTCCAATTCTTTGGCTGCTAAATTCACGTTCCCCACTGGCACGAACGTATTTCTTAATACTTAGTAAAGTTTCTTCTATGAGCCCATTGCTGATCGGCCGCTTTTCTAGAGCGCGTGATAGGCTAGTTCGTAGCTTTTCTTCCAAAAATTGCTCACGTCGACCATCACGCTTTATCACTATTGGCATCAACAGTTCTGCGATCTCGTAGGTGGTAAATCTTATACTACAATTTATGCACTCGCGGCGGCGTCTTACTCTGTCACCCTCTATTGATAACCTAGAGTCGATTACACGGGTATCTGGCGTGCTGCAGAACGGACAGTGCATCTTCTTATCTCAAGCCGTCACCGCAGTACCAATTGGAGTAATTTTAAAAAGCGGTTTGATATGTGCCTTTTTGTTTAATCTCTCATACCATATAATACTCAATAACCTATAACCAGCTTTTGTTTTTTCTAAATTAAACATTAATGACCTCTATACTTAATTAGTACCTGCCCTTTCTGTTACAGAGAGATGGATTGTACTCTTATGTTCATGAGGAAAATAGAAAGACTATAGAGGATATTGATATTAGAGACAGCTAAGTATTCCTGACAAGATTAATTTAGTGAAGAGCTACTTGCATTTGCAAGTTTAATTACTGAATACGGTCGTTAAGGGTAGCTTAAATTCTACAATAGATAGTAATGTAATCGATGCTCTGAATAATATACTTCAATTAAATAATAACTCTTAAATAATAACTCTGAGCATAGAAGGATAGGGCGTTATTTTGGTCGGTTGCTGTTTTGAATTAGTATTTTAATCAGCTAGTTATCTAAAGACTGGCTTCACTATATACCGCATAAATCCAGGAAGCCATACCTACTGAATCTAACGGGCAACCATCCAAATCAGTACATTCAAAATATTTTAAGAATAAGAAGAGACAACTTTATAACCATAAACTTTATATCAGAAAGTTAGAAGACATGAACCGCCCTTTTAGAGAGTACGGACACTATCCTTGCTGGTAACATGATGTGTTTCGAACTTATCAGCTACCGTTCAGCTACCATTTTAGAATGGTGATTCTGTTATTAACTATAAAAGTCGAAGTTTCTTTAATTTCTAAAAAAACTACTAATTGCTATATTTCTGATTTTCGTTTTACTGCTTAGCTTATACTTATATGTGTATGCTTTCTACTAGACCACTTCTATGGGGAATTATGACTAAAATTAGTATGCAAGAGCTGGATATTTTTCCTAGCGATCGTCAACCAACTGTCCGCATCATGGCGATGCCTGCTAATACCAACCCTATTGGGAAAGTATTCGGAGGCTGGATTATGGCCCAGATGGATGTCGCAGGTGGGATTGTAGCACTGGAATACTCTGGAGGACCGGTAGTTACCGTAGCAGTGACTTCTATGGAATTCCACAAGCCTGTTCAGGTAGGAGATCTTGTTAGTTGTTTCGCACGTATCCAGAAAGTTGGTTCGACCTCAATCACAGTGAAGGTTGAGGTATTCAGCCAGCGAGCACACGACGGCATGCTAAAAGCTACTAAGGTTACTGAGGCTGTGATCATTTACGTTTCAGTTAATAGCGATGGGATACCACGTAAACTACCAGAGCGAGAGACTAATTTTGGATATTACTGGTAGTAGTGGGTAAGTTTATAGAAGTACTTCCTGCCTAGCTAGCACACAGATTTTGGATCCATTGACTATGTGATTATGGTAAGCGCTTCCTATATTTGAATCACCGTATCATGGAGATGTGCGCTTTTGGAAAATTTCCTTTTAGTTTTAGCAGCAGTGTTGCTAGTGGTGCTGAACGGGTTTTTCGTCGCTGTTGAGTTTGGTTTAGTGAAATTGCGTCAAACCCGTATCAGTACCATTGTCAAGACGTATGGTTGGCGTGGATGCATCCTTGCAACAGTGCATAATCATCTTGAAGCCTATTTATCAGCCTGTCAGTTTGGTATAACGCTGTCTTCTTTGGCATTGGGCTGGATCGGAGAACCAGCATTTTATCGAATATTTGTCTATGCATTCTCTTTGCTGAACATCACATCTGCAGAATTATCTCATATAGTATCGATTATTTGTGCCTTTTCTACTATTACCTTTCTGCATATTGTGTTAGGTGAACAGGCGCCAAAATCCTTAGCTATCCGCAGACCAGAATGGGTTTCTGTTTGGTCAGCGATTCCGCTTTATATTTTCTATTGGATCATGTATCCAGCAATTTGGGTGCTTAATATTAGCGCTACAGGCGTGCTACGCTTATCCGGTCTTGACAGCGGGCATGTGTATGAAACCCACTATTCCGGTGAGGAACTTAAACTTATATTGCGTGGTAGCCATCACTCAGAGAAGCTAAACAAGGATGAATTGCAAATTGCGGCTCATACCTTAGATTTCAGCGATCTCGCAGTTTCCGAGCTAATGAGGCCAATTAGTGAGGTAACTGGATTATATCAAAATAGGACCATCGAGGATAACTTAGAAACTGTCTACAATAACCGTTATAGTCGTTATCCGTATTTTGCTAGAGATGGTGAGGCTGTGCTAGGAATTATCCACTTAAAAGATCTATTTCTTGTACAGCAAAAGGAGAAAACTATTGAGGACTTCATGGTGCATCTACGCCCGGTGCAATACGTTGCGCCTAATACACCAGCTTTAGATCTATTTCGTCGCTTCCGCAAGGGTGCGCCGCATTTTGCTATTGTCGGAAAAAAAAATAGCAGAGCAGAGGGTTTTATCACTTTAGATGATATGCTAGGCGCTTTAGTCGGTTGTATCAGAGATGAATTTAGAAAGAATCAGAATGATTGGGTCAGATTAGATGACAATACTCTAATTGGTAAGGGCAGTCTGCCAATTTTTTCTCTGGAGCGTGAATTAGGTATAGAGATAGAAAAAGAAAATGCCGATTCAGTTGGCGGCTTGATTATGTGGGAACTTGGCGACGTACCGCATGAAGGTCAGAAAATAGAATTCGATCGGTTTGATATAGTGGTGAAGAAAATGAACGGTCCGCGCATAATGCTGGTGCGTGTTTATCCAAGGCAGTTCACCGTATAGTGTAGTCCTTATAGTTATTATCATGTCTATAGAGAAATATGGTGATATTCATATCTCCTGTATTATCACACATCCTCAAATTTCATAAGTTTAGCGAGCTGCTTTGTGTTCATTTAACTATATGCATCCTTATCCAGTTCCTAAAGCAGACAAAGCTTCCAGTATCGTGGAATATCTATCAACATCATTTATAGATCGAGAATTCTCACCTAAAGAAGAGGGTTGTTGATTATTTTTTTAGCAACTTTTCGCT